>JAGVYR010000004.1 GCA_018303185.1 Candidatus Woesearchaeota archaeon | reverse complement strand
GGCAAAAGGCCATCCGATCTGTGCGACAGGAATCTCGCAGGTGTATGAGATTGTGAAGCAGATGCGCTCACAGGCAGGGGAAAGGCAGCTTAAGAATACGAGGCGGGCTCTTGCGCAGAACATAGGCGGTGCCGGTGCGATTGTGTCTGTCCACATAATAGAAAGGGTCGGAGCATGACAGGAACTGATAATAACATGGTGCCAGAATGGTAGGGATAGTTGGTTACGGAGTTTACATCCCTGTGTACAGGATAAAAACGGAAATGATAGCGAACATGTGGGGGAGGGATATTAATAGTGTGAAGTCTGGGCTTCTCATTGATGAAAAATCCGTGCCTTCTGCCGATGAGGATACTGTAACCATGGGAGTGGAAGCGTCCCTGAATGCATTAAGGATGGCCAAGATAAACCCTGAGCAGATTGGCGCAGTATATTCAGGCTCTGAAAGCCCCGCCTATGCAGTGAAGCCGAACATGGGGATAATAAGCAACGCGATAGGGATGTCGAGGAACCATACTGGGGCGGATGTTGAATTTGCATGCAAGGCAGGTACTGCTGCAATCCAGATGGGCATGGGGCTTGTCAAGTCCGGAATGGTAAAATATGCCCTGGCTGTAGGCGCCGACACTGCCGAGTATGACGTTGAGAATGTCGGTGACCATAGCACCGGCGCGGGGAGCGGCGCATATATTCTCGGAAACAGCAAAGAAGAGATTATTGCCGATATAGAGGATACTGTTTCATACACTTCGGATGTCCCTGATTTCTGGAGAAGGCCGAGGATGAGGTATCCGACTCACGCTGAAAGGTTTACAGGCGAGCCGGCCTACTTCAGCCACACTATAGAAGCATCAAAGATGATCATGAAAAAGCACGGCATTTCCCCTAAGGATATAGACCATGTTGTATTCCACACTCCGAACGGAAAATTTGCAGTGAAGGCCGCAAAAGCACTTGGATTTTCAAATGACCAGCTAAAATCAGGTTTTGTAGTCAATAAGATAGGGAATACATATTCGGCTGCAACTTTGATAGGCTTGGCATCAGTGCTGGATGTTGCTGAGCCTGGGCAGAGAATAATGGCGACATCTTTCGGGAGCGGCGCCGGAAGCGACTCTTTCCTTATCCGTGTGACAGAAAAAATAAAAGGCCGCGTAAGGCTTGCGAAGACTGTCAAAGAGTACATTGAAAGGAAGGAATATATTGATTATGCCACTTATTGCAAATTCACTGAAAGGATTGAATGAGATGGAAGGAAAAAATGTTTTCGTAATTGGGGCTGGCTCGACAAAATTCGGGGAATTGTGGGAGCTTGGGATAAGGGAGCTGATTAGTATCGCTGCGGCGAATGCTGCGAAATCAGCAGGCGTCGGATTGAATGATGTTGACTCTGTTTTTGTTGCAAATTGCTTCAGCGGGATTGTAAACAGCCAGTTGAATATCAACTCCATATGCGCTGAAGAGCTTGGAGTGGCTAACTGCGTATGTGTTGGTGGGGGGGACTCATCAGGAGCCCATGCTATTCTGCAGGCTGCTAACTCAGTAATGTCAGGCAAAAGCCGCATTGCTATGGCAATAGGTGTTGAAAAAACAAGCGATTTGTCCATGTCCGATATTGTCGGGGCGGTATCCTGCCTTGCGGACCATGAATACGAGGCTTATACCGGCGCTACATTGGCTTCGTTATACGGGATGATAACGCAGAAGCATATGGAAAAATACGGCACTACTGAAGCTCAGATTGCATCAGTATCTGTTAAGAGCCATTCAAATGCCGTAAATAATGAGTTTGCCCAGTTTAGGTTCAATGTTGATGCGGACTCTGTAATGAAAAGCCCGGTTGTTGCAAGCCCTGTCAGGGTCCTTGGCTCTGCAGCTGCATGCGACGGGTGCTGCGCAATAATCATGTGCAGCGGGGAGGCCGCGCGGAAGCGCAGGAAAAAGGCCAGGCTCATAGGCTATGGAACGGGAAATGATGTGGTTGCGCTGCATGGCAGGGAAGATATCACTTCGTTCAGGGCTTTGAAAGATGCTTCAAGATTGGCTTTGCAAGATGCAGGGATAGGCATACAGGATATAAGCTTTGCAGAAGTTTATGACCCTTTCTCGATAGCAGAGATAATATCAATAGAGGATTTGGGAATTTCAAAAGCCGGAGAAGGCGGGAAATTTATTGAAAATGGATTTGCGGATATTGGCGGAAAATGCCCTATCAACCCCAGCGGAGGGCTTAAAGGATGCGGGCACGCTTTTGCCGCCAACGGCGTCAGGCAGGCGATGGAAGCTTTTATTCAGCTGAACGGCGATGCAGGCGCAAGGCAGGTTAAAAATGCAAAGTGTGCCCTTGCCTCTTGCATGAGCGGGACGGGCTCTGACGCTGTTGTAAATATTTTTTCAAATGAGTGAGTGGTTGCTATGAATGTATCGAATGTTGTCATGGGATGGAGAAGGATAAGGAAAGGAAATTTCCTGCTTGGGTCTAAATGCAGAAAATGCTCAAAGCTGCATTTTCCCGCTGCGAGATTGTGCAAAAAATGCGGCAGCCGGGAGCTTGAAGATTATAGGTTTAAAGGAACCGGAAAGATTTATGCTTATTCTGAAGTGCGCACTGCCTCGAGCGGATTTGAAAAGCATGTCCCTTACACTGTGGCTATAATAGAGCTTGATGATGGCCCGAAGATGACTGCGCAGATTGTTGAATCGGGCAAGGTGCATGTCGGGATGAAAGTTGAATCGTGCCTGAGAAAATATTATGTGGACGGCGATTCCGGAATAATACATTACTGGATAAAATTCAGGCCTGTTGGCTAGATGAATATCATGGCAGGAAGGCAAAACAGCACTACCAGCTTAAAGGAAGCCATAGCAAAGGTTAAGCCGGGGATGACAATAGGGCTCAGCGGATTCTCTTATATGAACCCTCCTATGGTCTTTGTCAGGGAGATTATAAGGAAGGGGATAAAAAACCTGACAATTGTTTCGGGCCCGACTTCGGGCATAGAGACAGACATGCTCATAGGCGCGGGATGTGTCAGTAAGGTAGTCACTTCCTGTGTCGCTTTTGAGAAGATAGCGGGTGTTGCGCCTAATTTCAGGAAAGCCGCAGAATACGGAAAAATAAAGGTGTGGGAATGCGATGAATGCATATGGCACATGGCCCTGAAGGCCGGAATCTATAACATCCCTTACATCCTGTGGCCGGGGGCTGTAGGCACTGACTTGCCTAAGCTTAACAAATCCCTGAGAGAAGTTGCGGTTGGCGGAAAAAGATACATGAAAATTCCTAAAATAGGGATAGACATAAGCTTTATCCATGCGGGGGTATCGGACATATATGGAAATGTTCAGCTTCCGGAAAACCTTTTCCTTGGAAGGCAATTTTGCGAGAGTGAGATTGCTCAGGCTGGCAGGGAAGTTTTTGTAAGTGTTGAAAAAATAGTTGATAATAAGGCAATTATGCGAAATCCTGAAAGGACGATTATAACAGGGGCAAAAGTAATCGAGGCTCCTTTCGGATCCCACCCCGGGGCGTCCAATGGGTTTTATGTTCCTGACCTTGCCCATTATAGGGAATACGTGGAATGCTGCAAAAACGGTGCTTTCGCGGATTACCTCGAAAAATACGTTTTTGGGCCGAAAGACCATTCCGATTACGTCCGTAAGATTGGAATGAAAAGGCTTGAATCTTTGAGGCTGAAAAATGAGCGATAGGGTGCATGGCAAATATTCTATAGGCGAACTCCTTGCATGTGTTGTTGCAAGGGAGCTGAAGGATGATGACTCTGCAGCGATAGGGCTGAACGCCGAGCTTATGCTGGCCGCTTCATTGCTGTCGCAGAAACTCTATTCTCCTTCGCTCAGGATAAGGCATGGAGTCGGGTATGACCGTGGATTCGAGCTCAACCCTGCTGCGTGGACTTCAAACACAAAATCAAGGTCGCACCGGATAGTGGAATATGCCGAGGCCCATGACAGGATATTGGGCGTAGCCGGACCGTCAAAAGCCGGCATGCTTTGCGACACTTTCTTCATATCAGGGATGCAGATTGACATGGAGGGCAATACAAACCTCATAGGGCTAAAGGGAAAAGACGGAAAGGTGAAAGTCAGGGGCCCGGGCCCTATAGGGACTTCATCGATATCGCAGCTTGCAAAAAAAACTTTCATCTTTACGCTTGAGCATTCAAAAAGGCGCCTTGTCAGGAAGGTTGACTATGTTTCCGGGATAGGGCATGGCATAAGAAAAAGGCTGGGAATTAAAGGCGGCCCTCTGCTGTGCATAACCCCATTGTGCGTCTTTGACTTCGCGGGCGGGAAGATGAGAATACTGTCAATACATCCATGGTCGAGCCTGGAAGAAGTCCTGTCTAAGATGTCGTTCAAGCCGATTGTCCCTAAAAATATACCTGTTACTAAAGAGCCTTCGTCCGCAGAGCTTAGAATACTTAGAAACATAGACAGGCGCAATGTTCTCAGCGCAATAGGCAGGGAGATAGTGGCATGACAAAACTCCTGGGATTGGGCGAGGCTGTATCGGAAATAAAAGACGGCAGCTTCATAACTTTCTCTGGAATGGAGCTGAACAGGGCCCCGATGGCGCTGGTTTACGGGATGGTGAGGCAGGGCAGGAAGGGCCTCAGGACAGTCAGCATCCCAAATCCTTTTCCCACTGATGTGCTGATAAAGCACGGATGCATTAAGAGCGCTATTTTCGGCTTCAACGGTTTTTCATGCGAGGATGGGTTCATCATTCCTTCAAATTGGAGGAAAGCCGTCGAACGGGGCATTATTGAATGGAAAGAGACGGACATGCTGGAGATAATTGCTGCTTTGAAGGCCGGTGCTTCGGGGGAAAAATTTGCTGAAATATCAGGATTCGCAGGAACAGACTACCTAAAATTCAACAGATATGAAAAATCCGGAGAAAACATAAGAGTTCCTGCTTTAACGCCGGACTTTGCGCTCATCCACGCGCAGTATGCTGATTCGGATGGAAATGTCCTGATTGAAGATCCGCTGATTGACAGGCTTATCGCGTCTGCAAGCAAAAAAGTGATAGTAAGCGCTGAGAAGATTGTGGAAAAAATAAAAGAGCCTACGCTGGAGAAAGAAAATGTGGATTTTCTTGTGCATTGCCCAAATGGGGCTTCGCCGACAGCATGTTTTGGGTTCTATGATTATGGCATCAGCGGAATAAGGTCTCATTTCGGAATCAAGCCGAAGGAACATTTGGAAAAATCGCAGGATGAAAAAAAATCAGTGGACGATATGATAGTTGCGCTTGCAGGATTGATAGGCGAAGGCGATTCTGCTGCCACAGGAGTCGCTTCTCCGCTTCCTATGATTGCTGCAATGTTTGCAAAGGCATCAAAAAAGAGGTTCGATTACTTCAACTGCGGCAGCGGAGCGATAAACCCTGTTTTGAGGGAACCTGCATATTCGTCTGTCACGATAAAAGCCATAAGGGAGAAAGAAAAATTCATGGAGCTTCCTGAAGTGTGGGATTATGCTGTTAAAGGAAAGATAGACATTATGTTCTTTGGGGCTGTGCAGATAGCCGGAAACGGCGATGTCAACATGACGTGCATAGGCGGCTACAAAAGGCCTAAGGTAAAGCTTCCCGGGCCTGCTGGCGCCGTCACACTTAGGAACATGTGCAAAAATGCCGTTATAATAACAGCAAGGCACACAAAACAGACCTTTGTGGAGAAAGTTGATTTTGTGACAAGCAGCACTGAAAAGGACACCATAGTTGTGACAAACCTCGGCGTACTTAAGCTGGGAAAAAGGCCGGAGATATTGTCTGTATTCAGCCACTCGAGCGTTGAGGAGATGATTAAAAATACCGGGTTTTTGGTTAAGAGCTCAAATGCAAAGCGGCTGCCTGCTATAAGTGATTATGACGCCAGCCTGCTGGATGCAATTGATCCGAACAATATGAGATACAAACTTTTTTAAATGAATCGTAAGAAACATTGAAAGGGATATTGATGAGGCAGATAGCAATCACAAAATATGGGGGCGCGGATGTGCTCAATATTGAAGATGTTCCGGATATTTCTCCTGAAGAGGATGATGACGTTATAGTTGAAGTGAAATCGGCAGGGGTTAATTTCGCTGACACCCTTATGAGGGTCGGCTTTTATCCTGAAGCGCCGCCTGTTCCGTTTGTTCCTGGTTATGAATGCTCAGGCGTGGTCAGGGAAGTCGGGAGCGGGGTGAAAAAGGTCAAAAGTGGCGATAGGGTGTTTTGCCTGACAAAATTTGGGAGTTATGCGACTTTGTCAAGGGCAAAAGAGAATAAGACGTTCATGCTGCCTGAAAATTTTAGCTTCCAGAAAGGGGCGGCAATACCAATAAATTACCTCACTGCCTGGATGGCCCTTAACGAGTGTGCTAGGATAAGGGAAAATGAGCATATCCTCATACACTCATGTGCTGGGGGAGTAGGGCTTGCGGCCGTCCAGATTGCCAAAGATAAGAAATGCGTGCTTTATGGAACTGTCGGCTCTGATGAAAAGTGCAGCTATATAAGAAGCGTGGGGGTTGAGCATCCTATTAATTACCGGAAGCAGGATTTTGTGGATGAAATAAAGAAGATAAATGCAGAAGGTGTTGACGTCGTGCTTGACAGTGTCGGCTTCGAATACCTGAAAAAAGACAGGGAGATTCTTAAGCAGGGCGGGAAGGTAATAACTTACGGCCTTTCAGGAATAAAAATTGGAGAGGCGAAGAACATAATTTCGAAATGGCTGAAGATGAGGAAAAATTACCTTATCAACCCTATAAGCCTGATATTCAAAAATCATGGTTTTATAGGCCTGAACCTGCTGCCGATGTGGGATAAAAACGAATTTTTCATGGATGCCATGGAAAAAATACTGGAAAAAATAAAGAAGGGGGTTTTTGACCCCGTCATATCAAAGGAGTTTTCGTTTGAGGATGTAGCCAAAGCTCACGGTTTTATAGAGGGGAGAAAGAATATAGGCAAGGTAATTCTGAATATTGAATAAACCATAAATTTAAATACTGACAGGATAAACTTCTGGCATTGCCTTTGGCAAGATAGCCTTCGCAAGAAGGTAAAAATCAGATAAGGTGAAGTTAGAGATGCAAATGGGAAGAAGATTTGCCCCTGTAAAGGTCGGGGATGAGCTGAATGTGAAGATAGAGGCCGTCGGCGAGAAAGGCGACGGGATTGCGAAGAAGGATGGTTTTGTCCTGTTCGTGCCTGGGACAAGCAAGGACCAGGAAGTGAAGATAAGGGTTACAAGAGTCCTGAAGAATGTAGGATTTGCTGAAGTTGCCGGTGCCGGCTCAGCGCCAAAGCAGGAATCTGATAATCGGGAAGAGTCCTACAGCTCTGAGGAAAGAAGCGGTTCTGGGGAAGAGCCGCAGGATTACCAGCAGGAAGAAAACTTTGACTCAGAAGATTTCGGCGAAGAAGACAACAATTAACCCGGTCATATTTTTATTTTTTGTTGCTTTATTTTTATTCTCATGAGGGCATTCATAGCAGTAAAAATTCCTGAAGCGGCCAGAGACAGCCTCTCATCGATGAAGCGGCTGTTCGGGCCGGAGGCAGGAGACTTAAGATTTGTCAAAAAGGAGAATATTCACCTGACTTTAAAGTTTCTGGGTGAGATTTCAGATAAAGCCGCAGATTCTGCCGTCGCGGCCCTTTCTGGCATCAAATTCTGGAATTTTTCTTTTTCGGTAAAAAATATTGGGTTTTTTCCAAATGAGAGAACGGCGAGGGTCGTCTGGGCAGGAATATATCCTGAGGAAGATGCTATCGAACTGCAGAGAAAGGTCGATTCGGCTCTTGAGAAGCACGGGCTGTTCAGGAGGGAAAGCGGCTATAAGCCGCACATTACTATAGCTAGGGTAAAGAGCTCCTGCGAAACCGAAAAATTGGCCGGTGCACTGAAGAACGCCGATTTTTCAGGGGCAGATGTAAGTGTCTCTTCATTCTTCCTCATGAAAAGCGCCCTTGCCGCAGGCGGGCCTGTATACGAGGAAATAGCGGAATTCAAAGCGCAACCTTTATAAATTAAGTCAGCTTCCTTTTGTGCATTACCGAAGCGCTTTTCCCGGCTATGGGAACTGTGCATAGCTGCCTGAGGTTATAAAAAGGGCAGACATTCGGATTGATGGAGGAGAAGATGGCAGAAGACCAGTTTTTAGTGCCTACAGACGAGTATCTAAAGGCGGGAATACATATCGGGACAAAGTTCAAGACAAAGTATATGGAAAATTTCATCTACAAGACAAGGCCTGACGGGCTTTCTGTGCTCAATCTTCAGAAGATTGATGAAAGAATACGGATAGCGGCAAGATTCCTTTCCAATTATGACCCGGAAGATGTCCTCATAGTAAGCAGGCGTGAGAGCGGCTGGAAGCCATTGAGGATGCTCAGCAAGCTTACTGGAATAAGGGCTTTTGCCGGAAGGTATCCGCCAGGAATAATGACAAATCCACAGCTTGAAAATTATATTGAGGTAAAAATAGTGCTTGTGACAGACTCGTGGCCTGACAGGAATGTAATAGCAGACGCTGTAAAGGCAGGAATACCAGTCATAGCATTGTGCGATACTAACAACCAGTCGAATAATATCGACCTTGTAGTGCCGTGCAACAACAAGGGCAAAAAATCTCTTGGGCTGTTCTTCTGGATACTTGCAAGGGAGTACATGATAGCCAAGGGCATGATAAAGAATGCCAAGGACTTCAAGTACACTATAGAGGACTTCAGCGAGGAATGATGCCGCGTAGTGGCCAGACCTAGTCAAAAGTGTTCAGGAGGTCTGAAATGGCGTCCTTCAGATTTTTATTTTCATAGAGCACATGATATGCCTCTGATGTAAGGGGTAGGCTTATGTTCATCTTCTTTGATAGATTATATACTGCCTTTGTGGTCATAACCCCTTCTGCTACCATGCCGTGCATCTCCTGCTGTATTTGGGCTATATTTTTGCCTTTGGCGAGATTTTCGCCTACGAACCTGTTCCTGCTTAGCTTGCTGGTGCAGGTTGCAACAAGGTCTCCTACTCCAGCAATTCCGTAGAATGTGCCCCTCTTTGCCCCAAGATGCTGCCCTACTAAGCTCATCTCCATGAGCCCGAGCGTTATAATTGATGCCTTTGCGTTGTCTCCGTATCCAAGGCCGTCGCATACTCCTGTCGCGATTGCTGCTATGTTTTTTATGGCACCGCATACCTCTATCCCGATGGCATCATCATGCGGGAGAACTTTGAAGTATTCTGTGTGGAATGCGTCTTTCACATTTTGCAGTGAAGCTGGATTGTCAGACGCTATCACTGTAGCTGTAGGTTTTCTCTTGCTTATCTCCTCGGCTATGTTGGGGCCCGAAAGCGCCACTATCGGCACATTCTTCCCAAGAACATCCCTAAGCACCTGCGACATTGTTTTTCCGGTATCTATTTCTATCCCCTTAGCCACGTTCACTGCAATTGCGCTTTTGCTTATGAACTTTTTATAATTCTCGGCATTTTTTCTTGTAAATTGGGATGGCACAGCGTTTACTACTATATCTGCGCCGCCGACAGATTCCCTGAGGGAGTTTGTGCACAAGACTTTTTTTGGGAGTTTTGCGCCAGGAAGGTACTTTTCGTTTTCCCTGCAGGAGTTTATCGCCTCTGCAAGTTCCTTGTTCCTTGCCCACAGGCTAACCTGTTCGGAATTTTCAGCTGCCAGCATGGCAAGGGTTGTTCCAAAGCTTCCTGCCCCTATTATTGAGACTTTCATATCAGTTCCTGAAGCGGTATTTCTGCCCGCAGAGTTTTGCTATTTCTTTCATGATGCATTTTGTAACTTCTCTTAAAAGCCTTTTGGTTGTTTTTCGGCCGTAGTATTTATCAAAGGATATCGGCCTGCCTATATTCACGATGGCTCTTTTCATTTTTGGGATGTTTCTTCCTTTCGGAAGTATGTTAAATGTCCCGATAAGGCCTACCGGAACAACAGGCACTTTTGCTCCGAGTGCCAGCCTTGCCACTCCTGTTTTTGCCTTCTGGATCTTGCCTGTGAGGCTTCTGGTGCCTTCAGGATATATGCCTATTACCGCATTCCCTTTCAGCCTGGATATTGCCTGTTTGAGTGCGTCTTCGCCGCCGGATTCCCTGTCCACAGGTATTGCCCTGCTATATCTGTGCCACAGCCTCTGGAATGCTGTGTCAAAATGCTCTTTTTTCGCGAGGAAATGCAAATATCTGTTTTTTTTGTAGATTACTACATGGCCGAGGCAGAAATGGTCAAAGTAGCTTGAGTGGTTGGCTGCTATTATGAATGGGCCGTTGTTTGGAACATTCTCAATGCCGTGTACTTCTCTTATCCATAATTTCGCAATACGGAATACTATGTGCCTTGCTATAGGATACGCCATGTTAATACCTGTACTCCTGTCCAATAAGGGCTGCAATGCTTTTCATTACCCTTCTTGTTATTTCTTCAAGTGCCTTTTTGCCTTTCCTGTGTGATATGATGCCGTCAAACCGCATTGGCTTTCCAAAGACCACATCGCATCTCCTGAATCTTGGAAACTTTCCTTTCGGAAAAACTTTATGTGATCCTATTATCCCCATTGGCAGTACCGGAACTTTCGTTTCGTATGCAAGCCTGCCTATCCCATTGTATGCTTTTTTCAGGATTCCGTCATGGCTTCTTGTGCCCTCAGGAAATATCATAACCGGCTCTCCTTTTCTTAGGTAGCTCTTAGCCTTGTTAAAGGCTCTGGTATTGTCCCTTCTGTCCTTGCCTACATGGACAGGTATGCATTCTCCGTAATTTAGTATGATTCTTGAGAAAAAATGGTCCCAATACCTGCTATTTGAAAGAGAATGTATTTTCCTGTCGAGGAGAGGGATTATAATGCAATGCGGAAGGATCGTGTCATAGTAGCTTGAGTGGTTGGCTGCTATTATGAACGGCTTGCTTCTTGGAATATTTTCTATTCCGTCTATTTTTCTTAGCCATAGCTTATAGGCAGGAATTATAAAAATGCGCCCTAAAGGGTATTCCATTATAGGCAAAAAAGCGGGTTATTTTAAAAATATTATCAAAAAAAGGCTCTGTAGAAAATAAGCATAGTGCCAATATGCGAGCCATGCGAAGAACTCGTTAAGCATGACAGGGGATGCCCCATCCGGGATGTCATGCCAGAGAAAAGCTCATAAAGGCGAGCAGGCACTATGCGAGCGCAGCGAGATTTTCTACAGAACCAAAAAAATAGAATAAGACAATAAAAAGAAAGAAAAAGACAAAAAATAAAGGCCTTATTTAAAATCCTTTATTCCTGAAGTCTCGACATAAAAATTTGCTTCGCCTTCAGGCAGGTTAGGGCTGTCAATGAGCTTCGCAACCCTGCTCCCTTTCTTGCCCTTCCTGAGGTATATCCTGAAGGTTGAGGCGTGCGCCACTATATGCCCGCCTATTGCCTGCGTCGGATCCCCGAAGAACATGTCTGGCTTGGCCATCACCTGGTTTGTTACGTAAACACAAAGGTTGTACATGTCAGCAAGCTTCAGAAGCGTGTGCATGTGCCTGTTAAGCTTCTGCTGCCTTTCTGCAAGTGTGCCGCGGCCTATAAACTCCGCCCTGAAGTGGGCTGTCAGGGAATCTACAATTATCAGCTTTACATTCATGCCATGCTTTTTTATCAGATCCTCTACCTTCTCTACAAGAAGCATCTGGTGGTCTGAGTTGTAGGCGCGTGCTACCTTTATGCCCTTCAGCGCTTTTACAGGATCTAGGCCTGCTCCTTCGGCAAGCTGCTTTATCCTTTCAGGCCTGAAAGTGTTTTCAGTGTCAATGTAGACTGCAATCGGGTCTTTCTCATCTTTCAGCATCTGTGCCTTTACTGCAAGAGTATGGCCAATTTGCGTCTTTCCTGAGCCGAACTCGCCAAAGCACTCTGTGATGGCTCCAGTCTCAAAGCCGCCTCCGAGCAGCGCGTCAAAATCCGCGCTCCCTATATTGATTTTTTCTACCTTTTCCCTTCTTCTCAGGAGTTCTTCTCCAGATTCAAAGCCCATCTCAAGCCTTGACCTTGCGACTGCAATTATCTTCTTTGCAAGCGCTTCTGTCATGCCTGTCGTGTCAATAATCTCTGCAGGCGTTGCGACTGCAATCGACATGAGGTCGCTGTATCCTACGGAGATAAGCTTCTCTGCAGTTGCCGCTCCTACACCCGGAAGGTCTGTTATGTCAATTTCCTTCTTTTCGTCAGATTTCTTTTCTTCGACTCTTTGATCTGTTTTTTTCTCCATTCTGCCGCTCCTTGGCCTTGTCCCTTTAGCTTCCTCTATTAATTCTTCCTGTTCTGCTAACTCTTGTTTCACAATTATCACCTTTTTTATAGTTTTTTTGGTTTTTTGGGTTTTTATAAAAAATAAAAGAAATCGAAGCCTCAGGCTTCCGCTTCCGTGCCTTTCATTACGATGTACTCATATGCTTTCTGAAGCACTAATGAGGCTTTTGGAAGGTCGTTGATTCTCATGGAGTTGGTTGACTGCCATTCTCCGTTTTGGGCTTTATAGCGCCTCTGGATCGAGACCGTCTTATAGCTGACAGCATCTCCCTCCTTGCTCTTGCCTTCGTTCTGCCACACAGTAGCTACAATAGCTCCTGTGCTGAACCTTTTCTCAGGCAGGTTTCCCACCTGCTCTTCTTTTGCTTCCTTCTGGTATTTCATATTTAACGCCTCTTCCTTGTCGGATTTTGTTTCAACTCCCTTTTGGGTTGCTCCGGTCCCGGCAATCTTACTTGCCGAGTTCGTGCAACAGGGGAGCGAGGAGGCCGCTTTTTTGCGACCTAAGGATATTGATGCCAGAAGTCATTTATATAGCTCCTCGGCATATGTCCAGTGTCCAGTGCAACAGCATTTTGCTGTTTCAGAGCCTATAAAGCCAGAATTCTAAGAAAAAGCCATGTCCATTGCTCTTGTAATATATAGTTTGTTAAATATACGTTACAATTGCTACTAAATCCAATGCGAGAAATGCCAAAAACAGGAGGAATTCGATGATTGAGCCTGTTTTTATGAAAAATTTTATCTTGAATTTGAGAAGAGGCTGCAAAGGCGCAATCCCTGCGGGAGTCAGCGCATCAAGGGATAGATGGGAAAGGTATCCAATTAAAACTGTGGCCACAAGGATTTTTTTGTTAAAAATAAAAAATACCAATGAAAAAATTATTGGAACGTATAATGTATGCAATAAGCCGCGATGCCTGAAAATCAGCTCTATGATATTTGACACGGGCCTTGCCCTTTTCCCGATGAAGGAATTGTGCTCGTCAATATCCGGCAGCAAAGAAAAAAAAGCAGTAAAAAATAAAAACGCTAAAACATTGCTGGCTTCAAAAAAATTCAAAGAAAAAAAAGCTAAAAAAATGGCAAATGCTGCATGTGTTCTTGAAAGCATCTTTATACTTTCTTTGCCTGCTCATTGAGCCTTCTTATCTCCTCATCTGGATTCGCCTCTTCGATAAAATTGGCAACCATCTCAAGCCTGTCAAACATGTCATTCTTCTTGACCCTTCCTGCAACTTTCACCATCATGCCGAGCAGGGCTGTTTTTATTTCTTCAAAAGCGTCTATATTATCCTGAAACTGCATCATTTGGTCATAGTTGAGCTTTGTCAGCTTTTCGGCCTGCTCCCTGAAGAATGCGACTCTTATATTATCTGTGCCGTCATCTATCACAGCATTCAGGACATAAGAATAAGGCTTTTCCCCTTCTCTTTTGCTCTCAAAAAACCTCACATCATAAGCCTGCACTATTGTGCCCATTATTTCTGCGAAAGCATCTTTCTCTGAAATGTCCTTGATTTCTTTCCTCTCTGCCCTTGCCTGCTGAACTGCCTGAACAGCATTGACGCTCTCTCCGGGAGGGTTTATTATTACCTTGCTTCTGTCGTTGATATGCAGTTCCAATCTGCCTGTATTGTTCCTTACATAGCCGCCCTGCACTTTCAGGATGTCGTTCTCCTTCAGATTGTTAAGGTTGTCTGCCTGGTCGCCCCACATCACTACTCTTATTCTTCCGGTCTCATCCGCAAGCACTAAAGAAGCTACCTTGCCCTGCCTTCCGTTTGTATTGAATTCCCTCAATTCATATTTCTGCTGCACCCTTCCGACAGTCTCGACATCTCTCATGCCTTCGATGATGTTCTTTATCTGGAGTTTTCCGGAAGTCTGCTCAAGAAGCTTTATTCCAAGCTCATTTGAGATTATGTGCGCAGCCCCTTCCCTGCTTATCAGCCCGGAAAGTTGCTTCATCTTCTCATTGACTTTGGCGTCTATCTCTTTCTCGGAGAGTCCTGCGCCCGCCTTTATCTTCTCGACAATTGATTCGTATGGGAGTTTTATCATTTTGTTTTTCGGTTTGGGGTGGGGTTTATATAGTTTTTGGCAGAGTTATGACCGCGTTCAAAATCTCGCTGAAGCTCGGGTTAGCAGCTTTCGCCCAATTGCTGTTTAGCATGATGCGTCGGTTATCCCCGTATGGGGCAACCCCCTGCCCTCATTTACTGGAAAAATAGCATGGGCTCATCTTTGGCTGCTAACCTGCATTTTGAACACAGCCGAGAGTTTATGTGAATCCCGAGTTTGAGGCTATATGGGCATAATAGTATTTTGCTTCATCCTTATTATCGGTTATCATCTTTGACCTTCCGTCTTTCTCTATATTGCCTATGCCGTCATGGTATGCCTGCGCGATTGTCTGGGTGTTGCTGTTTTTTCCGCTTGATTCCATGTATCTTCTGACCCACTTAAGGTATTTTGCAAGTGCGCTTATCTGCGCCTTCAGGTCTTCCGGCTTTTCGCTTATGAAATTCGCACTGTAAACTTCCTGCGCAGTCTTCCCAGCAAGGTGAGGGTATTCTGCAGCCAAGTCTGGAAGCACCTGCTGTGTTGCTGCAGTAAAGAATTGGCCAAGCCCGTGCGCTGTTGTTGTTCCGGAGCATTTTGAGTTGTCCCCCGAAGGTATTGCTGCGCTGCAGAGATATGAGAGCCTGCTTTCTGTTTTCATCATTCCATAAAGCAAATCAAAATTAACATTCTCTTTTTTTGCAATTTCATATATCCAATCATGGTTGACAAGGCCTTCCTGCCTGCCTTGAGCATAATTCTTAATGCTGTCTGAAAATGTGAACTGCATGTCCTTTGTCCTGAACTGAAAATAATCGTTTATTCCTTCTGCAATTCTGCCGTTAATATTGGCATCATAATCCGCGATATTTACCCTTATTGCCACTGGCTTTGCCCCGGTAAGCAACGGCTCTGCGGACTCTGATTTTGTGAAAGCTGCCCCTAAATGTTTTTCTATTTTAACTGCGAGCAGGTACGCCCATACGTTCTTCTTGTCGTAGCTTATTGTATTTCCTTCCGGCTGCTTTGTGCTGATGAGTATAAGGGTTGTGTCAATAGGGTAGTAGGTTATTGCATTTACTATGTCGAGATATGCCTGGTCGCCTTTGTAATTTGAATCTGACCTGAGCTGTTTTGTGTTGGATGCTGAAAGCATGCTTGCAATGTAATCTGATATCTGGAGGTTTTTTTCAGGATTGCCGTCGGCAAGCGCCAGGGTATATGTAACCGGGCTGAAGAAGGAGTTTACATCAGAAGGTATCTCTGCAGTGATGCTCGGCTGGTTTTCCGGCAATGGCTGCGGGAAAACCGAAGCGGGCTGGCTGGATTGCTGCCTGAGATCTGGTATCTGGATGGCAAACCTGTGCCTTACTGGAGCCTTGGCAGCATTTCCGGCTGCGTCATGAGCGTAAATGCTGTACATGCCGCTGTCTATGCAGATGCTGAAAGTGTCCTGCTGCCTGATTGTGCAGGATTCCTGAGTATCGAGCTTCTTTTCTATAAGGATGCTGCCGCTGTTGTCTTTATGCGCAAAGTATTCCAAGCCTGGGTTGAATGTGAATAGATTATTATCAGAGAGCTTAGCCCCTGTTATTTTTGCCTCAAAATTTTTCCTGTTTATTGTTGATTTTATTGTAATTGCGTTCTCTGTGTTTTCCAATGAAAATAATGATGTGCCTTGCGGCTTTCCGCTGCATACGCAGCCGCTTTTTTCAGATTCGTGGCATGTTTTTACATATTCAACAAAAATGTAGAATTCTTTTTCTTCTTTGGATTGGCAGTTGTCATTTACAGCGAATCCTTTGTCTGAAAACCAGCGCAGGCTGCTCTTGAGGCACGATGCCTTGTCTGTGCTTCCACTGCATGAATTTACTATATCTTTGGATATGCCAGCTATGCTGTCTATTTCTGCAAAGTCGTATTGGGGCTGCACTGTAAATGCTGGCCTTACTGTGTAATTTCCGTATGGGGCTGCGGATTTTCTGCCGGTTGATATGTTATAAGTTAATGTTTTGTCATATGCCCCTTCTATCCTGCCTCCTGTAAATCTTATCTCACCGAATTTTCCTTCCGGTATCTTCTGCATTGATGCCTTGTTGAATGCTGATATATGCGCGCTCATGTGCGCATTGAAATTCCGGCTGAAAAGCGATTTGGCGCTGCTGCTGGTTGGGTAGCACTGAAGCTGGGATAATCCTATATTGTTCCACATGCTATGCCCCATATAGTAGCCGCACGGATTGCCATCCTGAGTCCATCCAGAATCCGACAATTCCTTTATTGACTTTGAGGATGAATGCCATGCAGCTGTGTCCAGAAAGGCCATTGTCTTGTCGGCCTCTGCAGATGCTTTGACCAGTTCCAGCGAATACCTGCCTATGCCAGGAAACTCATTTTTCACTACATTGTTGCTTATTATTGAGACTATTATAGCTGCTATCATTCCTGCAAACAGCCCGTATAGCAATATCTGCCCTTTTTTTCCAGTTCTCTTGTTCGTGTTGTTCATGTTAACGCCTGCCCGGACCTTATTGAAAGCAGGCTTATTGTGATTGTATCTTTCTCGTCTGAAGCTGGGATTTTTATTGATGACAGCAGGCTTCTTCCGGCAAGCCTGTTGGCCGCTTTTTCAGAGTAAATGTATATGTCGTTCCTGCCGGGATATGATATCGCTATCATCCATGCCATGTTGTCATTCTCAAGCTGGCTTTTTGAAAAAAATTCTGCTGTAGACGATTCTATCTTCCTTAGCTGGTCGTTGTTGTGCCAGATATCATAAAGCCCTATTGCTGCCCCTATGCTCATTTCTCCTTTCTGGCTGCTTAAAGGGTATAAGGCATAGTTTGTGAGCAAAGTGTCTGCGCCGATTGCCGCCTTATCGGCTTCAAAGCCTTTCTGCATTGCTCTTTGCCTGCTTGACCCCAAAAGCGAGAAAAGCAGCATAAGAAGCACAAGAAAAACTATTATGAAAAGCAGCGGAAGCCAGTCTTCAATCTGGGCTTTACTTCCTCGCATTCTGGACCTCTATCCTGATTTTTGATTTGGACATGCTGCTGCCGCTTGATATTATTATGTGCTCTTCAGACGCAGAAGTTGTGTATCCTTCCCAGTTTTTTGTCTGGATTGGGGCTATTTCCGGATTTGATGGGAATGCCAGCCTATATGCATTTACCTTATTATTCCGGCTGGAAAGGCAGTTATCGAGGGTTTCCTGATTGAGCTTCTCAACGGAAAAAATTCCCGGATATGCCCTTGCAGCTGCCTGCGATGCCTGCGGAAAGCATTCGGGGCTCGATGAAATCCTCCTTATTATTACAAAATTTTCAAGTCCTTCAGGCATTTTGGCAATGCCTGACCGGTCATTGGATATCAGGAGGGTTATCATGAGGAAGCTTATTGCCGCCACAAATCCGAATATTGCGTAAAACACCACTTTGCGCGCGGATATGTCGCCTTTACGGTTTAGCATTTTCTTTTTCATTCTTAATCTCAAATACAGCTACCCTGTTTCCGTCTTTCTTTATGTACATCCCTTTCGGCTCCCTGAAATCCTCTTTTATCTGCGTGGATTGTGCCGTGGCAAAATGGTGCGCCGCTTTTGTCGGGTCAAAGGCGGCTTCATAAACTTCAACGGTGTCGCCTTCTATCTTCACTGAATAGCCGTGCAGGTCCGGAATTACCGCAACAGCGTCTCCGCTGACCGCATACATGGAATTTATCTCAGTAGAAATCTCTCTTGCCAGGTTGAGCTTTTCAAAGGCTGTTCCCTGTGAATACCCTATGGATATGCTTACGGCAGTATACGCTACCAAAAACGCCCCAACAGCTTCCAGCAGAAACCAAAGGCTTATCTCCCCTCTTTTTTTCATGGAAAATGCGCATTTATCTGTGTTTAAAATGCTTTTGGAAATCAGGGCTTCGGTGAAAATGTAGCTGGTGCCAACGTGCGAGCCCTGTTTATAGCTCATTCAGCCTGACAGGGGAAGCTCCCTACGGGATGTCAGACAAGTGAAAAACTCACTCAGGCGAGCAGGCACCAGCCGAGATTTGCCTGCGAGAACGCTCGCCTTTGCTACAAGTTCGAGCAGGCTCGCGTTCGGGTGAAGCGAGATTTTCACCGAAGCCTGAAATCAGCCTTCCTCGTCCATGACTGCCCTTCCATTGTCATTGTATATGCTCATGTCCTGTGGTATGAATCCCTTTTCATATTCCTTAATCTGGTCAACGCCTGAATAGAACTGTCCCGGGAAAGACACATCATTACCTGAATCATCCCGGGCAATGAATGCTTCCGGGCTGTCCTTCATCTTGTCTGCGTCCTTTGTTTGGGAGTTCAGGAGAAGGAAAACGTTCTTTTTGCTGAAATAGCTGAATAGTGAAGGGTCTGAGGGAAGGTATAGTATGTAGTATCTTTGCGGCAGGCTTATTGCTATGGTGCCGCACTTGTCCTTGTCGGCAGTGCATTGAAGGTAAAATGACCTGAATTTGCTGAATTCTGCTATTGCCGCTTCCTTGCTGATGAAGTCCATATTTGACTCTGACAGGCATTTTGAGGTGTAGCAGACATTCACAATTCCCTGCCTTTTCTCTATGTATATTGGCTTCGTATTCTTTGATACTTCATCATACATCTGTGTGCCGAGGCTTATCCTAAGGTCATTGTCTATCTGCGTAGCGATGGCAAATCCATTATTCCAGAATAGGGACTCTGCCGATCCCTTGGGCTTGAAGGCTGATTCAATCCCTATGTCGCTTGGGTCATATCTGGTGATTATGCTTGTGCCTTCAAGCTTGGCACATCTTGACTCCTTTTGGCAGATTATCTTCTGCCCTCCCTGGGAATTTTCAGTCTTGATGTCCTTGCATATGCAGAGGCATGAGCTGCTGCCGCACTTGTCCTGCTGCCCTTCAAAAAAAACTTTGTTGCCAGTGGTTCCGGATATGCTTCTTCTTGACTCAAATTTTGCCCCTTTGTTTCCTATTCCGAATATTATGCTGTTCCTATCCATATAAAGCGGCATGCTAAGCAGCTCCCCTTCTTTTATGCCGGAAACCATCTCCACGAGCTTGCTGTAGGAATCGTCGGCCCTATACCCTACGGTGAGGAATCTTGACGCCCATATCACCGTCGGGACGAATATGACTAGTGCGAGAATGAGGTAAAAAAGAAACTTCAGCATTATCTGGCTTCTTTTCATTTTGCGCATCTTAATGGGCACGTTTTCTTTGTTTCTTGGCTTGTTGCTCCGCATCTGTCTCCGGTTTTCTGCTTGTCCAGATCTGTCTTGCTGCTGTCGCATGGGCACTCATCAAGTATTCCTGTTGCGCCATCATTGTCGCAGTCGAGTGTTATCTCCTCTGTTGTCCTCCCGACGCCGAATATTTGTGTCCTGAACACGCCGAATATCAGCGCCCCAACTATAAGTATGATAAGTATGATATACAGTGCCGCCTTTACCAGCGTTTCAATTGATATGTCCGCTTTCCTGTTCATTTTAGCATGGTTTTACTGATTTTTTGATTGTCTCTATGCAATCGTTGTCTAGCCCTTCCTGTGAAGCGTCGCACCCCCACGGCGTCAGGTATCCGCTGTAGGTAGGAACAAAGCATAGATTTCCTTCCCTGTTAAAAAAAACTGCCATGGCATCATCCATGCCCCTTTTATTTCCGTTGACCGTTATGCTTCCCTCTTCAGTAAACTCTATTTTTGCCTCGCTGTAGTCTTTTGGGCAATTCTCCGTGCATTTTGTGCTGTCGAGGTAATTGCCGTAAAAGCTTATTGCTGCGCTGCCTTCAGATATAACGCACGTCTTCTTCCCAGAGACAGAATCGACTTTTATCCTCTGCCCTTCTTTATTGATTAATTCGGCGACTATACCCTGTCCTGAATCTGCAAGCGCTATCTTATTGCCTTTTAATTCTGATAACGGCTGCCTTGAGGCTATGCAGTTCCTGTAATCCTGTTTCCTCATCAGGCTTACGAGGCTGTCAAATGCTTCGTTTGCTTTCTGGTCTGCCTGAACAGATGGCCTCGGCTTTTCATTCTTCAGCTGAATAAATGTCTTTTCAGCCAGCCAGTCGGCTGCCTTTGCCGCCTGCGGCAGTATCGATTCCGGGCCGAGGAAAGCTATGATGATAATAGACAGGAATATAAGCAATATTGCCATTGTTGCTATTTTGCTGAATGCCCCTTTTCTGTCCATTTAAAATGCGCTCCCGAAAATCTTTGATATAAGTGCTCTCTGCCCCGCCATCCAGAGTATGGCGAAGCCAAGCAGCAAAAGGACTATTACCCATCCTATAACTTCTTGCATTGTCATCTCAAATGCTTTTCTTGATTTCAGTATTTTCATTTCAAGTGTCCCTTATGTCGCTTATTATTGAGCAGAAGTTGCCAGACTGTATTGTTGAGAGTTTTGATATGTAAATTACCGGGAATGACCTTGCTGAGAATATGCTTGAAAGCGAAGTTAGGTCTTCCTTCGACATGGAATAAGCCAAATAGCCCACTGCTCCGGCAACTGCTACCCAGCCTACAGGGTTGCTCAGCCCGAATGCCAAAGCCGCTACCGATGCGCCGCTTGCAACGCCAAACCCGCCTGCAATGGCAGTGCACCAGCCGCAATCCTTCCCTGTGGGGCTTCCGTAGCTTACTGCATATGTTTCTCCAGCCTTGATGTCGTCCGTCAGTATTATCTTCCCATTGCCGCCGTATCTCTGTATATAATCACCGTATGAATAGAAATTCTTGCTGTTCACATAGCATGTCATAGAAGAGGGGCATTCCCACTTGTCGTAATGCCTGTAGCCTTGCGCAGTCAAATCGTCGCTGCTGCACTTCCCTCCGTTGTTCAAGCAGCTGTAGGAAGTGAAGCAGCAGTTTTCTTTCTTCTCTTTTGGATTTTTTGACCTGCATATCTGGTTGCTCTTGTCTATCTGCTTATAAGTGCTCTGAGCATCTATCTCGTTGCATCCGCTTGCGGTGTCTGCTGTCGAGCATATTCCGCCTCCGGCCTTGCAGTTGTCGCTCTTGCTCTCTACCCTATAAGGGGTTTCAAAAAGGTACTTTATCATTTCCTGCTGCGTTATTGCGCCTTCAGGAAAGCTGCCGGTCTTCTTAAGCACCACATTATAGCAGACAAAGCAATTATTGTTATAATTAGCTTCTTTGAACACATCATTTATAAGGCCTTCTCCGAACTGCCACCAGCATCTTGCCATAGATTCGGAGATTTCCATCATTATCTCTTCCTTTGTTGCGTCTTTCTTGCCTTCTGCTATGTATTTGTCGGTTGTCCTGCACAAAAGAGGAGTTGCCGCGCTTCCGAGTTTCGCTCCGACCAAAGGGTCCCTGATTTCAGTATAAGACTTCTCTCTCAGCACAACGCTGCCCCTGCATATTGCCTCGGTTGTCTTTGCCTCAGCTTTCCCCTTGAATGTATTCAGGATTGTAAGTATCAGCAGGAATGAGGCTGTAAGTATCAGTATCGCCACTATGAAATTCTTTACCATTCCTTTCCTGCTGCGTTTATCGCGGCATGAATGCATTTCCGAGCCTCCTTATTGAAAAGTAAAGCAGACTAGCTATCACCACAGCAAGAAGTATCTTAATCAGAAGGCCGAAAGCTGCGTTTTGCTGCCCTTTATTGTATCGGCATTTTTGCATGGGTAACTTGGCAGAATTATTATATTTAAAGCTTTGGAATAAAGAAGGTAAAATTAATTCCTGCAGTAGCAAGCGCCGCCGTTAGGGCCTGTAGCTCCAATAAGCCTGTCAGACAGCTGGTAACCGGAAGGTGGGGTCGCAACGCTGTTTGGGCTGCCCTCTCCTCCGTTGGTAAAGCCTCTTGCCTTGCACACC
This sequence comes from Candidatus Woesearchaeota archaeon, assembly GCA_018303185.1. GTDB lineage: Archaea > Nanobdellota > Nanobdellia > Woesearchaeales > GW2011-AR4 > JAGVYR01. Next base: position 20,300 of record JAGVYR010000004.1, on the reverse strand, counting down.
TGATCGCAGCTCGTCACCTCATTGATGCCTCTGCTGAAGCCTCCGAGCCTGCCCGTGAATATAGCTACAAGGACAACAAGCACTATAAGTGCGATTGCCGCTATGATTATCACATTGACAGAAAGCCCCTGCCCTCTTTTATTCATGCATAACATCATTTGCTTTCTCTGGCATTTTCATATTTAAATGTATCGTTTTTTGTGGTGGTGCGGTCAACTTAAGGCGCCATTTTGCTCGGCGGTTTTTAAAATGTTTTAGCTATTGAACCATTGGATGCGCTCTTATTGGGGAAAAACCGTTCCTTTTCTTAACCAGAACACGTAACCTGCCTCGCAAAAACTCATTGAGGCGGCCTTAAGTTGACCTTGATTGAAATCAGCTATGCCTAACAAACATCCATCTTCACCATAACAGTCCCTGCAGCGGAAGGTATCGGAAACAGCTTGCTCTTCTTGCTGCCTTTGCACGCTTCTCCCAACTTAACAAGGTCGTCAACAGGACCTGCACTGGCTATATACGCCCTAAACTCGTAATTGACCTTCCATTCGTCCAGTGTCTTTGAGAATATGGTGGAAGCTGTATCTTCAGCATATTCACAGGAATTCATCCCGTTTTCGCATGTTATGCTTGGCCCGCTTGGGTTTTGGGCGCAGTTTTGCAAAAGCTCTGTCATTGTAAGATCAGAGCAATCCGCGCTTTTGGTCTTCAAAAAGGTATTCAGCATATTTGAAGCCATCTGCGCCTGTGTGAAAGAGCCCTTGAAGTCCTTTGGCTCCTTGAATGCAAAGAAATAAACTGCAAATATCAGGGACATAGAAACCAGTAAGACGACTATCGCAAGCCCCATTATCTCCATCTGACCCTTATCTCTCATAGACTTCCACCTTCATCACAGCAAAATGGTGCTTCCTTTCTTTGGGATAAAATATTGCTATCGGCACATTGGTGACAGACCTAGTCTTAAAATCCTCAAGCGGCCTCTCGTAAAGAGTTATTCTTGCATAATCCGGATAAATTTCAAATATTGTTATGTTGCTGAAGCCAAGAATATCAAAATACTGCAGCCCGTTGTCTTTTACTATGTCTTTTGCCGCATTTAATTTCTCAAAATCAATGCAGTTGTCAGTTATTATGTTCTCCTCAGAGCATTGCACCTCTGGCAGGAAAGACGCTTTCTGTGCCACTTCTATTGCTTTCAGCTGCCTCTGCTCATCCTGCTCTGCCTCTATGTTGCTCTTTGCTATCTTTGTATAGAACACAAACCCGATAAGCACAAGTATGAAAAACACAAGAAGCACCGCAATGGTTTCGCCCATCTGCACCTGGCCTTTTCCTGATTTTTTCATCTTATTTTTCATGTTAATATATTTTCATGTTAATATATCATGGCGCATGAGTAAAGCTGCGCTTCCTTGTTTTGTTGCTCGAGGCTGCCTGAAGCGGATAATATGCCGCTGATTTTTGATGAGTCGATTGATGAAAAAGAGGCTGAATTTGATTTTATTGCTGAAATGTATTGTGAATCGTGTCTTGCAGCGCAATTGGTGTTTGCGTTCGGAGGTGCCGAGTAAAATGACCTCAAAGAATTTGTCTTTTCGATGTATATTGTGCTTATAAGGTTCAGCCTCCTGAAAGCGTTTTCCATAGAGCATTTGTACATTTCAGCATCATCAGAAAATACAGCCCCAAAAAGTGAGGAATCTTCAAGATAGAATGAATTCCCGGTATTCCTGAAATTGCCAAGCGCCTTATCGAATTCAAAAAATTCAAGTTTCCCCGCATTCGCGTCTAATTTCAGTGCAGTAACCTTTTTCTTGCCCTGGAATGCCGTGTTCGCTGCCAGAGCATCAGTAGTTATTATCCTTAATTCGTCAAATCCCCGGTCTTCAAAATCCGCCTGTGTGCCATAAAATGCCTTTGATGTCTCATTTGGCATCAGATCAAAATATTTCTTTGTATCCTGCCCAAAAAATACGTATCTTGTCTCTGGGCTTGAGAGATATAGGAAATTAGTTACCCTGTACGGGATGCTCCAGTCAAGAGTCCATGTTATGAGCTTGTTCGCCTGAATCTCTGAAGGCGCAAAAAGGCTGATGGAATTGAACTGCCTTGAGAGTTTTCCAATCCTGTATTCGTTGCACCCAAATTCCAGCTTGGTTTCGGGGATATTGACAGTATTAATTGTGTTCCTGCTGGCCTCGGCTCCTGAGAAGATGGCTTCTATGTTCTTTAGGATGAGGTTGCTCGTAACGATTTCAGAGCTGCTTTTCTGTTTTAATATGACCGCTGAAAAGAAAACCAGTATAAGTGTCCCTGCTACCAGCACAAATACCCAGTTGAACTGTATCTCGAAAGCGGCTTTTTTGTCCATTCTATCACTTGCAGAATATATTGCCTACCCTAGTGGAAGCGCCGATATCCTTGTGTGGTCGCCCATGCCCTCAAGCTTCAGCCTCAATATGCCTGAAGGGATCTTTGCGCACAGGAAATCTGGGTCTGGGTCTATCTTTCCGATTGCGAACGAGCTTCTTTCTATGTTGTCGACAAGGAACACGTTGTCCTCCGAGTTTGAGTCAATGCTGTTTTTTATTATAGGGTAATCAGCTATTGTTGCTGCAGACTGGTCTGATGGGAATCCGTTATAAGTCTTCACAAAGCACACCTCATTATAGCCTCCCGGCACTCTTATGTCCATGACTCTCACGCTCCCATAGTCAGAAGATATTGTCTTCACTGCATTGGTCATGTCATTCCTTAACTTCAGCTCTGATGCCTGCCCTGCCTTCTCCTTGAAAGACGCTATTGCTTTATACCCAAATCCCAGTATGAAAGCCGTCACCAGAACTGCAACTATATAGATAAAGACCTGGCTTATAAGCTGCGCTTTCTTCATTTTTTCCTTTTTTGGCTGAGTTTTCTGCTTACTTCGATAAATTTGGCAGGGGATTTCTGCTTCCTTTCGGTTACAATTTTCCTGAGATCTGTAAATACGTCCTCTCTGGTTATTTTCTGGTTTTTGTGATTTTCAGTTATTGTCCTAAGCCTCCCCATCACATCGTCTTTGCCTGCGGAATCGAGGGAAAGGACGTGGCTTTTTATCATGGCTATTTCCTTAGGCTCCTGCTTTCCTGAAGATATGAGGCTGCTGAGCTCCTTAATAGGGTCTTTTTTTGCGGAGTCGTTTGATTGCGCACTTTGTGCTGGCTTTGGTTCTTTCGCAGCGCTTGAATCTGTGCCAATTCCTTTATCTGTTGCGGTTTTTTTGTCAGATTTGTCACCTTTTGCTTCCGTTTTGCCAAAAACAGAAAATATCCCTTCTCTGGCTTTCTTCTTTTCTTCATCTCTTTTTTTCTCGAGTGCTTTAATCTGCTCATGCCTCTTTTTCATTTGCTCTTCAATTGCCTGCCTTTGCATTGGATGTGCCTGCCTTCTTTGCTGGAGAATCTGCTGCTGGGCTATGGGCTTTTTCCTGTAATTCCTGTCATAGTACATATAGCCGAAATATCCTCCGGCTCCAAGCAGCACTAGAAGCAAGATAAGCAGAAGTATGAGTCCCAACTTCGATTTCGGAACATCATTAGGGTCCAACGGGTCGCTTCCCCTATCTATTTCGTCCTTATCAGTGTATCCGTCGCCATCTGTATCCTCATTGTTTGGGTCAGTCTTGTAGGTATATTCATTCATATTTGTAAGCCCGTCATTATCGTCATCTCTTGAGCAGTCATTAGGGTCATTTGGGCTCAGGCCGTATCTCAGTTCCCAGTCATCAGGGCAGCTGTCGCCGTCGATGTCGTTTTCCCTGCTGTCTTCAACGCCGTTGCAGTCTTCGTCATTGTCGGCGCACTGCCTGCATTTCAGCTCCACGCATTTCGTTCCTTCGGTGCAGTCCCTGCTGTCCTTGCACGCTTTTCCTGCATCGCATTTGGCAGAGCAGGCTATTCCGCAGTCCACGTCGGACTCTCCTTCGGAAAGCACTCCGTCTTTGCATAAATTCGCCTTGCATAGGCCGAATTCGCAGCTGTTGCTTGCGCAGTCTGAATCCTCGCGGCATGCTTTCCCTGAATTGCACTTTCCGCATACTCCGCCTCCGAAGTCTGTATCTGTTTCGGCTCCATTGATATTGCCGTCATCGCATTTCGTGGCGGCGCATTTATTGCTTGAGGGGTTGCAGAACCCGCTGCCGCAGTCTGAACTTGCCTTGCACGCTTTTCCTATGCCGCACCTGTCGCATATGCCGCCGCAGTTCCTGTCAGTCTCTGTCCCGTCTGTCTCGTTGTTTGAGCAGCTTGCCGGCTTAAGAGCAGTGTTTATAGTAACCCCATCACTGTCCATTATAGCGCTTGGAAGCCCAACAATATTCTTTGCCATGACTCTGAATATGTACTTAAGCTCGTTTGTTATGTTGAGGATGCCGTCCTTAGGGTACCAGTTGAATCCTGCATCGCTCTCTTTAGCCGCCACTGTCCATCCGACAACCGGCTTTAAAGTTCCTGCCTCTATTATAGTATAATTATAGAAAAGTATGCTTATTGCTGATTCATTCTCTTTTCCAAGCCACCATGCCCTCAATTTATCAGTCTGCCATGCAAATTCGGGATTGTCTTTAAGCGTGCTGTTGTCGTTTACAAATACCATGACTGGAGGGGTATCGTCAACAAGGACTTCTATTTTGGTGTCGGCTTTTTCCTGACCGGCAAAGCATTGCACATTAAAAGTATTTTTCCCAGGAAATACGTTGACTTTTTTGGAATGATATTTCCCTTCTGAGCCAAGCGGATCATTAATCAAATAGCAGTTAGATGCTTTGTTCGTGCTTACTATAAGGTCTATGCTCTTGCTTGATGCCATTGCAGGAGTTAATGATTTTATTGATAGAGGTATGCTCAAATCAGACTTTACAGAAATCTCCCTCACATCTGATAAAAGCTCATTTCTTGCCATGCAGGAAATGTAAATCTTATAGTCCTTTTTATCTTCCAGGGAGATTGCCTTGTGGTTTGAAATTCCAAAAATTTTCTGTCTGTAGCCCGGGAATTCGCCCTCCATCTGGCTGAAATTGCTCTTGCTGAGGCTGTATCTGCACACCGCTTCCTTGTCTGTCTGGACACTGAGTGTTGTGTTTAAGTCTATATCGACAACAGGATTAGGGTCGGCAAACGCTGTTATGATTTTAGGCCTGTCTGGGTCTACCCTGATTTTCAGCTCTGCTTTTTTCTCCTCATTTCTAAAGCTGTCCTTGCACTTTACATAAAGGGTGTGTTCGCTTCTGTCTCCGGATGCTATCTTATTGTAGCTCGGGGTGCTGTGGATGGTGCCGCCAGTAGACGAAAAAGATTCCATGCTTGCATACGGAAGGTCTATATCGAGCTTCTGCCTGCACTCCGCATTGTTGTCTGTCTTTACAAAAAGGTCAAAAGTGAATGAAGCTGCTACCCCATACGGCGGCTTTGCAAGGCTTATTGCCAGAGGCTTGGCATTGACAACAAAGTTTGATGTTGTCTCAAGCACATTGCCGGCATAGTCAGTCGCTTTTATGATGAATCTCTTGTTGCCGTCTGAAATCCTCATAACTTTCCTGAATTCTTTATGGTCGTCAGTGGCCAAGCTGGCTACATCCGTAATATTCTCTCCATCCGAGACTGAAAGCTCAAGATTTACCTGCTTGTTGAATCTTGCCTTTATGCTTATGTCGGATGAAGTCTCAATTTTTGTCGAGTTCGGGGCTATCGACAGAAGCTGCGGTATTGAGTCATCAATAACAATTTTTATTATCTCTGTTCCGTCCATGAATATTCCCTGCAGGTTCTTGGCGCTTAATTCAAGGTTATATGCTCCGTTCTGCAATTGAGACGGCGCCTGGAATGTGAATTTCTTTGCCAGCACATCATTGAAATTCGGGCTTATTGGCGCCGAAACCGTGCTGGTCATTATTATCCTTGTTATCCTCGCATCCTCGTAGAACTCAACTTCAACTTTTGGGTTTCTGTTCTTGGTATAGTACACATCATTGACCTTTGTTGCTCCCTCGATGGTTATCATGAATATTGCAGGGCCGCTCGTGCCGTCATGCGCCGTTATCGTCAGTTCCTTTACCCTTTCAACATTTTTTGAGGCGTCCTGAGAGTAATAATGCATTGTGCTGTCTCCTTCGTTTAGGACAAGAACCACTCTCGGGCTTCCTCCTGGCCCATGGTCATACAGGTTTCTGTTCAGTATGGTAAGCGTCCTGTTCGTGGTTGAAGTGGAATAAGGTGGCTTCTTGCCGGAGCAAGGATCGCTTGGCTTGTCTATGCATAAGAATGTCCTGTATCCTGCGCCGGTCTGCAGAGATTCTGTTGAGCTGCCGCTCTTTCTGTCAATAATATTTACAATCAGGCTTTTGTATACGCCTTTCTCAATAACTGGTATAAGTGTTGTATTGGGCGGGAAAATGTCTTTTTCGCATGGTATATCTGTCGCAGCACAATCGGCATTTGCATCCCCATCAGCATTCTTCCTGCATGTTCCTCCAAAATTTTGGCACACATTTATGCCGCACCTGTCACTGCTTCCTGTTTTTAGGGTATTGTCATTGTTAAGCTCTATCCCTGCGCCGCAATCCGATGCTTTGTAGTCGGTGCATACGACATCTTTGCATGAAAGCGCTTTCACGCCGTTGAAATAGCACTTGAGTTTTTCTGTGGAAAGCGCATTTGATTTCTGCAGAGTGCACAAGTCAAATACAGAGCTGTATGCCCTGCTGCTCTCTACAAAGCCTGAGCCCTGCTTGTCGCACCAGTCGCAATTGTCCTTTGTCTTGGATATGCATACGCCTGTTCCAAGCTCGGCTGATGTGCTTATCCATGTGCAGTTCTGAACGCCGCAGTTGTCGCTCTGGCATGATGTCTGCGTCTTGTAGTCATAGCACGGCATCCTCTGGCTGCATGCGTAGCAGCTGTTAGGTATAGTAGTGGACTTGTCAAAAAAGCAGTAATTCCTTTCTCTTGGCGGCTCTGTTGTTCCGCCTTCACATATGTCCTTTGTGCCGTAAAGCTCAAACGGGTTCGCTTCAGGGAATTTGCATTCTGAAGGGCCGAGGCATTTTGGATTGTTGGCAGAATCAACTATGCATATCTGCTGTGCAGGGCATGCTTGCATTACTGGAGGAGTCAGCCTGTTATCCGGGGTGCATACATAAGCCGCATTGAACTTATTTGAGAACATTTCTGCCAATTTGCTGTCAAAATTCTGCTCTGTCACTGCCCCGTTGCTGCCGCTTATTATGTATTGCTTGTACGGATAGTAATAATATCTGCTCACGCAGAAATTATTGCCTGAAAACTGGCTCCAGCATTCCAGGTCGCCGGGGCTTGCTGTTGCGACAGATGAAGGCCTTGCAGACTGAATATTGTAGGTTGCGGTCACATTGTATCTGTAAGGCGTGACGAAAAGCAGATCATTTGACTGGTCTGTGAATGTCGATGATGCCGTTGTACCTATCAGCGCAAAATTTTTGCAGCTTTCGCCTTTGCACCTGTAAATATCGTATTTTACTGCATTGCCAGAGCATTCGTCATTCCACACCAGCCTTATTTTCTTCTCTCCTTTTACAGGGGCTGCGGAGAAGCCGCTTATTCTCGGCACATAGTTTGAGTTCCCGCATCCTATCCCGCTTCCAAGGCATATCCCGCCCTCCTCGGTATTGTCTGATGCGCTCGAGCAGCCGCCGTCATTCAAGTCAGAGCATCCGTCTCCGTCATCGTCTGTCTGGTTGTTGCATGCCGGGACAGGGCACTGGCCGCATTCTATGTCCCCTTCGATGAAATTATTGCCGACGCACAGGGGCTTTACCTTGGCGCTGTCATCGCCGCCGAATATAGTGCAGCAGCATCCAAGCCTGCACTGGCTAACCTGCAATGAGTTTTTATCCTTGAAGAAATAATTCTCCATGCAGTCATTGAAATCGTTTGGCCCTGTTGGGTTTGTCGGGCCGAAATAATAATTCCTGTTTGCTGCCTGATTCGGGCAGCACTGGCTGCTGTCTACAGCGGTTTCCTTGCACACATTATTCTGCCCGGCAGCAGGATTAATGCAAACTCCTAAGTCTGCTAACGCTGTTCCTGCAGAAATTGCCAGTGCAAATAATGCCAAATACAGAAATGCCAAAGCTCTTTTTTCCATCATAGCCTCTTTTTTAAATTGTCAGCTTAATTGCACGCTTGAAGTCAGGTCTGTCCAGACTTCCTCAGGATCTATTCCTGAAGTTGATGAGCCGTGCACAGCGACACTGAAGCCTTCGCTGTCCTGCTCGCATATTGCCTCCGTCTGGCTCGGATTTGTGTTTTCTGTCCCGTTATACTGCTTTACATAGTTGCATATGTTGAGGCTTCCGAAGCCCTTATATTGAACGTACGCTGTCTTTGTCTGAAATCCCTCCAATGTCCCTCTTACTGTTTTTCCGCTGCCCTGCGCAACATAAAGCCTGTCAAACATCTGCAGCTTGCTTATGAAGAGTGCCTGCTCTGTCGGGCCCGTGCCTGAAAGCCTTCTGATGATTTTCTTTATTATTGTAAACACTGTTTCTTGCTGCTGGTTCTGAAGCTCGCTGAATATTATTGGATTAAAGCTGCCTATGGCGCTGTCCCTGCTGTATATCACCGCCTGAAGGCCTTTTGCATAAAAGACTTTGCCGCCGGAGCCGCCGCATTCCGCAAACCTGCCCTCCGCATTTGCAGGCACATTGCAGTTTTGCAGGCTTAGGCCGTTTGTGCTAAGAGTTTCAATAAAATGGTTGTCTTGGCTGTTTATGTCTGAATTCAGCGTCGTTCCGAAAATGACCTTTCCGTTATAATTGAGCACGCAGAAGTTATTTGTTCCGCTAAGCAGGCTTGATGCCGTATTTCCTGTTCCCGGAACTATGTACTGGACATAATTCAGGGTATTTTCCCTTGTGTCGCAGAATAATGTAAAGGGGTCGCTTCCTGCAATCTGCGCCATCTGCATCGCGACAAATTTTGTCCTGCTTGTCCAGTTCCCAAGCTCGCAGTAAGAATTTCCAGTATATTGCGTGTCATTTACGCATTGGAAATTGTCCGGGTTGTTTTGGAATATGCTTCCTTTGGTGCTGTTGAGGCACTGTGTTTTGTGCCTGCAAAAGCCTGGAATCGGGTTTTCGCCTGGAGTTTCTTTCTCAAAAAATGTGCTGCAGCACAGGCTTATAGGGTATGCTGCTTTTTCGCACGACTGCACGTGCGCGTTTGTATCATTGGATATCTTCATGACGCAGTAAGTGTCTTTCTGGCAGCTGCTGCGGTATTCACAGGTTATTAGGCTTGATGTGCTGAGGCATGTCGAATTTGGGTAGGGGTTCCATCCAGATTGAGTGTGTATTTCCTCTACCTGCGCGTTTTTTTCACCTGAAAGCCTTAATATCTGCGTTGAGAAAGCTGAGTTTGTGCCTTGGCTCCGGTAATATTCGTCAGTGCAGTTGCTTCCTATCTTTGTGCCCGGGCAGCAGACTTTGTAGCCGTAAAATGTAGTGTTCATTGAAACATGCGCATTTGAAGCGCCTGTGGCCGAGAGTATAGCTTCTTCCTCGTTGTTGGAGCACGCTCCCTGCCTTATTATGCATTGCCCATCAAGCCCGGCAAGAGCTGTAGGAATGGAGGCAAATATCAATAAAGCTATCAGTAACCCTTTTTTCATCATTAAAACTACCCTTTTCAGAAAAACGTGCCTTTTTGTTTTATAAATGTTTCTGATGTGGCTCGAATGCCTATCCTCTTGCTATATAATGCACTAAAATAGGCGCTCCGCCCCAGCCGTTGTCCTGGAATTCTATAGAGAATCCGTTGCCTGAAATCTGCGCCTTGCCCATGAGCAGCGAATAGCCGTCATATGTGCTTTCATCACCGAAGCAGACTCCTTCAATCTGAGTCAATCCTGTATTGGGATTGACAAATAATGGATATGCCCTTGCCCTGTAGTTACATTTCAATCCTGGGTAGAGCGTCTTGCTCATTTCAATTTTCTGGGATTCCTTGTCTGCAGGGACTGTGTCTCCATCAGTGCCTGGAACACGTGTTTCTTCAATGCATCTAAGCGGGCCGGCATAGCCGATGCCGCAAAATCCTCCAAAGCAACCTTCTATCTCTGTAAGATTCTGCTGCCCTATTCTGGCCCTCATTAGACTATTCTGTATACCACAATTATAGAGTGTCAGGTCAAACCTCACTTCGCTTGGTGCAAAGCCGACATTGACCGTATAGCTTGGCTTCCTGACATGATGCATGTAAATGTAGCCTTCTTTTATCTTGCCAGTCAATACTCCAGAGCCTCCTGTTGATGTTGGCGCTGTCGCGCATTCAACGCTCCCATCATCATGTATTGACTTAATAGCAAAATCACAGCTGTCAATGATTTGCCTCTGCCATGAGTTTGTTGAGAGCCCTCCAAGCTTATGGCTGTCTCCTGCCTGCTTGGCATAGGTTGCATTGTCTATAACTCCATCGTTGTCTTTGTCAACCTTTTCCAAATCATTCGCCCCGGGCCCTTTCGCTATCTGCTGCAAAAGATGATAGGGCTGGTTTGTATCAACATTATTGCTGGAACTCTGCGCATATATAAGTGCGATAAAAGATATTGATATGATTAGCGCAAGAAGGTAAACATGCCTTTTTTCGATATTAATTTCAACCTTCATTTTTTCTTTTTGGTAAAAAGCGGGAATGGCTTATTTAAACTTTTCTGTGTTAATAACTATGTGTGCTATCACGTTTTTACTACGCACTTTATTTTTGTAATTGCCATACACTCAAAAACAACAATAATAACGGCTTGACGGTCAAAACTCACTTAGTTCGTTTTGCCCTGCTCGGCACTCCGTAGGTTCTGGGAAAGCAGCAGACGATTCCAACTAGCTTTCCGGAACCCCTGAAAATATGAGATTTTCATGAGAGCCAACCCTCGCCAAGCGTTATTGTTGTTTTCTCGTTATTTTCACTTATGTGCGTAGCGGTTTTGGGTTGTGCGGTAGTTTCGGGATAATAGAGTGTTAATAGCTATGGGCAATCTCCAGAAACTAATATCTCTACATCCTGATAGTCTTCAAGATTCCCATCGCTTGCGCTTATCCTGAACTTGGGCCTGAAATTCGGCGGCGCACTTTCCGGAACAGCATATGGAAATGGCCCGTTATAAGGGATTACGGTTTGAACCCTGTAAGACGCTTCTGTAAAAATATCCTCATCAGGATCTGGTGCTTTCAAAGATTTCCCTCCTGTCAAAAAATTTTCTGTCACTGTCTGGCACCTCGCTATTGTCTGTGAGCTTGAAACAATGTAATGAAGCGCGGGCATCCTGTTCTTTCTTCCGAACACGAAATCAAGCGGCTTGCCGTCAATTCTGGATTTGGAATCTGTTGCAATCACTAGGTCGTCTTTGCCTGAAAAATCCCTGATTACTGATATAGAAAACAAATCCTCTGAATTGGCCGGAGATGAAATGTCGTATGAAATATTTTCTATGTCGTTTGATATTATTCCCTGCATAAATGAATGGATTTTCCTCAGCCGTATATCCTGCATCTTCGTGAACCTTTCCAGATTTGCGCTTTCTGCTGTCTGTCCGTTTTCAATATGGGCTGGCCAGGAAAGGCTGAAGACGACTGCTGTATCGGTTATCGTGACGTTGGCAACCGGGTTTCCCGTGGTTATATCGGTGCCATGTTCTGAGAAAATATCAAGCGCGCATTCCTTAGCTATGTTGTTCCTTACATATGACTCAAGCTGGTTCCTGAATGAATGCGGGCTGTCTTTTTCATCCAATGGCGGAAGGTTGGAAATGCCGAAAAATCCTTCTGTGCTTTCAGTGATTAAGTCAGGGCTTTGAGATCCCTGCAATGGCTTATGTGGGAAAAATTCCCAGGGATATTTCGGGGCTTGTGAATTTTCCCGGTAGCCTGAGCCGAATGCGAGCCTTGGAGGATAGATGAGGTAATTCACGTTATTCCCGCTGTACTCGGCAAAGTCAGCGCCTCTTGATTGTGGTGTATGGTCGAGAAGAGTCCCTCCCTGGCTTGAATATATGTAGCCGCCCTGGGAATAAAGCTTTTCTATGGCATCCTTTGAAACTCTGTCGAGGCACCCCATGATATAATTCTCTATTGGCTCTGTTTCAAATGCGGTTCCTTTTGATTTCTTTGCCTCTGTAGCCGCATTTTTTTCTGCTGCTGACCTGACAAGGAAAAGCATGCTTCCTGCAACAACTAGCAGAACTATTGCTAAAATGATAAAAACCGTGATCTGTCCGTGTTTCATCCTAGGTTCAGGCTTGATGTGAGGCCTGCCCAAAGCTCATCCGGGTCTATAGCGGTGAATTTGCTGCCCTGTGCAAGCACATAATAGTTGTTGCCTTCCTTTCTGCATATTATGCCTGAATTGGTGCTTTCTGACCTTTGGCCGAAATTTGAGACAAAGCCGCATATGTCGGTGTTGAAATTCCTGTATTCTATCACCATATTTTTGAACTGGAATCCCTCAACATCGCCCCTTATCTCTGAACTGCCCTTTACTTTTATGTAGAGCTTATCAAATTTTCCAAGCGCCTTGAGGTATGAATTGTCGACAGGCGGCGTTTCGACTTTTTGCTGCAGGACAGATATTATAGCTTTAAACGGGTTCTTTAGAAAATTCAGGAATCTTTGCCCCAGGTCGGCTTCTGCAAGCTCTATCTCGTCCTTGCTGTAAATAACGGCCTTTAATCCTCCATTATACCATATCTTCCTTGCTGAGCCTGGGCACTCTTCAAACTCCCATTCATTGTCCGTATTGCACGAGCCCATTTGCACTCCGCTGGTTTGGAGGGCTTTTATGAATGGGCTGTCTCCCTCATCTATTTTTTTGTTGAGGGTTGTGCCGAATACTATCTTGCCGCCATATTGAAGTATGCAGAAATTGTTTGCGCCGGCTATGATGTTTTGTGCGCTTTCCTGGCCTATTGCATATTGCACATAATTAAGCGATTTATCGGTGCTGTCGCAGAATATTGTGTAGTCCTGCCCTTCATCGACAAGCCCGAGCATCTTCAGCGCCAAAAACTTTGTCCTGCTTGTCCAGTTCCCAAGCTCGCAGTAGTTGTCCTTTATGTATTGCCCTGATGAGATGCACTGCGGGTCCCCTTCTATGTTGCCGTTGTCTGCTGCGTTGCCGTTTATGCTGTAGAGGCATTGTGTTTGCTCAGGGCAGTAGCCCTTTACCTCGCATCCTTCCGGGCTGCAGACCTCGTTTGCACTTTTCCATGCCCCTGCTATGCACCTGTATCCTGAATAATCTCTGCTTAAAGGGGCTGATGCCTGATTTGATATGCAGCCGCTTCCGTTCCAGCACCTGTCTGAAGTACAGCATTCTGTTTTAACCGCAGCGTCAAGCGGCCACGTGCTCTGAGTGTTCCTTAATTGGCCTCCAGTATCCTTCCATTTTCCTGTTGATGAGCAGAAATATGAGTTTGAGCATCTTAATGAGCACATTGTCTCTGATGTCGATTCTGGGTATTGAAAATCCTGATTGCAAAGCAAAAGCTTGCCGTCTTCGTTGAGTGCGGATTCATCATCTGACGGCGCACAGCTAGGCAGCACTTTTCCATGGAAGCATGATGCTCCTTCCCCTGAGCCCCACGTATCCGCATTGCCGTCATCGCCGCAGCATTTTCCGTTGAGCCATTTTGAGCCTGCACACGACTCGCATACATATTGGCTGTTGTCCGGGTCGCTGAAATATTGCGCGTTGAAGCATCCCTGCGCCTCTGCTCCCTGCCCGACGCAGAATTGCTCCTGAGCGTCGTCTCCGCAGCACTTGCCGTCTGCCCATTTCCCCAGAGTGCAGCTTTCGCACACATACTGGTTCATATCAGCATTCGTATAATAATTGGAGTTGAAGCAGCCTTCTGCCTGCCCGACGCAGAATTGCTCCTGAGCGTCGTCTCCGCAGCACTGGCCGCTGCCTGCAATTCCGCCGTTTATGCAGCTGCACGCTTCAGTGTTTGTATCCGGGTCTGTAACAGCTAAATTTTTATCTGAGGTTGCAGACGGATAATATTTAAACGATATGTTCTTGGGGATTGTGCCTAAATTTGCAGGCTGGTCGTTGTTATTGAAGCAGCCGAGCATCTGGTCTTCTTTTCTGCATTCTACAGCGCATCCTGGAACGCCCCTATTATTGGACCCTTCCCAAGCTACACAGCCATCAGCGGTTTCTTCCCAGCCCCAGTTTCTTCCGCGTCCTGTTCCCCATGCCCGTATTTTTGTATCACCTGGATCGCACTTTGCCCCGAAAATTCCGGATTTTGTGTAAGTCCCGCCTTGAACATACTGCCCGTTATAAGGCTGTGAATAAGCTATGATTGGAAAAACGAGAAGTATGGCAACGGCTAAACCTGCTATTGGCTTTTTCATCCTCATTTAACCTCTTTTTTACAAAACCGGCATTATAATATTTAATCTTTCTGTATTTTTGACTCAAAGGAATCATTCAGCTCCTTTGCATTCATCCCGAGCAGCGAAAAAAGGCTTTTCAGATCTTTCGGAGCCCTCATTTCATAGGGCTTTCCTGCAAACGAGCCTATCAGCATATTGACTTTGCTTTTTCTGCACAAGGCTATGTTTTGGGAAATTCTTCCCATTGTCTTCTTTCTTTCATCTGAATTCAGGATTTCTGAAAAAGAAAAAGCCGCTGAAACATTCTTCCTTTTTGCAATGTCGCACAGTACATGATTCAGCCCTGAAGCCCTTTGGTGTATGTAATCCTTTCTTGCTGCGCCCTCAAAACCGAACATCACCTCTGCTTTCCCGCTTTCAAGAGCCTGAAGGTCGTTCTCAGAAGATTTGACGAAAACTATGGCTCCTGTTCTTTTTGCCCTGTCAAGCTCTTTAATGTCTGCCAAAATGCCGATGCTTGTTTTTACATCGTATTTTTTTTCAAGATTTTTTACATTGTTTTTAATTTCGTTGTCTTTTTCATTGTTAAAATTTTTTAATGGATATAAAAAAACCAAACAGCCGAAACCAAGCCCCTTTCCCATAACAGCCAGGCCATCTTCATTTCCTTCAGGCAGTACAATGTCTATCATAGCCATTGCTATTAACCTATAATATATAGACTTTCCCACATAAGTTATTATTTTCAATATAGAAAACATACTTAATAGTTCCATAGGAAATTAAGGGGGCATATCATTTCCAATGGATATTTCGCAAAGATTTCATTTAAAAACAAAAGTATTTATATATAGGGCTTTATAAACCATTTAAATACGGGGTGGTTAAGTATGGTTAAGAAGCCAGCTAGAAAAGTCGAAGTTGTTAATATTGTTGTGTCTACTTCTCTTGAGCATGACATTCCATTGGAGAAGATGGCTGCTACCTTGAGCAACACAGAATACAATCCCGAGCAGTTTCCGGGATTGGTCATAAGAATCAAGGACCCGAAGACATCTGCGCTGATTTTCTCAAGCGGCAAGGTTGTCTGCACTGGCGCAAGAAGCATGGAGAAAGTCCATGAGAGCATCAGGAAAATTATAAAGTCGCTTGAAAAGATAGGCATCAAGATAAAGATAAAGCCCGAAGTTAAGATACAGAACATTGTGGCTTCAGGCTGCGTGGGCATGGACCTCAACCTTAACGTGCTTGCAACGAAGCTCCAGAATGTGGAGTATGAGCCCGAACAATTCCCGGGCCTTGTTTACAAGCTGACTGCAGCCAAGGCTACATTCCTCCTTTTCAGCAATGGCGAGATAGTATGCACCGGAACAAAGAGCGAAAAGGAAGTGCATGCTGCTGTTGAAAAACTGGTGGAAAACCTGAAGAAGGTCAAAGCCTGATTTTTCTTTTTATTATCCACTACCACTGGACATTCGCGCGCCAGATATATAAATCAAAAGAGATATTGTAAAAAGATGGAAGCGCTTGAGCAAATAGGGAAATTCCACGAATTTGTGGAAGGCAACTACTATTCAAACATACTTGAATCAATGCGCAAAGACAAGAAGTTCCTTGTGATAGACTTTGTAAAGCTTTCCGAATTCGATGCTGAGCTTGCCGAAAGCATACTTGATAATCCTGAAGATACTATACGGGCATTTGAGCTTGCTGTTGAGGACATGGACATTGAGGAGATAAAGGGCTTCAAGGTAAGGTTCAAGAACATGCCTGAGACTGCAAAAATAGCCATAAGAGACATAAGAAGCAAGCACCTTGGAAAATTGGTGTGGACTGAAGGCGTCGTGAAGCAGAAGTCTGACGTAAGGCCCCAGGTAACAAGCGCAAGGTTTGAATGCCCTAGCTGCGGGAATGTGATTAATGTTCTTCAGCTTGACAGCAACTTCAGGGAGCCGAGCAGGTGCGGGTGCGGCAGAAAAGGGCGATTTAATATGCTTTCAAAAGAGCTTGTTGATGCGCAGATGATGGTTCTCGAAGAAGTCACGGAAAATATAGAGGGCGGCGACCAGCCTAAGAGGATAAAAGTATTTCTTAAGGACGATCTTGTAAGCCCGTTAAGTGACAAGCGCTCAAACCCAGGCTCTAAAGTCATGTTTGTCGGCATTGTAAAGGAAATTCCAATTGTGAACAATGCCGGAGCAAAAACAACCCGTTTTGATATCATCCTTGAAGCCAATTACATAGAGGCTTCCCAGGAATCTTTCCAGGAGGTTGTTATAAACCCTGAAGAGGAAAAGGAGATTTTGGATCTTTCCCAGGATCCCAGGCTGGTACAGCGCCTTGTGAATTCTATTGCTCCTTCGATTTTCGGCTATGAAAAGGTAAAAGAAGCGCTGCTGCTCCAGCTGATGGGCGGTGTGAGAAAAGTAAGGGGGGACAAGGCAGTAAGCAGGGGCGATATCCACATCCTTCTTGTGGGTGATCCTGGAGCTGGAAAAAGCCAGCTTCTGAAAAGAGTGACAGTCATAGCCCCAAAAGCAAGGTATGTTGCCGGCCAGGGGGTTTCTGGGCCGGGAATAACTGCATCTGTCGTAAGAGACGAATTCCTGAAAGGCTGGAGTCTTGAAGCCGGCGCTCTTGTGCTTGCTTCAGATGGGATATGCTGCATAGACGAGATGGACAAGATGTCGAATGAGGACAGGTCGGCAATGCACGAGGCGCTTGAGCAGCAGACTGTCTCTATTTCAAAGGCAAATATACAGGCAACTCTTATTTCCAGGACAACCGTGCTCGCGGCTGCAAACCCGAAGTTTGGGCGATTCGATCCATACGGCATCGTTGCGGAACAGATTGACCTTCCTCCGACATTAATAAACAGGTTTGACCTTATATTCCCAATAAAGGATATTCCTGACCAGGTTTATGATGAAAAGCTGGCTTCTCATCTGCTTGGTCTGCACCAGGCTCCTGATATGAGCGAGCCTGAAATCCCTACGGAGTTTTTGAAAAAATACGTTTCTTATGCTCGGCAGCGCTCAAAGCCTGTATTGACTGACAGCGCTCTTCAGGAGATAAAGGAATTCTACCTTAAGATGAGGAGCTCCGGCGGCGGGGAAGAAAGCATCAAGGCCGTTCCTATTTCTGCAAGGCAGTTAGAGGCCCTTGTAAGGCTAAGCGAAGCGTCAGCAAAGATAAGGCTCTCAGACAAAGTCACAAAAAGGGACGCAAGAAGGGGCATCGAGCTGCTTGAATATTGCCTGATGCAGATAGGATTTGACAAAGAGACAGGAAAGATAGACATTGACCGCATTACAACAGGAGTTTCCGCTTCACAGAGAAGCCACATCCTCATTGTCAAGGAGATTATAAGCGAGCTTGAAGGGAAGATTGGAAAAGCCATCCCTATAGATGATGTCATTGAAGAGGCAAGGCTGCGTGAAATCCCTGAAGAGCGTGTTGAAGAGTCTATAGAGAAGCTAAAGCGCTCAGGAGATATTTTCGAGCCAAGAAGGGGGTTTATCAGCAGGATTTGATTTCTGTTAGGATAATGTGCCTTGGAGTTCGGTGGTTTTTTGATTGTTTTAATTGCAGAAACATTGTTTTTTGTCTATTGATGAAAAACCATTCCTCTGAGTCAGAACACATAGCCTGCCTCACTCCAAAACAAGTGGCGGCCTTATCCTAACCTGTGCAAAATATGCTCAGCCTCAGACAGGAGGCGGGCCTGTCATAACCCCAATATTCAGTCAGGTTTTTATACTATATTCCTTTTTCTCTTTTACCGGGGGTTTTATGCAGCAGGTTCAGCAACAAAGAAGGGAGACGGCATACAAGGTTTGCGCAGCTGACATAATAGGCGGAAATTTTGTTAAGCAGGGAGGCTGGAGCCCGAATTATGTGGAGATTTCCGGCGGAATAAAGGCCTCTCGGGTCAATATTATAGGCGCCATTGTATCAAAGGAGAATTCTGGGCAGGGCTTTTCTTTTATTCTTGATGATTCAACTGCAAAGCTTCCTGTAAGGGCATTTGAGCAGGTTCCGTTTGCAAACACCATCATGGTTGGAGATGCCGCCATGATAATAGGCAGGATAAGGGAGTTCAATAATGAAAAATATGTCGTTCCTGAAGTAATAAGGAAAGTTGAAAGCGCGAAATGGGTTGAAGTGAGGAAGCTTGAGCTTGGAGGCAGGAAAGAAGCTTACGCAACAGTGCCGGAAACTGGGAATAAGGCCATTTCAATTGAAGACATAGAAGAAATAAAAGATAGAAAAGAGGCTGAAGCCAGCAGAGAGGCATTGCCCTCAGGAAAAACGGATTCTGAAAAGGCATATGAGTTTGTAAAGGCCAACGACAAAGGCTCTGGAGTGAGCGTGGATTTCATAGTGGAAAATTCCGGCATAAAATTTTCTGAAAAGGCCATAAGGGCGCTGCTTGAGAATGGTGATGTCTTTGAGATACGGCCGGGGGTTATAAAGGCGCTAGAATAGCATTGGGGTGACGAATACTTCCAGAAGCGCCGCTATAAACAGGAATATTATGCTGATTATGAGCAAATCGGATGCGTCAAAAAGTATTCTTGAGAACTTCTCGCTCTCGTAATGGTGATTGACTATGGCTACCGATATGATCCCGCCAGCAAGGCCGCCATAGAAGTATGCCATTACTTCCGGAATGCCGTGGATTGCATATCTCAGTATTCCTGCTGAAAAGGTTTGGAAGTATGCCGCTACGTTTGTAAAGCCAAAGCTGCCCGCAACGCTGCCAATGCTGGCTTTTGCGAATCTCCCTATTGCCGTGCCTATGACCGACGCATTCCATGTAAGGATGAATATGGCTCCTGCGCCGTAGATGAATGAAAATAATGTGGCGAATGCAAGAACTTTGATGTTATTGAAGAATATCTTTGAAAATATTGTAAATTGCCCTGGTGCACTTCCTGATACGAGATTGTTTATAGAGTCTATGGTCTGCGACTGCTTTTCAAAGACTATGCTTGTATAGTTTGCGGGAAGAAAGGTGTACCACAGCGCGCACGAAACAGTTATCCCGGCAAAAAGAAACATGAAAAAAAATATTGCCTTGTTGTGCTCCTTGATAAGCCTTCTTTCGCTTTTTATCTCCATGTCTTTGCCCTCTTCTAGGCGCATTGTGCTGTAAAGTATTGGCACGCAGGCCATTACAGTGAGAAACACCATGACGAGGCTTGATGCCTCCCTGAAGACCCAGATGGAAAGAAGGATGCCGATTGAAGAATACACGAGGCCTACGAAGAACATCTCCCACGGCTTCTTTTCAGCCTTGAATGGGTTCATAAGCGATTCTATTACCATGAAACTTAGCTGTTTGGGGCTTTTTTAAATTTTTGCATATAGCAGTTAAGTAAAGTACTGTGTGTCGGAATTATTCCCTGCCAGAGCATTGTGGCGAGGGCTTATGTGTGGTTGCCTTTGGCAACTCGCGAACGAGCGGAGCAGTGACATGACCGAGCGCGTATTGGCTCGGCCTAATTGCCCAGCGAAGCGGTATTTTTGATTTTTGTCGCTTAATCTTACAGCCCGTCCCGCAATTCATAAAATATAAATACTAGTTCTCGTCTAGGAATAGTAAAATTCTCGTTAATAAAGAGGTGATTTTATGGCATACATCGCATCAAACAAAAACCAGAACTGGCTTCTGCCTTTGTCAATAAAAGATATGATTGCGAAAGGCCACATATGCTTCATGGTAGAAGAATTCGCTGGCTCGCTGGACTTCTCAAATTTTGACATGATTTATGATGGTGCAGGGCATCCTGCATACCATCCGAGAATAATTATGAAAATGCTCATAATGGGAATGCTCTCAAAAGTAAGAAGCTCAAGAAAGCTTGCTTCAGGATGCAGGGAAAAC
>JAGVYR010000046.1 GCA_018303185.1 Candidatus Woesearchaeota archaeon | reverse complement strand
CCGATTTCAAGGAAAATCTCACTGACTTTTCCGTGCCTCTCTGCCTCTTTTATTATCCCTTCTGCGATTGCTGTTTCGTGCATAATCGCCCATAGCTGAGCCTGTTTTTATTCTTTCTCTTTTTGCAATGCGGCCTCTAAGAGCCATATTGGTAAGTCTCAATAGAAAAACGCAAAATATTAAAATGAACAGAATCTAATGCACTTATGGAGTCACAGCACAATCCCAATTCTGCCACAAAACAATTTTATGTTATGGCATACCTGCAATTCCCACATGACGACTTTTCACAATACGAAGCGATGGATGCCGGCCAAACAGCATCTAACCTAAGGACAACAAACCCTGTTTGGATGCAGATTGCTTATTTAATAAGAACAAAAAGTAATGATAACCTTCCAACCCTTCCTCCGTTTTTTTATCAGATATCCGCAACAAAGCCAGTTTTAGGGAGCCATATACCTCATGCCAGATTGGATTTACTGGTCAATGGAGAAAGCAGCTTGCATTTGGCGAGGCAAGCATTAATAGATTCATTTAAATCTGGAAATCTGCAAGCGGCATGGGCAGTTTATTACCAAATTATTGGCGGGTCATTAATTGCGGTAAGCCATGACCATTTGCATCCAGACCCTGAAGATGATGCAAGAGATATGGAAGCAATGATACGCAAGTTTGGGATTTGACAAAAACAAAAAAGACAGGTTTACTTCAGCCCGCATTCCTTCTTCAGCGTATCAGCCATATCAGTCTTTTCCCATGTGAAGTCAGGGTCGTCCCTGCCGAAATGCCCGTATGCAGCGGTCTTCTTGTAGATTGGCCTTTTGAGGTTCAAAGTGTCTATAATCCACTTCGGAGTAAGCTTGAAATGCTTCTTTACTGCCGCTGTAATCTTTTCCTCGGGAACTTTGCTTGTGCCGAATGTGTCCACGTTGACTGAAGTCGGCTGCGAAACTCCGATGGCATATGACAGCTGCACTTCGCACCTGCCAGCAAGGCCTGCAGCAACTACATTCTTCGCAACCCATCTTGCTGCATATGCGCCGCTCCTGTCCACTTTTGAAGGGTCCTTTCCCGAGAATGCGCCTCCGCCGTGCCTTCCTATGCCGCCGTACGTATCCACAATAATTTTCCTTCCGGTAACGCCAGTGTCGCCTTCAGGGCCCCCAATCACAAACTTTCCGGTTGCGTTGATATGTACTTTTGTGTCGGTATCCATGAACTTGCCGCACACAGGCCTTATGACGTGCTCCATTATGCCCTGCCTCAGCCTTTCCTCCGGCATGTCATTTATGTGCTGCTGCGCTATGACCACGGCTGAAATCCTTTTCGGAGTGCCGTCATGGTACTCAACAGAGACCTGGGATTTGCCGTCAGGGCCCAATCCGGAAAGAATTCCCTGCTTTCTCACATAGGCAAGCCTTCTTGTGAGCTTATGGGCCATAGTTATAGGGAACGGCATCAGTTCAGGGGTTTCGTTGCATGCAAAGCCGTACATCATTCCCTGGTCGCCCGCCCCCTGCTCTTTTTCTCCACTCTGGCCCTCATTCACGCCCTGTGCAATGTCCGGGCTCTGCCCGTGCACAGATACCATGACGCCGGCATCATCGCAGTCAATCCCGAATTCAGGATTCGTGTAGCCTATTTCCTTTAAGGTCTTCCTCACAACATCCTGTATCTCAACATAGCCTTTTGTCGTTATTTCGCCTGCAACCACAACAAGGCCTGTTGTTGTAAGGGCCTCGGCAGCGCACCTTGAATTAGGGTCCTGCCTCAAAAGCTCGTCAAGAATTCCATCGCTTACCTGGTCGCATATCTTGTCAGGATGCCCCTCTGTAACTGATTCAGATGTGAAATACTCGATTTTTACCATAAAAACTACCTCCACTTTCTTTTTTTAGTATGCTGATTTAACGCCTGTTAATAAGATTTTTGCCTAGATTATTCCGAAAAGAATATAAACCATTGCAGATTATTCATACTCATGCAATACGAGCTTGAAGAGATAAAGAAGATAAGAAGAAACCTCGGATTGACGCAGATGCAGCTTGCAAAGCAGGCAGGCGTTTCCCAGTCAATAATAGCGAAAATTGAGTCAGGGAAGATAGACCCTACATACTCCAAAGTGAAGAAGATTTTTGAAGCTATATCTTATTTTGAAAAGAAGCAGGAAACCAATGCGGAGCAGATAATGAACGCAAAAGTGATAAGTGTCAGCCCAGGCGAAGATATCAAGGAGGCCATCAAGAAAATGAAGAAATACGATATATCGCAGATGCCTGTCATTGACGACCATAAGTCTATCGGGCTTATTTCCGAGTCTATACTGCTGAATGCCCTGATGGATGGAAAAGGGAAGAAAGTTTCCGATATAATGGAGGATGCGCCGCCGATAGTTTCCAAGAAAAGCTCAATCAAGGTAATTTCAAATTTATTGAGGCACTATCCTATGGTTCTGGTGACCGAGGGCGGGAAGATGGCCGGGCTCATTACGAAGGCGGATTTGCTGGGGAAGATGTATGGGAGTTAAATTTAAGTATTGTATCGGCTACTTCTTTAGGGTATGTAATCACCAGTAATCTATAATTTGCCCTATTTGCACTTTCAGATATTTCTCTTATATACCTCCATTTTTGAACATTATAGCTGTTATTATACAATAAAGCAATGATTCCTGCTCGTTGAGTGCCTATCAATTGCCTGAATCTTTGCATTTCGGCATTTAGTTGCGGACTGCTATTTAGGTCTATAGTCAAAAATATATCTTGTAATACATATCCCTGCAGCTTCGTCAGATAACCTCTAAAAGATTTGGTATGCTTCTTATTTCTTGCGGGGTTTTTTAGATGAGCCAGCACTGTGGAAGGTCTTAAATCTAATACATCTACCATGCATTGGACAAATTCCTTCCTAGAACTCCCGTATAGCTTTTTTGACCAGTGGTATGCAAACTTCAGCAAGCTATAGTAAGCACTGTGGCATCTTCCAAGGTACTTTTCATCAATTTCAATTTCTCCAGATTGAATCTGATTAAGAATCCTAAACAATGTATAGTTCCAAGGTCGGACTCTCTTTTGTTCTTTATGCAGCACTAAATCTATAAATGTTCTTTTATTTAATTTTGGATGGTGCACTACCGCCAAATTGTATAAGCATTCGGCAAGTGAATTTCTATTTGATACACTTATGGTCTCAAAAATCTCTTGTATCATCCTGGAATTTGCGGCTAGTATCCCTTCGTCCCCTATTTCTGCTACCAAGTCATTTAGGAATGTTAAGACAATTTTAGGCCCGGATTTATATTCACCTCTCGCTAAACCCAGCATATACCGGCGCTTGATCCCTATCTCTTTTTCAACAATCCAGTAAATAGTTTCTGGAGTGGGTATCCTAGAGCGAACTTTTTGAAATTCTTTTTGTATTAAAGAGACTCTAACTCTTTCTTCTAAGCTTTTTTCTGCTTTTATCCCTTTAGGCATCCTTAATCAACTCTTTCACCTTCCCAAACCCATACACCCTGTCAGCCACAGCAAAAACCCTGAAGTCCTTCAAATTCTGCTTTAGCAGCGGAGAAAGCAGCCTTTCCTTCATTATATCCGTGCCTTCAGTAACCAAATTGAAGGAAGGCATTGCGATAAGGCTTTTGCCCTTGTATTTTCCGGCTAAAAAGCACTTGAACAGCTCTGTCCTGGGGCCGTCCTGGATTGATACTGCAGGGTGCTCATGGCCTATGATTATGGCTTTTGCTTCTTTCAGCAGACTTTCAGAAGGAATTTTGTCGCCGTGTATCACCAGTATTTTTTTGTTTTTTCCCGGGTTTTTATTTTTTAATATTTTTAACCTTTCCAATGCCTTTTTTCCAATGGTTTCTTTCATTGTTGAATTTTTTTCAGGTATTTTTTCATCATTGGTCCCAATTGTTTTTTTGATTATTGGAAATCTTTCCTTTGAAGCCCTATCCCCTGCCTCTATAAAATAATGCTCCAAAACCTTTACTTTCCTTTTTTCAGCTATAGGCCCCAGAATTGTATCATGATTGCCCCTGATTAAGACTATCTCGCTGCAATGCTTTCCCAGAAAATCAATCAGCTTCAGCGTATGGCGCCATTCCTGCTCTGAAATTGTGCCGAACTCATGCTTCAGGTCGCCGTTTATTATGATTTTTTCAATAGGCTTATTTTTTAATCTTTCAAAGATGGCTTCCAGCCTTTGGATTATCTCCTTAAATTGGAATCTTGGGAGCAGAATGCCCTGTTTGTTAAGGGCTTCCTCATAGCCTATATGGAAATCTGAAAGGATAAGAAGGTTGTCTGTGTAGAGTGCAAGGTCTATGGCTTCAATGCCTTTTAATAGCCTCATCCAAGGTGGGAAAACAATTCGATTTTTATAATTATTTAATAAGAATCAGAAAATAAACAAAAAAAGAAAGAAAAAGGCAGCTTAGTTATTCTGCCCTAGAGCCCAGATATCCTTCAAAGCAACAACGATTGTTGCAGGAACGACAAATGCCAGCATGTTATTGAATATGCCTGTAAGGAACTTTCCAACATACTCAACGCTGCTCAGGATGTCTGTTGCACCGCCTGCATAGGCAGCTATTACTAGAACAGCAGCCACCATCAGGAATTCCTTTGTCTCCTTCCCGGTTACGTTCAGGAATCCGGCAATCAAGCCTAAAATCACCAATAGTGATCCTACCATTGCCTGTGGAGACCCTGCCGCTGCATTACCGCTGAAAAATATTCCAGATATGGCGGCTATTGCTACTCCACCGATAAAGGAGTAATGGCCTATTTTTTTCTCCATTGGATGTCACCTCGTGTTTTTTGATTAATTGTATTGATTATCAATACATGTGCATACTTATATATAAATATTTTGTTTATTGATAATCAATAATAGTAATCTTTATATATAAGCAATACTTGGATTTGCCTAATTTTGGCAAAGGGGCTTAAGATGGCATCAGAATATGAAGTTGAGAATAAAATCATTGATTTTGTGAAAAAGAACCCTTTAGGCGTGACTTCTTCCCAAATAGCGAAATATCTGGGCATTAACCGCATAACGCTGACAAAATATCTCGCAATTATACGGCAGAAGGCAAAGCTTGACTTCAAGCAGTTTGGGATGGCTAAATTATGGTATATTCCGGTAGATGTGACAAAAGAAGGCTTTTTGCTCAAAGTTATGTCTAAGTCCATGACTTCCATGAGCCCTGAACAGGCAAGAGCGCTGACAGAAAGTGTTGGAAACTCTCTTGGAGAGGAGATGTTTAATGCCTACAAAGGCTTCTATAATGTGCAGAAGCTGAGCATAGAGCATCTTGAGTACGCATTTCTGGATATAGGAAGCAAGCTGGGAGGAAATTTCAAGACAAAGAGCAGCTTCAGCAGGATTTCCCTTGAGGCTTTGAAAGATCCTTTTGGGAATGAGGCAATGCTGAGGATTTTGTGCGCTGTGTTCGCGAAGATGGCCGCTGCAAATTTCGGCTTTGCGAGGGCGATGTTCTATGAAGCTAAAGAAGGCAAGAATGCTGTGCTTGAGGTTATACTGGTGAAGGAGAAGCAGGAGTAGGTTTGTTTGGGAGAAGGTTAGCATCCTCTTTGCGAGGCTTCTTAATTTACATGGCAGAAGAGTTGAGAGGGTTGGCTCCTACGGAGCTTCAACGATACTTTTAGAACAGCAGGAATAGCCGAGCTTGATGCTAACCTGAGTTCAGCTAATCCTGAAACAAAGCCAGAATAACAAACCATAAAAACAATCCCAAAACCACATTCTGAAGGTGATATAATGGACAATGCTTTGTATATGGATGATTCATACTTAAAAGAATTCGAAGCTACTGTTGAATCTGTAAAGGACAGCAAATATGTCGTGCTTGACAAAACTGCTTTCTACCCCAACGGCGGCGGGCAGCCTTTTGACACAGGAGCTTTGATAAGGGACGGAGAAGAGTTTCCTGTTGTCTTTGTAGGCAAGTTTGACGGCAGGATAAGCCATGAAGTTTCAAAAGAAGGGCTAAAGGAAGGCGACAAAGTTCATGGAAAGCTCAATTGGGAAAGGCGCTATAAGCTTATGAGGATGCACACTGCAGCGCACGCACTGAGCGGTGTTTTCCATGCAAAATTAGGCGCTCTGATTACAGGAAACCAGAAGGACATTGAAGTAAGCAGGATGGACTTCAGCCTTGAGGAATTTGACAGGGCTAAAGTGGAGGAAATGGTTACTTTAACGAATGAAATCCTGAAAAAGGACCTTCCTATCAAAGTATCCTATATGGCTAAAGAGGAAGCCATGAAAATCCCCGGAATGGTTAAGCTGGCAGGCACTTTCCCTCCAAACCTCACTACTTTGAGGATAGTAGAGATTGAGGGAGTGGACATGCAGGCAGATGGCGGAACCCATGTCAAAAGCACTAAGGAAATAGGCACTATAGAGATTGCAAAGCTGGAGAACAAGGGAAAAGCTAATAGGAGGCTGTATTTTGCTCTAAAACCCTAAAGAAAACATTTATAAATCAGCCTCTTTTCTCAAAGCTTTCTATGGAATACACTAAATACGAGGAAGCACGCATAATAGGCGCAAGAGCGCTGCAGATTAGCATGGGGGCACCTTTCATGGTGAAGCTCAACAAAGGCCAGCTTGAGAAGCTCGGATACAATCCGGTTGAGATAGCAAAGCTTGAGTTCAGGGAAGGCACCATACCGATTGAAGTGAAGCACGCCTTAAAGAAAGTGAAGAAGAATTAAAATGGGGAGAATAAAAACAGTGCTTGTAAAGAGGACGACAAGGAAGCTTTATGGCAAGTATGGCGATGAATTCTCGCAGGACTATTATAAGAACAAGGCAATTGTAAGAGAGCGCACGAACATAACCTCCCCTAAAATAATAAATACTATTGCGGGATATGCCACAAGAATGGCGAAAAAAGCAAAGGAAGACACTTTGCCGGACAAAAATTAGGGGAATTTCTCTTTAAGCTTCTTTGCAACCGCTTCCGGAACGAACTGGCTCACATTTCCTTTGAATTGGGCTATTTCCTTGACTATGCCTGAATTCAGGAACACATAGTCTTCCTTTGTCATTATAAAAACAGTTTCTATGTCTCCGTCAAGCTTCCTGTTCATCAGCGCCCTTTGGAACTCAAACTCAAAGTCGGAAACCGCCCTCAGCCCCCTTAAGATCACATTGCATTTTTTCTTCTTTACATAGCCCAGCAGCAGCCCTGAAAAAGAATCTATCTCTATATTCTTTAAATGTCCTGTGGACTCCCTTATCATCCATATCTTTTCTTTTGTCGTGAAAAATGACTTCTTCTCGAGATTTTCACCAACAGCGATTATAACCCTGTCGAAGATTTTTAATGCCCTTTCTATCACGTCTATATGCCCTTTCGTGATAGGGTCAAAGCTTCCCGGGTAGATTGCGGCTTTCATCTGGGATGAGTATAAAATGCGGTTTTTTAAATTATTGCCTTTTTAATTTGTTAATTATTACTCTCTTATAATAGTAACATTTTTAAGCAGAATATGCTCTCACCAGATGATGGAGGGCATTGAAGACACCACATGGAGTCCTGATGGTCTGGACATACTTGAAAGATTTGAGTCGTACAGGAATTTGGTTGGAAGGGCTGCAAGATCATTATTTTCCGATTTTTGCATGCAACATTTTACCGGACGGAAAAGAGTTGTAGAGGTTGGTGCGGGAACAGGATTTTTAGGCAGGAACTGGCCCAAGGAGTTTAACGGGCAATGGATTTTTGTAGACGGCCAGCAGGAATTCCTTAAGGCAGGAAGAGAAAAAAGAGCCCATGGCAAATTTGCTGTAGGCTCAGCTTATGAACTTCCGTTTGGAAATGAAAGTGTAGACGCTGTATGCGGGTTTGCCTCTTATGATGTTCTGGATGATCTTGGTGCTGCTGTGGAAGAAGCAAAGAGGGTGCTTAAGCCAGACGGGCTTTTTTTCCACATGAGTGATATGAAAGCGAACTCTCAATTATTGTTAAAAAATTTAGGTTATTCTTTACTTCCAATAGAGGTGCACGGCATCCAAAGTGCCGACTGCAATACAGAAGAGATATTTATTGTGCCTTTTGAGAAATTGCACACGTACTATGAATTTATGCTGCAAAATCGTGGCCATAAATATGATTCAAGGCGCAAAGCGTCTCATTTTTTCAGGAAGTTAGACAGCACATCTTATTTTAATGCAAAACTCTTAGAGCAGCTAATATCCAAATTTGGTATAGAAAATACAAGCGCAAGTAAAATGAAGGGGACTTTCAAAGGAGCAAGAAGTGAATTTCAGAAGGGAAGATATGCTCCTTATGGTACATTTGCAGGATATGATGGTGAATTCAGAGTTAGGATTGGGCTCAAATACCGTTTTTATCACGCTGCCAGAATCCTATTCGGCAAAGCTGTTCAAAGATTCGAGCCGCACATCAGGGAAACCTATGCTGTGTATTGCGCCATGGCTAGGAAGAATGCTTAAGACTTTAAATTTACGACTATTCTCCTAACTTGCTTTTTAGTGTTCTTCAAGCTCCAGGAATTATCCACCACAAAATCAGCATGCTTTATTTTCTCTTTCATCGGCATCTGGGATTTTATTATCTGGCTTATCTCCCTGTCAGAGTATTTTTTCTTTTTTTGCTTTATTCTTTTGATTTGTATTTTTTCACTGCATTTAACTACGATGATTTTATCAACAGGATATTTGAATCTTGATTCTATCAATAATGGGATATCCAAAGCGATGTCTGCATTTTCGTCTTTTGATTTTATTTCTTTTATTATTTTTTTAACTTCCTTAAAAATTAATGGATGGGTCATTGCGTTGAGCTTTTTCAGCTTTTTTGAGTCATTGAAAACAATTCTTTTTAATCTATTCCTGTTAATGTTTTTATTTTTTAATATAATGCCGCTGCCAAATTCTTTTTTTATCTCATTGTAGATTTTTTTATGGGGCTTTGTTAATATTGAATAAACCTTGTCCACATCAATAACCCTGAAGCCGTGCCTTGAGAACATCCTGGCTACTGTGCTTTTGCCTGTTCCAAAGGAGCCTGTTATGCCGAGTATCATTTTTCAATAACATACCTTTTATTTGCTTTAATAAAGCTTCTTATGAAATACTGCAGAAAATAATTCTCATCTTTAGATAAAGCCCTGTAGTAGGCTTTTCTCTTTTTATGCTCAATCACAAACAGCGGGAATCCATATTTTTTCAAAAAATACAGGACAATCAGCCTTCCAACCCTACCATTGCCATCCCCGAACGGATGTATTTTTTCAAATTTGTAGTGGGCCCTTGCCGCAAGCTCAACAGAGTGCATAACTCTGCTGCTTTTCTCAATCCAGCCAAAGAATCCCTTCAAAAGGCCCTTTAAATCCTGCCAGTCAGGAGCCCTGTAATCACCAACTCTTACGTGATAATCCCTTACGTTTCCTGCAATGTCTGGCTTTGTTTCAGAGAAAAGGCCATTATGCCACCTAAGCAGCAAAGCAAGGCTCAGCTGTTTTGTTTCATTGAGAGCCTCAAAAAATACCTTTGAGTGGCTGATTGTCTCCCTGACTTCATTAATCGGCCTGTTTGGGGATATTTTTCTTTTTATGATGTCTTCAGTTTCCTCAAATGTTACTGTAGAGCCCTCAATAGCGTTAGTGTTATATGTAAATGATACAGAGAAATCAATCAGGATCTTTCTCTTTATAGATTCAGGGTAGCGTTTCCACTCTTTCCTGAAATTTTTCTGAATCAGATTCAGCCTTTTGAACAGGCTTTCCTGCATGCACTTTCTCAGAAAGGACTCCTTGATATCTTCAATACCCTCAGGAACTTGCCTGCCAAGATATCTTTCCCTGTATAAAACCCCCTTTCCAGACCTAAAGGAGTGCGCAAGATACAGGTAATCCTTTCTCTTAATTATTTTCATTATGGGAGTATACCATTACAAATATATAAAATTATTGATTTTTGAGCAAAATGTAATGGTAATCCCCCTCTAGAACACTCTCCCGAAAACAAACTCCCTTATTTCCTTCGGCCAGCTTTTCTCAATCTCCTTTCTGTACTTGTGGAGCGCGTCAATCACGTCCTGCCTCAGCTCTTTCTTGCCCTCAACCAGCTCAACAATATCCTGCTTTGCGTAAACAGGAACGTGCTTCAGGTTCCATGCCTGCATCTTCAGAAGCTCTTTTTTCCCGTCCCTTTCCTCAAGCCTTTTTTCCTCTGTTTTTCTCCAGAGCTCTTTGTAGTCCAGGGCTTCCGCTTTTTCCTCTTCCATGGCTTTGCTGCCTATCTTCGCAAGGACATTCCTGTGCATCCTCCTAATGAACTCAATCCTGTCCTCTATCTTCAAAACGTCGGCAATGCCCTGCGCGAACAATGTAAATGCAAATGGGGAAGGGCTTGCGACATTAATCTCCTCGACTTTAATCATCCCGTTCTCTATGCCCTCCATGACTTTCTGCGCGTTTTCAATGTCCATCAAATCCTCAAGAACTTCCCTTCTTGCTTCCTTGAGAATTGAAAAATCCGGGCTTATCCTTTTCACAGCATTTATCAAAATCTGCGAGGATATCTGCTGCCTCCCGACATTTTTTGTACGGCCCTTGTAAGTCCTTAATATCATCAAAGCCCTTGTTGCGCAATGCCTGAATCTCCTCTTCAGGACTTCGCTTTTGTCAATAGCCAAATTAAGAACCTTGTGAAAGTCCTTTGATTTTATTAGCCTGAAAGCATGCATCACATTGATTCCCTTTGGGCATGTTATGAAAAACCCGTTGTCATTGATCCCTATTTCAACATCCCTATGTTGGGTTCTTGCGATTGCAAAGGCTAAAGAGCGGCTTAAGCAGTCGTTTACCCTTCTCCCGTAAAGAGTGTGGAAGAAAATGTGCTTTATGCCCTTCTCATTGATGTAATGCTCAACAATAATCCTTGAATTTGAGGGTATTTCAGCGTATTCAAACTGCTCCAAAAAGTATTGGTAAATAGATTCAGCTGCGTATTTGTCAACGTAAACGTACTCATTTATGAAATCAATAATCTCTTTTTTGGACCGTTTTGCGCAGAATTTCTCGTTCATCAGCTTCCTGAACTTTCCGATTTCTATTGAGAGGTCGAATGACAGTGGCAGCATTTCTGAGAACCATGAAGGGACTGTAGGCGGCCTGTTTGCGGATGCAACAACCTGTGCGGTCATGCCCCTTGCGAACTTGAAAGTGTAAACCTGCCCGCCAAGCACGAAAACATCCCCGGGCCTCAGCCTTTCAAGGAAAGCCTCTTCTATTGTTCCGACAATCTGTTCGCCAACCTTTACTTTTACAGAAACTTCGTCGGGAATCGTGCCTATGTTGGTCATGTAAAGGACTCTTGCAAGCTTGCCGCGCCTACCGACCATTCCAGTCTCTTCGTCATGCCAAATCTTTGCGTAGATGTGCCTGTCTTCAAGGGAAGCGAATTTTCCTGAAAGATAATCTATAAGGCCCATGAAGTCCTTTCTTTCAAGATTATGGTAGCAGTAGCTCTGCCTTATTAATTTGAAAATATCATTGATATGTATCTTTTCTTCTATTGCAATGCCAAAAATGTGTTGTGCAAGAACATCCAAAGCGTTTGTAGGAATGTGGATGCGGTCAATCTTTCTCTCGATGGCACTTTTTAATAGGACAGCACATTCAACCAAATCATCACGGTCAAGAACAATTATCCTTCCTTTAGTCACGGAATGGAGCTGGTGCCCTGACCTTCCAATGCGCTGCAATGCCCTTGCAACTGATTTTGGAGAAGAAAGGCAGATTACCAAGTCTATGAAGCCTATGTCAATTCCAAGCTCAAGGGAAGTGGAGCAAACGACAACTTTCAGATTTCCTTCTCTCAGCCTTTTCTCTATGCTGTGCCTGTGCGCCTTGCTTAATGAGGAATGGTGCGCGCCGATGCCCTGCGCTTTGATTGGGGTTCCCGAATCGTCAAGTTTTTCTGCATTTTCAGAATAGTTTTTTGGGAACCTGTCTTTCAGGTGATGGACAACTCTTTCTGTGGCGCTTCTTGTGTTCGTGAAAATCAGCGTGGTTTTATGGGTTTGAATCAGATGATCTATTAATTCATACATTTTCTGGTGCATTGCGCCGTGCTCCATATCTATCAGGTCGGGAACAGGGCTCAGGACTTTAAGGTCAAGCTGCTTTATGAACTGCACGTCCACTATTTTGCACGGGCGCTCTTTTTCATTTTCATAGCCGGCAAGGTATCTTGCAATCTCTTCCAATGGGGCTATAGTCGCAGATAGCCCTATGCGCGTCATGTAAGGGGTTAATTTTTGCAATCGCTCCAATGATACAGAAAGGTGTGTTCCTCTCTTATTTTCCGCCAGCGCATGGACTTCATCCACGATGCACCATTCCACGTTTTTCAGATGCTCAACGAATTTTGTGGATGAAAGTATTATCGCAAGGCTTTCAGGCGTTGTTATCAGGATGTGAGGGGGCTTTTTCAGCATGGCTGCTTTTTCAGAAGTGGTTGTGTCTCCTGTCCTTACTGCTACCCTTATGTTAAGCTTCTTTCCTGCAATCTTTTCCATTTCCTGCAACGGAGTTATTAAGTTGACTTTGATGTCTTCATTCAATGCCTTTAAAGGAGAAATGTAAACGCAATATATCCGGTCTTCCAAAATTCCCTTTTCGCTGTTGTCTATCAGCTCATTTAAAATTGAAAGAAAAGCTGTCAGGGTCTTTGTCGCGCCTGTCGGGGCTGAAATCAGGATGCTGCTTCTTGAATGGATTTCCATGACCCCGTACAGCTGCGGCAGCGAGTATTCCCTGAACTTTGTAAAAAACCATTTCTTTCTTTATCAAAGGATTCAGAATATTGTCTATCTGCTTTGCGGTGTACGGCTTTTCAAGTTTTGTTATCATTTTATTTATTTTCAATATTGCAAGTATTTAATGAAAATAAAATTCATCAATCTGAGAATTACTGCATTGATATAAAGGTTGTGAAACTGATAAAGATGCAATATCGGTAAGTTTTTTAAAAAGCCATGGAATCCTGGCATAATGGTTAAATGTGAATATCTTGAAGTTGACCCGCAAAAATCTGCCCTCTTGGTTATTGATGTGCAATATTCTTTTTGCTCCGACCGACACTTTGAAGGGCGCCCTGACCATGAGCAGATGGCTTTCCATGTGAGGGGAGCACTTAATGGCAGGAACGATACTGCAATAATAAGGGAAACTGTCGAGGAACATATTGCTCCTTTTGTTGAGCGGGCACGACAGGCTGGACTGCCCATAGGTTTTGTGCAATCATGCTATAATTCCGGTCAGTTTGCCAAAGATGGATTCGGACCCGGGCTGAAATATCCAGATATCTGCGTTCCAGGAACGCCGGGCTGGGAATTTTACCATATACTCCCCAACTTAGATTCACCGCTTGAAGCAGTCCTTACTAAATGGGACCATGATCTTTTTGAAGCGGGTAATAATCTGGATGGATTTTTTCAGGGTAAAAGCCAAGTTGTTATTGTTGGCCTGACAACGGATAATTGCGTGCAGGCCACAGCTTATGGGGCCATCAGAAACAGCATCAAGCCCATTGTACTTAAGGATGGAGTTTCTACATCAGGACACAAGATGAAAGTTCATTACCAAACATTGAAAAATCTTTCAAGTGGGCCGCTTGTGGCAGTTGCTGACTCAAAAGACATATATTTTTCAGGTTCACCCCGAATCAAATAGATTTTTATACTCGTTCTTTGATGTAATCTGGATGCTTGACAAACGCGCAGAAAAGCTTGCAGACATACTTGTAGATTATTCTGTTGAATTGCAGAAAGGCGACCATCTTCTTGTGATGGCAGAGCCGGGATTTGAGGATTTCATCAGGGTTTTGGAAGGGAAAGCAAAGGCGAAGAAAGCGGAATTTAGAACTTACATTCAAAGCCCAAAGGAAAAAAGGGCATTGGTCGAGAAAATAGACAAAAAAAGGCTGAAAGAAGAGGCTAAAAAGATAATAGGGATGGCGCACTGGAGCACCGCCTGCATCCGCGTTTCTGCCATGACTGATCCTGATTACCTTAAAGGCATAAAGCCCAGGAATATTGCCGCTTACACAGAGATTGTAAGGAAGCCATTTACAGATATCCTTGTTGGTGATGGAAAGAAGCACCCCGGGAAAAAGTGGAACATCGTAGGATATCCATGCGCTCCTGAAGCGAAATTTTACGGGATGTCCCTGAAGGAGTACAGTGATTTTATTTTTTCTGCAACAAACGTTGACTGGAAGAAAGTTTCCAATGAAATGAGGCATATAAAGGAAGCCTTTGACAATGCTGCGGAAGTTAAAGTGCTTGTTGATGGAAATACAAAAACAGAGCTGAGCATAAGCCTGAAAGGCCGCGGCGGAGATTTGTGCGACGGCAAGTACAACATGCCGGACGGAGAGGTTTTTTACGGCCCTGTTGAGGATTCTGCCCAAGGACAGGTTTACTTTCCCTATAAGACCATAAGGGACGGGAATATTGTTGAGGGAATTTATTTGGAATTTAAGAAAGGGAAGATTGTAAATTTTGATGCTGACAAGAACAAGGAGTTTTTGAAAGAAATGCTCGCTATTGACGGCGCTAAAAGAGTCGGTGAACTGGGCATCGGGTGCAATTACGGGATTAAGAAATATTTGGGCAATTTACTGTTTGACGAGAAGATTGGCGGCACAGTGCACATGGCCCTTGGGAATTCTTACAAATTGCCACTTGATTCAGGCGGCGGGAAGAATACTTCTGCTCTGCACTGGGACATTGTATGCGACCTGAGGAAAATCAATGGCCTTATGGGAGGGCAGCTGTTTGTTGACAATAAGTTAGTGCAGGAGAATGGGGAGTGGAGGATTTGAGGTATGCTATTTTTAAGCAATTTAATGAGGTTCAATACCTGTTAGGAACCTATATTTTTAGGAACCGAAATCTTTATATATAAGTAGGAACCTAAAAGTTAACTATGAGATTAGTTAAGCAGAAATCAAGGGATTATGGGGATAAAGAATACTTCAAATTCTTTGTTGTCATTCCCCAAAAGATTATAGAGAAATTGGGATGGAAAGGCGGCGAGGATTTAGGGGCAGAAATAAAAGGTGACAAGCTCGTTATAGAGAAATACTAAGATGGAAACTAGCCATAAGCTGATAAAAGGGGATTGTTTAGAGGAATTAAAGAAAATTCCGGATGAAAGTATAGATCTAGTTTTTTCTGACCCACCGTATGGCTTAGCAAAAAAGAATGGTTTGGGTTGGAAATACTCAAAACATATAACATTAGAAGAAGCATGGGATATTTTCTCTAAAGATGAATATTTTGAATTTAGTCTTAAATGGATAAGTGAATGTACGAGAGTTTTGAAACATGGCGGTAGCTTATGGGTTTGTGGTTCTTTCCACAATATCTACTTAATGGGATTTATTCTTCATCATTTAGATTTTAAAATAAATAATAGCATTGTTTGGTTTAAGCCCAATGCGCAGCCCAATATAACCTGTAGAATGTTTACAGAAAGCACAGAACATTTAATCTGGGCTGTTAAAAATCACTCTAAAACTAAATGGACTTTTAATTATGAATGCACTAAAAATATAGAAGATCCTATCAACCCAAAAGGAAAGCAGACCAGAAATGTTTGGAGTATCCCTTTAACTTCAAAAAAAGAAAAATGGGCCGGAGCTCATCCAACACAAAAGCCAGAAGAACTTTTAAGCTTTGCTTCTTAAATTTTATTAAGGATTGGTTGATAATTATCAAAATTCTCAACACAAAAAGAGATTAATTTATCATGTATTTCTTCAAGTAATCCTTGGTTTAAATTATCTTTATTAATATCTGATTTTAAGAAATAAAGACCCAACTCTTCTCCATCTTCATCCAAAATCTGCCAATTATCTCTATTAAATAAAATTGGGTCTGCATAATCTGAGTTTATATAATTAACAAAATATTTTTCCCCTTTATGTTTAACGACAAATGATTTTTTAATGGTATTTCCAATTAATTCCATAGTACCCTAAAAAATTAAGATATATTTAAATATGATCTTTTTTATAATCATATGAATGGTTAATTTATCATTATATGAAAAAGGCGTATTTGAACAATATAAAAGTAACTCTCAAAGAGCAAGAGTTCTATCTGAGAATTGGTTTTCTTCACAGATGTATTGTCCTTGTTGTCTTAATCTTAAAATTGATGATTATCCGAATAATGAAAAAGTAAAAGACTTTTTTTGTCCTAATTGTAGTAATGAATTTCAGCTAAAAAGCTCAAATAAAAAGTTTACTAAGCGGATTTTAGATGGTGAGTTTAATACCATGATGAGGTTTATTAATTTAAACAAAACTCCTAATTTTTTCCTTATGCATTACTCAAATGAAGATTGGTTTGTTAAAAATCTTTTTATTATACCAAAATTTTTTATTACTTCTTCTATAATAGAAAAAAGAAAGCCACTTTCTGATACAGCAAGAAGGCATGGATGGGTGGGATGCAACATTCTTTTAAATAATATACCTGATGAGGGAAAAATAAATATTATAAAAGATGAAAAGCTTATTGAAATGGAAATTGTAAATAAAAAATGGAACAAAATGTTTTTCTTAAATAAACAAAAACCTTCTCTTAGAGGTTGGACTTCAGATGTTCTTAAATGCGTAGAAGATTTACCAGAAGACAAATTTACATTGAAAGATGTTTATAAATTCAAAGATTATTTAGAAGAACTACATCCCGAAAATAAGCGTGTTGAAGCTAAAATTAGGCAACAACTACAAATATTGAGAGATAATCATATCTTAAAATTTGTTTCTAGGGGAAATTATAGATTAGTCAACAAGTAGGATTTATTAAAGGAGTGTTTTTTTCCATCTTAATCATTAATTCAATAAGATGGCCTATAAACTCTACTTTGTATTCTCCATACTTATTCAGTTCCTTAAAAGGTTTCAGCTTTTCGTCGGTTGTTTCTTTAAGATCACACTTTGCCCTATCCTCTTTACTTTGAAAAGCATAAACTCGATCATACATATCTCTGAGATATCCCATAAACTCAAGAGTAAGTTCTCTATTGTGCTCTTTTTTTATAAGCAGGTCAATAACCCAATGTATATGTTTAGGTGTTCTTAACCTCTTACCTTGTTCTTGATATTTAATAAGGATATCATGATCCGGGTTCGCTCCCCTGCTACCTTCAAAAACACCGATTACAGTTCCATCAGGTAATTTTATCTCTTTTATAGAATGGTGTTCTTTTCCTTCCCTGTTGAATTTCATATAACGCCTAAAAAAGAAAAATCGTATATAAACCTATCGGCTCTACTTTGTTTACTTCCACCCCGCCAAAACCACCACCTTTATAAATAACTTAATTATCCCATTCCCTAAGCTACTTTGTAGCTGTTCTAGCGCCGCAAGGCGCGACGGAAATAAATTAATGGTGAAAAATGGCAAGCATATATGATGTTGATGCAAACATGCTGATTGAGAAGGCTGCCCAGCAGCTTGGAAAGATGCCAGAGCTGAAAGCGCCTGAATGGGCAACCTTCACAAAGACAGGAGTGCACAAGGAAAGGCCCCCGCAAAGGGCTGACTGGTGGCAGGTAAGGGCAGCTGCAGTTTTAAGGGCAGTATGCATAAAAGGCCCTATAGGCGTCCAGAAGCTCAGAACCAAGTATGGCGGCAAGGCAAATGACGGGCATCAGCCTGAGCACCATTACAAAGGCTCCGGCAATGTGCTGAGAAAAGTGCTGCAGCAGCTTGAAAAGGCAGGGCTGGTAAAGCAGGACAACAAAGACGGGCGCAAGGGAAGAATAGTCACTCCGAAAGGAAAGTCATTTTTAGACAAGATAGCAACGCAGATTCAGGGGCCGAAAGCAAAGAAGGTGGAAACTCCAAAGGCAGAGCCTGCAAAGCAAGAGACAGAGGATACAAAGAAGGAAGCCCAAAAGGAAGAAAAACAAGAAGCAAAGGAAACAAAGAAAGAAGGTATTCAAAAGGCAGAGCCTGCAAAGCAGGAATCAAAGAAAGAATCTAAGGAGCAATCGCCAGTTAAAGAAGAAAAAAAAGAAGTGAAAGAGCAGAAACCTGAAATCAAAGCTGAAGCTCAGTAGGACAATGCAAGATATCGATGAGATAAGGCGTAAAAGGATTGAGGAGCTGAGAAGGCTGCAGCAGGGCAGCGGCGAGCAGGCCCAGGAAAGGCAGGCGATGCAGCAGCAGATAGCGCAGATTGAAGCGATTGCAAAGTCAGTCATGACGAAGGAAGCATTGGAAAGGTACGGCAACTTAAGGGCAGCGTTTCCCGACAGGGCAATCCAGGTCGCGGCTTTGCTTGCGCAATTGGTGCAGCAGGGCAAGATAACAGGCATTGACGACAAGATGTTCAAAAGCATTTTGGAGAAAGTGACTCCAGAGAAGCGAGATATCAAAATCAAGAGAGCATAAAAATGGCAAGGGTAAAGCATCCAAGCAGGAAAAAAAGGCTTGCTAAGCTTGGCAGGCAGACGAAGTGGGCGCCTTTCTGGACAGTGCCGAAAATATACGGCAAGGGCAGAAAGGTTCACCCTGGCAGGCATACTGCCAAGAAGAGAAGCTGGAGAAGAATAAAGACTCACGCGTGAGAATTATGGAAGGTTATAATAGCAGAGTTCCAAAGTTTACGGGGCTTCCGAACCTTGTTCATACTCCGCTAGGACCCCCAAAAGAAGGGAAATCACCTGTTCCAAAACGGCAAGAAATAATCACATACCTAGATATATAAAATGGCAAAAAAAGCTTCAGAACCGAAGAATGTGCTTGAACGCACTTACAATGTTCCGCTTAGAAGGGAGTTCTTGAAGGTTCCGCGCTATGAAAGGGCAAGAAAGGCAATGGATGCCCTGAGGGCTTTCATAAAGAGGCATATGAAGTCCGAGGACATAAAGATCGGAAAGTACGCCAATGAAATGATATGGAACCACGGAATAAAGAATCCCCCTCATCATGTCAAGGTCAATGCTGTCAAGGATGACAAAGGCACTGTGAAGGTGGAATTGGCCGAGCTGCCAACATATGCAAAGAGGCAGCAGAAGAAACAGGAAGAGTCCGCAAAGAAGGCTGAAGAGCTGAAAAAGAAAACGAAGAAGGAAGAAGCCAAAAAGGAAGAAGCAAAGACCGCAGCAGAGAAAAAAGAGGAAGCGATTGAAGCCATAGTTGAGAAGGCGCATGAAGAGAAGGCTGAGGAAGCGAAAGAAGTTTTGAAAGAAGAGATAAAGGAGCTGAAAGAGCATCCCAAGAAAATTCATCAGCCAAAGCCGGCACCGCAGCCCAAGAGCGTGCAGCAGCATCCCACTGCGCCGAGGAGTGTTTAGATTTCTCAACTTATTTTTTCATTCATCCACTAGAGTGAAAAATAGTCGCCGCGGCTGGGATTTTCACCCAAGTGGCTATCCATCAAAGGATTTGAACCCAGACACCATCACTGGCAGGTGGGTTTCAGTCACCCGCAATACCGGATTATGCGACCGCGGCATGAAAAGTTTTATATATCTGTTAGCTAATATATCTCATAGGGTTTCAGTCACCTGCTCAATATCGGATTGAGCGGCCTTTTTCTTTTTTATATTCAGATGATTACTGCTTTAAATACCTCACGCGCGGATGTCCAGTGTCCAGTGCAAAACTTATTAAACCAAAATGAAGTTCTCAGGGTTATGGGCCAATTGCCATTCGAAAAAATTGAAAGAAGAATCCTTGTGAAGAGAGAGGCAGCTACAAACCTGAATCACGGCTGCAGGCCAGAGGAAAGGAAGACGGAAGAATTGATTGCATACGGGATTGTGAACATTAACAAGCCATCCGGGCCGACTTCCCACCAGGTCTCTGAGTATGTGCAAAAGATCCTGAAAATAGACAAGGCAGGGCATTCAGGGACTCTGGATCCTGCTGTAACAGGAGTCCTGCCTGTCGCTTTGGGCAGGGGAACAAGGATAGTGCAGGCTTTGCTCAATGCAGGGAAGGAATATGTCGGCGTGATGCATCTTCACAAAGAAGTTTCAAAAGAGGAACTGCAAAAGATTATCAATGAAAAATTCCTTGGAAAAATAAGGCAGCTGCCCCCGATAAAAAGCGCCGTGAAAAGGGAGGAAAGGACCCGCGAAATTTATTATTTTGAGATTCTTGAGATTGAGGAAAAAGATGTTCTTTTCAGAGTCGGCTGTGAGGCAGGCACATACATAAGGAAATTATGCCACGACATCGGGCAGTCTTTGAAAGTGGGGGCGCACATGTCAGAATTAAGAAGGACAAAAGCAGGGCCTTTTGACGAGAGCAGCATGGCCACTTTGCAGGATCTGAAGGATGCTTTCCATTATTTTTTCAATGAAAAGAATGATCAGTTCTTAAGGAAGACAATCCAGCCTGTAGAGAATGGCGTCAGGCATTTCCCTAAAGTGTGGGTTTTGGACGGTGCCATCAAAAGCTTATGCCACGGCGTTGACCTGAAGATGCCCGGCATTGCAAAGCTGCATTCCGGCATTAAAAAGGGAAATTTAGCAGCGGTTATGAGCCTCAAGGACGAGCTGATTGGGCTTGGAACCGCTATTGAAAGCTCAGAACAGATGATGAAGAAGAGCGGCGGGATTGCTGTGAAAATTGAGAAAGTGTTCATGGAACCAAATGTTTATAAATTAGCTTCTCCATAGATTTCTTATGATTGATGAAGTTGTAAGGGCATTTCTGGCTTTGTTTGTAGCGATGGACGTCATTGG
>JAGVYR010000038.1 GCA_018303185.1 Candidatus Woesearchaeota archaeon | reverse complement strand
TGCTGCAAGGTTTGGAAGCGGATGGGCATGGCTTGTTGCCAATAAAGGCAAATTAGAGGTTTACAGCACAGCTAACCAAGACAGCCCTTTGATGGAAGGCAAGAAGCCTATTTTGGGATTGGATGTGTGGGAGCATAGTTATTATCTGCTGTATCAAAACCGCAGGCCCGACTATGTAAAGGCTTTCTGGAATGTAGTGAACTGGAAGAAGGTCAATGAGCTTTTTGAGAAGGCGAAGTGAGTTTTTATCACTTTTTAATTAGAAAAATAGGAATTCTTTTAAATTCTTATGAACTCCAGAAGTAAATGTCTTATGAAACTATCGTAAAAGAACTGCATAGCCTGCATGAACTGGAGCTTCCTGCAATCCATTTTTCAAATGCTGACCGGACAATAGCAGCATTGTCCGGGGATATAGCAGGACTTGTTAAAAGTGAGTTCAGGAACGGAACCAAATTAGCTTCATTAAGGGAAGCGGTGAACGACCTCTCCATCGGTTATGGAAGCCAGTTGGCTTTTTGCAATGATGTGGCGGCCTATGCTGATTTTCCATCTTTTGACAGCAATTCCGACCCTATGGTGAGCTTAGTTCAGTATGGGGTCGCATCCTTATACCTTTCTGGAAGCAGAATTTTAGCCGATAGATTTTCAAATCCGCACCAGCCTATCAATGAAGGAGTTTTTTCGGCTTCAGCTATGCATTATGAAGACATGTTCTGGGTAAAATTTGCATGTCTTACTGAGGGCGTAACTGGCGATTTTAATAGGGATAAGCTGGATAAACTTATGGAAGTATGGGAAGCATTGCACAAGAAAAGAGCAAATCATGATGCCTTATTCGAAAATGCAATCAAGGAATTTGAAAAACAGGAATGCTCCCTTACATGCCTGCTGGTGGGATAAATATTTGCACAAAACATTTATATACCTCTATCCATCCCAATTAACTATAGTTAAGGTGATATGATGCAAAAGGCAGAAGAAGTCAAAGCAATAACAAAAGACACAATCATAGGGGAACTGGTTGAGAAATACCCGCAGCTGATAGAGCCGCTGATGGGTTTTGGAGTGCATTGCGTGGGCTGCCATGTGAGCCCTTTTGAGACTATTGAGATGGGCTTTAAGGGCCATGGAATGACTGATGAGGATGTTGAGGCTGCCGTCTTAAAGCTCAATGAAGTTCTTGAAAAGAATCCTGCTTCCACTAAAAAGAAAAAGGAGCAGAAAGTTGACCTTTCAAATGCAAAAGTAGAATTGACAGAGAAGGCAGCTTCCAAGCTAAAGGAAATTCTTGAGCAGGAAAAAAAGAAGGCGTTGAGAATTGCAGTGATGCCTGGAGGATGCTCTGGCTTCCAGTATTCTATGGAGCTTGATGACAATTCCACAAAGGAGGACATTGTCATTGATGAAAGAGGCGTTAAGGTCTTTGTTGACAAGTCAAGCATGGCCAAACTTGACGGAGCTAATATTGACTACATAGAGAGCCTGCAGGGAGCCGGATTCAAGATAAGCAATCCGAACGCAAAATCAACTTGCGGCTGCGGCTCAAGTTTTGGCTGAATTTTTTGTTTGATTCTCTTTATTTCCGACAGGCTGCGCTCAAAATGCAGGTTGCCATCTGATTTGTGAGCAAGGTTAGCATCTGCTTTGCGAGGCTCTTCAATTGGCACTTTAAGGGAGTTGAGGGGGACGCCCCCTACGGGGCTTCAACGATATGCTTAGAGCAACAGAAATAGCCGAGCCTGATGCTAACCGAGCAAAGGCATCATCAAGCGCGAACGATGGCAACCCGAAGAATGAGATTTTGAGCGCAGCCATTGCAATAATAAGATATAAATACCCAGTTTCATTCGCATATCCAGACAAATGAGGTGGTTTTTATGGGAGAAGCCGGAAGAAAGATACTCAAGATAGACATCAAGTGGATGCTGCAGCAGCTTAACAGGGCATATGCCGATGAATGGCTTGCGCATTATTACATGAATTGGGCTGCCAATGCAATAGAAGGCCCGAATTCAAAGGAGATTGCTGAGGTTTTGAAGGAAGGCTCAAAGCAGGAGCTGGGGCATGCCAACAGGCTTGCAGAAAGGATACTTGAGCTTGGGGGCGAGCCGGAAAGGGACATTGAAAAGCTTGCAAAAGTGTCAAGCGGAAACCCGAAATTCCCGAAGGACTCCAGGGACATCAACGGATTCCTGAATGCATTCATTGGGATGGAACGGGGCGCGATAAAATTCTACAACGAAATTGCGGAGAAGACGCACGGCAAGGACCTCGTGTCGCATGAGCTTTTTGAAGAACTGCTCGCGGATGAAGTCGGGGATGAGGAGGAATTCGAAAACTTATTATAATTCTGTTTTTCCTTTTTTATCATGGCAAAATATTTAATTGAGTTTGACAGGGAGCTGTGCATAGGCGCCCTGGCATGCACCGCCGTGGCTGAAAAATTCTGGCCGCGCTCTGAAGACGGCAAAGTTGACCTCACTGGCGCTGTTTTTAACGAAGAGACCAAGAAGTGGGAGCTTACAATAGATGAAGCGGATTTTTCCGTGAACAAGGAAGCAGAGGAAGTGTGCCCTGTATTGGCAATAAAAGTGACCAAAATAGAAGACTGATTCTAATGATTTAAATAATACCGGTATATATTAAAATCAACATGCTGCCGACATTTCGCCTTATTGAAAAGGGAAAATATGACGCTTTCACGAACATG
The DNA here is from genome assembly GCA_018303185.1 of Candidatus Woesearchaeota archaeon. Classification (GTDB taxonomy): domain Archaea; phylum Nanobdellota; class Nanobdellia; order Woesearchaeales; family GW2011-AR4; genus JAGVYR01. The sequence continues at coordinate 16,750 of JAGVYR010000038.1, read as the reverse complement.
GCCATTGACGAGGCACTTGCCGCCTCTGCAAAGGAAAGCGAGGTTCCTGTTATAAGGCTGGGCTATTCATGGAAGGGGCCTTCTGTCTCCCTGGGCATAAATCAGAGCGTAAATGATGCCAACTTGAAATATTGCGCCAGGAACGGCATAGATGTCGTGAGGAGGCCTACAGGGGGCCAGGCATTGCTGCATTTGCCTGAGGATTTTACTTATTGCGTCATTGCAGAGGAAGAAGGCATTTTCTCTGATTTCCAGAAGTCTTACAGGGAGATATGCAGCTGGATAATTGGCGGATTGAAAATTCTCGGAATAAAGGCAGAATTTGACGGCAAAAATTCCATACTCGCGGAAGGCAGGAAAATAGCCGGCAATGCGCAGGACAGGAGAAAAGGGGTCGTGATGCAGCACGGGAGCATTTTCCATTCACTGGATTTTGAGTCAATGGAGAAAATTTTTAAAATAAAAAAAAGCGAAATAAGGAAAAAAACAGCATGCATCTCTGATTTTGGAGATTTCTATCCTGAAAGGGCTTATGATGCCTTCAGGAAAAGCTTCCTTGCAGGGAAAAGATTTTTTGTTGACGAGCTGAATGACGGCGACATGGACAGGGTTTCGGAATTATTGGACACTAAGTATAAGAAGGATGAATGGAATATTGGTGACAAGACGTTAAAAAAAGGAAGCTGCCATGTGCAGTGGAATTGATTCTGTAAATCTACAATTTTAACCTTCATGCCCATTCATTGTTCCAAATCCAATACGATTAAGCACCATAATATACTGCAATTCTTGAATAACTCTTTTGGGTACCTCAGCCTGCACGCATGACTTATAACCTAAGCTTTTCTCGGTCCCTAATTCTATAGGCTTAGGTAGATTATAAACTCTAACCTGACCTGGCTTTCCTCTTAGAATATAGACTCCTTCCTGCCCGTTTGGCACAATTCCCATGCCCTCCAGCATACGGCCTAATGTAGATGTTTCAGCTGTAGTCCGAATTTCGAATTTTTCAAGAGTTGCAGGCATTTTTTGTGAGTAACTTAAACAATATTTAAATTTATCCAAACTGGAAACTACCCCAAAAACCCTCTGATGAACCCAGCCCTTGTTATGTTCTCGGACATGACTGCGTATTCCTTGTTCTTGAAGTTCTCAAGTATTATTGACGTGACTTTCCTATGGTTTGAATCCGTTTCGTATTTTATTGATTTTTTTATTGTTTCCATTGCTTTTTGTATCTCTATCGGGAATATTCCCATGTTTTCCTCATTCAAATATTTTAATGAGTCCTCTAAGTCATTGTCAAAGTTGGCATAAACCTGCCTTATGTAGTCTTTGTCTTTTTCTCCGAGAGCGTCCAATCCCAGAAGCTCGGGGGGAAGCCCATAGGAATAAAGGGCGGCGCAGAAGGTAATAGCCCTTGGCAATTTGATGCCTTTCAGCTTCCTTGAATAGCCAAACAGGCCTATGTGCAGCTTCCTTTTCCTCCTTTTCGGGATGTAAGGCGCAAGGTCATTTATGAACGGAATCAGCAAAGGAAGCTGCTTCTGGTAACTTTCTTCCAGCTTTTCGATTATTTCAAGGCACTTTTCTTCATCAACCTGAATCGGGGACGAAGTATCCGAATTATTCAAAAATTCAACCGCTTTCTGGACTTTCTCAACAGGGTAGTCATACTTGAATGCCGATTGCAGAGTGTAAGTATGCACAGAAGGGTAGCCCTTGACGCAGTTTTCCACGTTTGTAGGCTTGAAATTTCCTCTGAAGGGAGCGGAGCCGCAGCCAAGAATCGGGAGGATGTCCACTGATGCCTTTTCCTGTACTTTTCTGAGCCTTTGGAGCGCAATCTTTAATGTAAGCACTGTTGCAAGATTTCCGTAATTCAATGCTGGGTCGGAGCGGGCGAGCCAGACTCTTTGGTAGCCGCTTGGCTTTTCTTCTTTAAGGAAGTTTTCTACAATATTGTGGGCATCCAGTATTGCTTCCTTTGTCTCTATTAATGGGATTATTCTCATGGATTCAGGCCTGAAGGTGCCTATCCAGTCCGCAACGGTTTTATCTCCAATGATTTTTTCGGCCTGCTTGCCGACAACATGCTTCCTATAGTAATTTGAAATAGAGAGAAGCTCCTGCGCCGAAGTTGTCATCGGCAGCGAAATTTCAAATATGGGGGCAATGTCCTCTCCGTAAAAAAGCCTTGCAGTGTCAAAATTCCTTGGGATGCTCTCAAGGGTTTCAAGAAGTATTTTTCCCTCGTCTTTTTCTATTGCAGGATTCGGGACCCTTAATGTAAGGAAGATGTCCCTGCCTAATCTGTTTTTCCTGAAGTAAGGCCCGTACTGGCTCAATAGCTTTTTTACTACAAAATTGTCCACTTCCTTGCCCTCGCAGTCCCACAATTGCTCGCGGCATTTCAGATGAGAGAAGGAATAGAATGCTTCCTTTATCTCATCGTCTCCTGCAATCTCTGAATTGTCAACAAAAAAAGGATTGCTTACATTGTCAGGGTGCTGGGTTGACATTGCCCTTGAGACGTTATGGTTTGGCATTTTAGCTGAGGCTTTCAATCAGTTTTTTAACCCTTTCCATTCCTTTTTTAATATCTGGCATGGATGCTGCGTATGAAAAGCGGACATGGCCTTCTGTTCCAAAAGCTATGCCGGGGACAGCTGCTACCAAATGTTCTTTGAGGAGCTTCTGGCAGAATTGTTCTGAATTAAGTTTTGTGCTTTCTATGCCCGGGAAGCAGTAGAATGCGCCTTCAGGCAAATCACATTTTAAGCCTGCCCCATTGAGCATTTTTACCATTAAACTCCTTCTTTTTTCAAATTCGGATATTCTTTCTTTCAAAAAATCCTGAGGGCCATTTAATGCCTCCAAAGCTGCCTTCTGCGCAATGCTTGTCGGGTTTCCTGTCGACTGGGACTGCATCTTTTCAACGGCTTTTGCAAGATCCTTTTCCGCTGCACAGTAGCCTATTCTCCAGCCGGTCATTGAATATGTCTTAGACAGTGAGTTAAGGGTTATTGTCATTTTTTTTATATCCTCATTAAATGAAGCTATGCTGACGTGCTTTTTTCCTGAATAGATGAAATGCTCATAGACTTCGTCTGAAAGAACATGAATATTTTTTTCAACTGCAATATCTGCTATCTTTCTTAATTCCTTTTCCTCAATGACCGAGCCTGAAGGGTTGTTCGGGCTGTTTATCACAATGAGCTTTGTGTTTTTTGTTATTTTTTCCTTTATTAAATCGGCTTCTATCCTGAAGTTTTCATCTGTGCTGCATAATATCGGGGCGGCATCTGATAATTTTACCATATCTGAGTATGAAACCCAGTAAGGCTTCGGGATTATCGCTTCATCTCCTTTCTGGAGCAGGGACATGACAATGTTGTAGAAAGAATGCTTCCCGCCGCAGCTCACGATTACGTTTTCTGTAGAATATCCCACATTATTTTCTTTTTTAAATTTGTTAACTATTGCTTCCTTCAACTCTATAATCCCAGAAGGCGCAGTGTATTTCGTGAAATTTTCCCTTATTGCCTTGATTGCAGCTTCCTTCACATTATCCGGAGTGGGAAAGTCAGGCTCACCTGCAGAAAGGTTCACTATGTCTTTGCCTTCCTTCTTCAGCTGCTTGGCAAGAGTGTCTATGGCTACTGTCTTAGAAGGCTCTATTTTGCTGACACGTGCTGAAACCATAAAAAATCCTGTAAAGAAAGAAGGTTTATTAATGTTAATGTTTTTTACTCTTTTTTCCCCAACTATTGTACCTCTTGGTGAACTTATAAATATCACGCCTGTTTTGAAATGAGTTTCTCATATTTTTATCAGCAAGACTTTTTTTTGAGATGTATTCTCCTAAAGATTTGCCACCTCTATTATTGCAATGCCATTGAGCAACTAAATTTTTATCCTTTTTGCACATATTGAATTCACAATAGTAGAGAATATCTTTTTTGTTAAATATTAATCCATGCCTCTGCCCATGCCCAAACACATGTATTTCTTTAACCCTCGGATTTTTGACTATGCTTATGAATTTTTTTGAGCTATTGCAATCGTATACTTTATATGGGATATTGTTTTTAAAAAAACATCTTATTAGAATATCCACTCCGTCCATATAGTAAGTTATTAAAAAAACTTTGAATCGGTATGGCACTATGATTGCAACATGGTCTTGATTTTCTTTGTAAGCTGGACATTTTATTTTATAGTATGCAGAGTATGCTATCAGGAATGGAAAAAGAATGTAATTAAAACTGTCTTTAATCTTCAGTATTTGATTGCCCCAAAAAATAATGCCACCAACAAATATAAACAAACCAAACAGTGAAAAGGTCCAGAACATGAATATATTCATGGTTGGTTATTTCTTCCCCTTCTCCTCAATGAAAATCAGCGCAGGGTCCTCAAGATAGGAAATGACCTCGTTCATAAAGCGCGCAGCAACAGCCCCGTCCACAACCCTGTGGTCGTAAGTGAAGGAAAGGGGCATCATCTTCCTTATTGTGACCTTGCCGTTTTCATCAACCCTTGTCCTGTCCGCCATGCTGCCCAATCCAAGGATGCATGATTCTGGATAATTCACCATTGGAGTAAAATAACGTACTCCCACAGAGCCGAGATTCGTTACTGTAAAAGAGCCGCCTTTCAGCTCTTCCACTGAAAGCTTCCTGTCCTTTGCCTTCTGCGCAAGCTCCTGCACTTCTTTCGCAATTTCGAAAATGTCTTTCTCATCCGTGTTTTTCACAACAGGCACTATAAGCCCCGCATCTGTGTCAACAGCAACTCCGATATTGTAATACTTCTTCAGTATTATGTCAGAGCCTTCAACACAGGAGTTTATCATGGGGTTGTTTGCAAGGGCCTTTGCAACAGCCTTTATTATGAAGGGCATGAATGTCATGTGTATGCCTTTCTTTTCAGCAGCCTTTTTCTCCTTTGACCTTAACTTGTCCAGCTCGCTTACCTCAGCGTCATGGAAATTTGTTATGGGGACTATAGTGTTGTGGGCCTCGTGCATCTTGTCATGGATAGCCTTTCTGACTCCCTTTAAAGGAACCCTTTCTACGCTTCCGAAGGATTCGTAATTTACAGGGGACCTTGAAGATGAATAGGTTTTTGTCCCTGCAGGAGAGCCTGCCGCCTTTTCAATATCTTCCTCTGTAATCCTGCCGCCCGGACCGCTGCCTGCAACAGAAGAAATGTCAACATTAAGATTTCTTGCGAGAATGCGGACTGCCGGAGTTGCCTTGGCTTTGTCAGATGAAGCAGAGGCTGTTGATGCAGCCGGCTTTTGGGAGGATTGTATTTCCTCTTCATCATCAGGCAGGAAGCCGACTACGCTGCCGGTATAGGGCTTTCCGTCTTTCTTTTCTGATTTTGCCGAGACAGCAGCTTTCTTTTCTTCCTTAGGCGCTTCCGCCTTTTCTTCTTTCTTTTCAGGAGCTGCTTTCTCGCCTTCTTCCCCTATGACGACAAGAATCTCACCGACCTGTATTGTCTCGCCTTCCTTGTGGCTTATCTTCAGTATTGTGCCTGCTTTAGGGCATGGAATGTCAACAACAGCCTTGTCTGTTTCTATCTCTACAATGTGCTGGTCGGCTGTAACCTTGTCCCCTTCCTTAACTTTCCACTTTACAATCTCGCCTTCATGGATGCCTTCCCCGACATCAGGGAACTTGAATTCGTATGGCATTTTGGTTTTAGTTAGTTATTTTTTTGATTTTTGTTTTCGTTATTTAATTGTTCGCTTGGTTATGCTTTTCCGGTTTAGCCAAAAAATCAAACCTTTGTTGTCTAGGCGCCGCCATTGTTGCGGCGCATTTAATGCGGCCCGCATTGGGGCCGCCTAGATGCCCAAGGCTTGATTTTTTACTGAATATAATTGTATCGGCTATTTTCCTAAAACTTCAAAACTTTATTCACGCCATCCATAATCCTTTTTTCGCTGGGCACGTATTCCATCTCAGTCCTTGCGAAAGGCACTGCGGTGTCATAGCCTGTTACCCTCACTACGGGCGCTTCAAGCTCAAGCATGGCCCTTTCTGCTATTGTAGCTGCAATCTCGGCGCCAAAGCCGCTTGTCCTTGGAGCTTCATGCACTATCACGGCGCGCCCTGTCTTCTTTACTGAATTAAGCACAGCCTCTGAATCCCATGGGTAGATGCTTCTCAAATCAATGACTTCTGCGTTCACTTTGTTATTCTGTATTGCATCCAATGTAAATTTTGAAAGGGCGCCCCAGCTTATTACTGTAAGGTCGTCGCCCTGCTGCGCAATCCTTGCCTTTCCTATGGGCACAGTGTAATCGTCTTCCGGAATGTCCTCTTTTATGGCGCGGTAAAGCCTCATGGGCTCATAAAAAATAACAGGGTCAGGATCCCTTATGGCTGCAAGCAAAAGCCCTTTTGCGTCATATGGAGTTGAAGGGATTACCATTTTCAGGCCGACAGCATGCGCGAAGAAAGCCTCTCCCTGCTCGCAGTGCAATTCCAAAGCGCGGATTCCTGCGCCTGCAGGAGTCCTTACAACCAATGGAACTGAAAAACGGCCGCGGCTCCTGTTCCTTATTCTTGCCGCATGCGAGAAAAGCTGGTCAAATCCCGAATACACGAATCCTGAGAACTGGATTTCGGCGACAGGGCGCATGCCGTTCACTGCCATTCCCACGGCAGTGCCTATGATTGCTTCCTCTGATAATGGAGTATCAATGACTCTTTCTTTTCCGTGTTTTTTCTGAAGGCCGTCAGTAGCGCGGAACACGCCGCCATTTACTCCAACGTCTTCTCCCATGACTACAACATTCCTGTCCCTGCCCAGCTCTAAGTCAAGGGCCATGTTCACTGCCTGCACTATAGTAGCTTTTACCATTATTTCAGTCTCCTGTACTCTTCAAGCTGCTCTTTCAATTGAAGCGGCATCTCCGCAAACATGTAAGTGAACATATCCTCCGGGTTTGGAGCAGGAGTTTTTTCATATTCTTCAACTGCAGCCTCCACCTTATTCTTCGCATCTTCCGCAACCTTTGCCCTGTAAGAATCGTCAAGCAGCCCTTTGTTGCGCATGTACTTTTCAAGCCTGTCAATAGGATCCTTTGCCTTCCATTCTTCCATCTCTTTTGGGTCGCGGTATTTTGAGGCATCATCCGAAGTGGAATGGTCACACATCCTGTATGTGTAAGCTTCGATCAGTGCAGGGCCGTTGCCGTTCCTTGCATTTTCCACTGCTTCGCTCACTGCCTTGTACATGGCAAAAACATCATTCCCGTCAACCTGCATTCCTTTGAAGCCGAATGCTATGGATTTTTGCGCAATTGTCTCAGCTGCTGTCTGGATTTTTCTTGAGACTGAGATTGCGAACTGGTTGTTCTCACAGACAAAAATGCATGGAGCTTTAAAGACGCCTGCAAAGTTCATTCCTGTCAGGAAATCCATCTTTGAAGTTGCTCCGTCTCCCATGAAAACCAATGAAACAGTTTTCTCGCCTTTGAAGCGGGAAGCCATTGCGCATCCTGCTGCATGAAGATTTTGAGTTCCTACTGGAATCGCAATGGGAAAATTGTTTATGTCCTTTGAGCACAATAAGCCGCGTTCGTCTCCGCCTGAATAGAGCAGGAGCTGGTGCAAAGGAGTTTTTCTTGCAATCAGGGCAGCGCCGCTCCTGTACATTGGGAAAAGCCAATCTTTGTCCTCCAAAGCAGCCATTGCCCCAATCTGCGAGCCTTCTTGGCCTTTGAACTGGATATATGTGCCAATCCTGCCCTGCCTCTGCAGATTAAAGGCCTTGTCATCAAATGTCCTTGACAAAACCATTGTCTCGTACATCCACTTTACCTGCTCATCAGAAATCTTCGGCATCAGGGAATTGTCAACATTCCCCTGCTCATCCATTACCTGCAGGTATTCAACTTCAAACTTCTCTATGACCTTTCTGACCATCTTTTTTTTATTCTCCGCTTCCAATCACTCTTTCGCTTTCAATCCTTCCTTTCATGAACAGCTCGCCTGCCCTATAGGAACTTCTAACGAATGGGCCTGCTGCGCAATACAGGAAACCCGTGCTTTTTGCGCTTTGTTCATAATATTTAAACTTTTCTGGTGGCACATATTCAATTACAGGAAGGTGCCAGCTGCTCGGCCTCAAATACTGCCCGAATGTGATGATATCAGTGTTTATTGCCCTTAAGTCCTGCATCGCCTTTATTACTTCTTCCTTTTTCTCTCCAAGGCCGAGCATTATTGAGGATTTTGTGTAGATTTTTGGGTTGAGCTTCTTTACGTTTTCCAGCACTGACAGGGATTGAGCGTAGTTTGCCCTCACGTCCCTCACTTTTCTCTGCAGGCTTTCTACAGTCTCGATATTGTGTGCTATGACATCAGGCTTTGCTTCAACTATTTTTTTCAGAAGGTCAATCCTGCCCCTGAAATCAGGAATAAGCACTTCCACTATGATTCCGGGATGGGCATTTTTAACTTCCTTTATGCATTCTGCAAAGTGGCCTGAGCCCTGGTCTTCCAGGTCATCCCTATCAACAGAAGTTATGACAATGTATTCAAAAAGCCCTAACTCTTTGATTGCCTGCGCGAGCTTTTTCGGCTCATCATGGTCAAGCTTCTTCATAGGATTGCCTGTCTTTACCGCACAGAATTTGCAGCCGCGGGTGCAGGTGTCTCCCATTACCATGAATGTGGCTGTTCCTCCTGACCAGCACTCGCTCATGTTCGGGCAGTGGGATTCCTGGCACACAGTATGCAGGCTATGGCTTCTGATGATTTCCCTTACTTTAGGGTAGGTCTCAGTAGGAGGCCTTATTTTCAGCCATGACGGCTTGACTAGGATTTGTTCCATGTTATTTGCCCTATAAATTCCAACTTCTTGGTTTATATAGTTTGTTGTTATTGAAGGCTCAATCTTAAACTATTGTTTTAAATGTTAATCAGATAATCTTAATACCTGAAGATATGCCCGGTGAACATCAATAACTTTATAACCATAAAAAAATCCCAAAATTCAGGTGGTTTTGATGAAGATAAAGACAATTAACCCTGCTACTGAAGAAGTTCTTTCAGAATATGATATCATGCCGAAGGAAATGGTTTTTGACATTGCCAAAAGCGCAAGGAAAGCGCAGAAATCTTGGGGAGGGCTTCCTTTAAAGAAGAGAGAAGAGCTTATGAAAAGGGCTGCTGCCGTTCTCAGGGAAAACAAAGAGGAATATGCTAAGCTCATGACCTTGGAAATGGGCAAGCCAATAACAGAGTCAAGGGGCGAAATTGAAAAGTGCGCATGGACTGCAGAAATTTATGCGGGAAAGGCAGAAGAATGGCTCAAAGATGAGCAAATGGAAGCAGACGGGCTGAAGCACCTCATCACTTACCAGCCTTTAGGCACAGTACTGGCAATAATGCCGTGGAATTTCCCTTTCTGGCAGGCATTCAGGTTTGCCATTCCTACGCTGCTGGCAGGGAACGCAGCTATTTTGAAGCATGCGAGCAATGTAACAGGAAGCGCTCTGAAGATTGAGGAAGTATTCAGGAAAGCAGGCTTTCCGGAAAATGTGTTCAGGACAATTATAGCTGAGCACAGTGCAGTAAATGAGCTTATAGGCTCTGACTATGTGCAGGCTGTTTCCCTTACAGGAAGCACAGAGGCAGGGGCAAGGATTGCAGAGGCTGCAGGCAGGCACATAAAGAAAGTTGTCCTGGAATTGGGAGGCTCTGACCCATTCATTGTTCTTGAGGATGCTGACATGGATTTTGCTGTTGAGAATGCAGTAAGGGGAAGGATGCTTAACATGGGGCAGAGCTGCATCTCAGCAAAGCGCTTTATAGTGCATGAATCCATTGCGGATGAGTTTGCAAGAAAGGTAGCTGAGAGGTTCAGCAAAATAATCATAGGAAATCCGCTGGATGAAAAGACGCAGGGCGGTCCACTGATAAACAAAAAAGCTGTTGAGCAGATAAACAGGCAGGTTCAGGATTCAATAAAGCAGGGCGCAAAGCTGCTTACAGGCGGAAAGGCAATAGGAAGCAAGGGCTCATTTTACGAGCCAACACTGCTGTATAATGTCAGGAGAGATATGAAAGTTGCATGCGAGGAAGTTTTCGGTCCTGTAGGGGCTGTAATGCCTTTCAAGACTGCCGAGGAAGCGGTTGAAATTGCAAACAGCTCTGAATTCGGATTGGGAGGGAGCGTTTTTACCAAAGACCTGAAGAAAGGTGAGGAGATAGTCAGGAAAATTGAGTCTGGCAGCGTGTTCGTGAATTCATTTACAAAATCTGACCCAAGGATGCCTTTCGGAGGCATTAAGAAAAGCGGCATCGGAAGAGAGCTGTCCAAGCTCGGCATAAGGGAATTCACAAATGCGAAAGGAATCAGTGTGTATAAGCATGGAAAGTAGGCATGTTTGGAAAAAATCCGAATTAAAAATTTAAGATAAAACCTTGGACATTTTGGCGCCGCCAATGCTGCGGCGCAATATAGTGCGCCCATAGGCGCTAAGCAGCCGCCCGCAATGCGGCGGGCGTTATATTGCGCGCCAACAATGGGCGCGCCAAGATAACTAAGGCTTGATTATCCCGAAACATAATCAAAAAGCAAACAAGAAACGACAGAAAAATAACCAATATGAAATCTTCCGAACTTTTTGTGAAGTGCCTCGAGAATGAGGGCGTTGAGTGCATATTCGGCGTTCCGGGCGAGGAGAACGAGGACATGATGATGTCTCTTCTTGATTCAAGCATAAAGTTTATCCCAACAAGGCACGAGCAGGGAGCCGCTTTCATGGCAGCTATTCACGGGAGGCTTACAGGAAAAGCGGGAGTCTGCCTTTCCACACTCGGGCCGGGAGCCATGAACGGAAAATTTCCAGTTTGTAAATGTTAAGGAAGTTTTCGAGCCGCTGTGCAAGTGGAACGCCACAATAAAAAATCCTGCAGATGTTCCGGAAATGGTCAGAAAGGCTTTCAGGCTTGCACAGGAGGAAAGGCCGGGACCGTGCCATCTTGAGCTGCCTGAAGATGTTGCTGAGATGGAAACCGAGGGCGAGCCGTTAGCCATTGAAGAGATAAAAAAGAAGGCTGCTGATTCCGCATCAATAGACAAAGCGGTTTCTTTGATTAAAAACTCAAAAAATCCCCTCATCATTGCAGGAAATGGGGTGCTTAGGCAGAACGCTTCCCAGGAACTGAAAGAGCTTTCTGAAAAAGCCGGAATCATGGTGCTTGAAACGCAGATGGGCAAAGGCAGCATGGACAACAGGCATCCAAATTCACTTTTTTCTATAGGCATAAACGGCTTTGACTTCCATCAGTGCGCAATCCAGAAGGCTGATTTGATAATAGCTTTAGGTTATAATGTTGTCGAGCTTGAGCCCGCAATATGGAATACAAAAAAGGACAAGAAGATAATCCATTTTGATGCGGTTTCAAATGACCGGAATGAGCATTATGTGCCGGTATTGGAAGTTTTAGGAGATTTGAAGGATTCTTTATTTAGGATAATGCAGAAAATCGGAAACAATGAGAAGAAAAGCATTGATTATTTTCAAAATGTAAAGAAGGAAATAATAAAAAACCATTCGAAATATGAAACTGGCTATGAATTCCCGATGAAGCCCCAGCGCATTTTTTCAGACTTAAGGAAAGCTCTGGGAGAAAAAGATATTGTCATTGCGGATGTCGGCATGAACAAGATATGGGCGGCAAGGCAGTATAAAACATACGCTCCGAATACCTGCCTGATTGACAATGCCCTGTGCTCAATGGGCATTTCAGTTCCGGGAGCCATAGCGGCCAAGCTTGTCTTTCCGGACAGGAAAGTAGTCTCCATAAACGGGGACGGGGGCTTCATGATGAATTCCCAAGAAGTTGAGACTGCAATCAGGCTTGGGCAGGATATTGTCATTGTTATATTCAACAACTCCAAATACGGGATGATAGAATGGAAGCAATTAAAGAACAAAGGGAAGAGCCACGGCAACGACTTCAGCAATCCTGATTTTGTTAAGTATGCCGAGAGCTTCGGGGCAAAAGGCTACAGGATAAAGAAAGCAGAAGAATTCCTTCCAATGCTGAAGCAGGCTTTGGGAAACAATACAGTAAGCATAATCGACGTGCCAATAGACGATTCCGAGAATATGTCGCTTGTAAGGGAGCTTAAGCAGAATATATGCCCTTAGGCTTATGCCTTCTTCAAAGCCATTTGCACAGCGCCCTTGAAAGCTTCCGATAAAGTAGGATGCACGTGTATTGTCTCCTCAATCTTCGAGAGCGGAATCTTATTCTTTATTGCAAGCGCCGCCTCTGCAACTAAGTCCGAGGCATGCGGCCCTATGGCTGAGAATCCCTTTAACTCATCTCCTTCATAGTAAATCTTTATGAACCCTTCAGCTTCGTCCATGGCCTGTGCCTTTCCGTTTGCGCTGAAGAGGAATTTTACAGAAGGGAAGGAACCGTCTCTTATTCCGACCGAGGAAATTTCCGGAATTGTGAAAATGGCGCTTGGCACCACAGAAGGATCAAGCTCAGCCTTTTGGCCCATTATGTTCTTTGCAGCAACTTCTGCTTGGGCATACGCATAGTGGGCGAGCATTATCTGCCCTGTAACGTCGCCTATTGCATAAATATTGGGCACTGAAGTTTTCATGTTTTTATGCACCAGAATGCCCTTATCATACTTTACTCCCACTGCGTCAAGCTCTTCTTTATTGAAGACAGGGGACATGCCGACTGCTACAAGTATCTTGTCAGCTTCGGCATTCTTCTCCTGCCCTTCATGTTCAAAAGCGATTTTTCCGCCCTCGACTGACTTGAATTTTGCATTGAGGAATATCTCGACACCGAGCTTCTGCAGCATTGAATGCAGCTTCTTTGAAGTGTCTTCATCTTCCACAGACACAAGCCTGGCCATCCCTTCGATTATCGTGACCTTTATATCAAAACTGGACATTATCGAAGCGAATTCTGAGCCAATATAGCCTCCGCCGATTATCGCAAGCGATGATGGCTTTTCCTTAAGCTCGAGAAGCTCGGTGCTGGTCATTATTGCGCTGTTGACTTCAAGCCCGGGCAGTAAGCGCGGTTTCGCTCCGGTCGCAATAACTATGTTTTTTGCCTGATACTCCTTTCCTTCTACAATGACCGTGTTAGCGTCCTTGATCTTTGCTTCTCCCTGGATGACATCCGCTTTTGCCTGGTTCAGGATATAGCTGACGCCCTTTGACATTTCCTCTGCAATCCTTGCCTTTCTTTCCATTATCTCCCTGAAATTAAAAGTGTAAGAAGGAACATCAACGCCAAGGCTCTTTGCCCTTTTCAGCTGCTGGGCGAATGTGGCGGAGGCATGCATCGCCTTTGTCGGGATGCAGCCGTAATTGGTGCAGCACCCCCCTATCTTGTACTTTTCAATGATTGCCGCAGTGCCGCCAAGCTCATGGATAAATCTGGCGCATTCATACCCTGCAGGGCCCGAGCCTATTATTATTGCATCGTACATTCCCAAAAATGAGGAGCAGGTACTTTATAATCTTTTCCAGTTTTCTTAACTTACCCCGGATTTAAGCTGATTTATAGTCTTCCTAAACGCTATTTGGGTATATGCCTCTTATTGTCCTTAATCCTTCCATTTCCGGCATCACACCTGAAAACGCATAAAATTGGAGATTTGCCGCATCAATTTTAAAGTTTCTTAGCGTCCAAATACTATTGCCATTGTGCCCGGTCATATGAATTTTGAATGAATCAAAGTATTTCCGCACATTTTTCCCGGGCTGGCATGTTCTGAGCACCACTTCAGTTAAGCCTTCACTTTCAGCGCCGCTGGCGCATTCTTTTAAATATCCTGCCTTATCGCGCATCAAATCTTTCGCAGCTTTGCCGACGGTGCGCGTTCCTTCTGGGAAGTAAACAAGGACTAACGGCAATTCTTTCCTGTCAAAGTTCCCGAAAACTTCCTCAAGGCTCCTGTATGGGGCTTGGTTTAGGATTAAATTAAAACTGGAGTCACTGAATGCTTTTTCCATCATGTCGATGCCAAGCCTCCAGCAATGCGCATTGTATTCGTCTATGGTAATCTGGCTTAACTTAAATTCTTCCGGCTTGAAACCATTAATCATACTGAAGGAGAATTAGCGCCAGTTTATAAATATTAAAGAAACTTTATATGTCCACCACGACAAACGCCTCCCATCCTTTTTTTGCCTTTTCAACCGAAAACATGTGGAGCGTGATTGCTTTCACATCGCATTTCAGGGAATGCTTTTCCTGATCTATCCCTTCACCGAAAACTTCCGCCTTTAGTTTATATTTTTTGCCTTTTTCGGCAATGCTTACCTTTGAATCCTTAAATACCATGTATTCAGCATCCTTGAGATAGACTATTTCTGAGAGAAAATCAAAGAGCAGGTTCTGGATGCTGCCCGATTCAAACTCAAATTTTTTTGAGCCTTTGCTTTCTATTGTGCTCAGGTCAGCCATTACTTCAAATACTGCGAATGCGGCGTTTTCAAAAAGCTCATTCAAATCTTTACCCTGTGTGGAAAAGGCTATATCTGCAGTTGCCTTGTCCTCGTGTATCTTGTATCTCGCCATAGAAATCAAAACGCTCTCTTGACCCTGTTCCTGTCCTGCACTTTCTTTTCTCTTGATGCTTCCTTGATCCATCCTTCAGTGTCGCTTCTTATCTCTCCGAGATTGTCCAAGGCTGAGGATATCACCTCCTTAAGCTCCTCGGACTTGCTTATGTCCTTGTTCTCGTGCTTTCTCATCTCTTCCATCATTCTCCTTATGTTGGCCAGCATGCCGGTTGCCCTGTCCTGGAGGTCGTACCTTCCTTTTGCTTCTGAGGAAATCCTGTTGGCATCCCTTATGAGCAGCTCGACAAACTGAAAAATCCTTTCATCAATTCCGTCAATGTCCAGAAGGAATGAGGAGTGGTTTTCCTTGAGGTTCCTTATAGTCATTCCTATGAAATTAAGCTTCTCCAGCAGGCCGCCAAGCCTCTTCTCTATCTCATTGCCCGCCATATAGGGCAATATGGGAGATGTGAATTTAAAAGTTTCTGAAATTCAGGCCTAACCCTTAACGTTACCTATCGGCTTCAGCTGCACGACCGGCTTGGATATGCCTGCAATTGCCAGAGTCTCGACAACCTCGTTTATGTTCTTGTATGCGATTCCGGCTTCTTCCGCAAGCCCCGGCATTGAGACTGCCCTCACGTAAATTCCCCTCTTTTCCATGTCTTTCTGAAGGTTTCCGCCATGGACCTGCCTTCTTGCGGCAGCCCTTGACATTGTCCTGCCGCTTCCATGGGCTGTTGTGCCGAAAGTGTCCTGCATCGCCTTTTCAGTGCCTGTCAGGAGGAATGAGCCTGTTTCCATTGAGCCGCCTATTATTACCGGCTGGCCTGACTTTTGGTAAAGAGAATCAAGCTCAGGATGGCCGGGAGGGAAAGCCCTTGTGGAGCCTTTCCTGTGAACAACTACCTTTTTCCTTTTTCCGTCAACAATATGCTCTTCAACCTTGGCTATGTTGTGTGCCACATCATAAACGAGATTCATCTCCAGTGCTTCTGCACTTTGGCTGAACACTTTTGAAAAGCCTTCCCTGATTCTATGGAGGATTACCTGCCTATTTGCGAATGCCATGTTTGCAGCGCACGCCATTGCCTTGTAATATTCCTGGCCTTCATTGCTTGCGAAAGGAGCGCATGCAAGCTCACGGTCTTCAGTGCTAATGCCGTATTTTTCCATGCTCCTTGCAAAAACTGAAAGGTAATCAGTGCCTATCTGGTGGCCAAATCCCCTGCTTCCGCAGTGCACCATGACAACAATCTGGTCGGGCAGCGCTATTCCGAATGCTTTTGCAGTCTCCTCATCAAAGATGTTGGAAGCGCTCGCGAACTGCACTTCAAGGTAATGATTTCCAGAGCCTAAAGTCCCTAATTGGTTCATGCCCCTTTTCCTTGCCTTGTCGGATACTTTTGAAGGGTCTGCCCAGTCTATCTTTCCGTGGCCCTCTGTTCTCTGGATATCGGCTTTCCAGCCCATGCCGTTATCGACGCACCACTGGCTTCCTGCTGTCATTATTTCATCAAACTGCCTGTCGGTTGCTTTGACAAAGCCCTTGCTGCCGACTCCTGCAGGAACTGTCTTGAAGAACGTGTCTATCAGCTCTTTTAGCTTTGGCTGCACTTGTTTCAGAGTAAGGTTTGTCGTTACAAGGCGCATGCCGCAGTTTATGTCAAATCCTATTCCGCCCGGGCTTATCACTCCTGTATCTACGTCAAAAGCTGCCACGCCTCCGATTGGGAAACCGTAACCCCAATGGCCGTCAGGCATGCAGTAGCTGTATTTCTGGATTCCGGGAAGGCACGCTACATTTGTAACCTGCCTAAAAACTCCCTCGTCCATCTCTTTAAGAAGCTTTTCTGTAGCGTAAATCCTTGCAGGGACATTCATCCCTTTCCTGTATGATGCAGGGATTTCCCAGACTACCTTGTCAACCTGCTTCATCGGCGGCATTTCTGTCATTTTATTACCTCGTTGCTTATTTCTTTATAGTTTTTTATTTTATTTTTTGGATTTTCATTGGTTGTAACATTGTTGTATGCCCAGTAGTGCGTACATAATGCAACTTAGCGCAGAATTCACCAGCAAATTCCACGCACACTCTCTGCCAGATCCTTATGGCGAGCATGCGCTTACCAGAAGTAAGATGAATGGGTTTTTAAGGGTTTTGGA
>JAGVYR010000037.1 GCA_018303185.1 Candidatus Woesearchaeota archaeon | reverse complement strand
AGCGTTGATTTTGCCGTCGGCTATCCATGTGCAGTTTATTCCGCTCCAGTTTATCGAGCCTGACGCCCTGGTTGAGAATACCTCTCCTGTTACTGTTGATATTGTCCACTGGTAGATTGTGTTGCTGCTCGCGTCATCCAGTGTCAAGGTTCCTGTTACGTTTCCGACGTAAGCTTTCCATCTTGTGTTTTGCTGGTCGGACTGGAGGTTTGCGGTGAAAATGAGGCCGCCCGGGCTTCTGACTTCCCCGGTTGAAGAGTTGGTTGAATTTACCTTAGTGCCAGATCCAATGGCTTTGGTGGTGTTTCCCACGATATCCACTGTCGGGCCGGATGGGTCTGAAGCTACAGATACAGACATCACGGCAGCAGATACAGCAAGCATTGCCAGAATAATGATGGCTTTAACTGCTGCTCTCTGCCTTAGTTTCTCGCCTTGATAATCAAAATCTTGCACGGTATAAGCAAAAACCTGCGAATCCGGAGCTTACGCTATGATAATCTGGCTGCCTAATGCTATTTAGAAGTTGGTGAAGCATTTCCGCTGTTGCGCTTTTGCGCTGCTCTTCCGCTAAACTTACATTCCGCTTTATTCCGCTTTTTCTTTTACGCTTCTTTTTCCAACATTCTCATTTCATTGCATTGCTCTTGTACGTTTGCTCTGGACATTTACTTTTCATTCAGGTCTTGCTCTCACCTCCTTAGTTGTATCTTCTTGTTTTTTCCCTTAATAGTGCCATCTTTTCTATGTTCTTTTCATTGATAATAATGGTTCCGAGGTCTCCTGCAATCTTTACAAAGCCGTTCTTGATTTCTTTCAATGTTCCACAAAGCCGTTCTTGATTTCTTTCAATGTTCCACGGGCTATCTTGAACTGGCTCCCGTCCCTGTAAGGAGCCTTCACTTCATGCCCTATGAATTCGTCAAATAAGCTCCCTGTCATCCCAATCACTCCCTCCATTTCTCTGTCAAATCAATCTCTATAATATTCTGGCTGCTTAACATGGCCTCAGCTTCCTTTATCGTGATTCCCATAACTTCCGCCATCTGCATGATTGTCATTTTAGCTAATCTATCCTCTCAACAGCCCCGAATATTATCGTGCCGTTGCATATTCCTCCTACCGAAAGAGGGACTTGCAGTCTCCATATCGTGCTGTTCCTTTCATCGCCGACCGAATTATCATTCACTTTGTGGTAGAGAGTAAAGTTTGTGACATCTGTCTGGTTTCTCAATATGGTCATGTTGACAAAGACTGTCTTTCCGATATTCTCCGAGCCAAGGGCATACTTTTGCTGGCCTACTGAAATGTTGCCGAAATCGCACATCATAGAATGGTTTATCCCTATGCTCTCATTTGAGCCTCCATATCCTCTTAGAGTGATGTTCAGGTTGATGTTCCCAACATTGCTTACATTATGGATTATCTCGCTGGATGTTTCAGTGACAGAAAGATTTCCGTAATCAAGCAGTGTTCCTGTGTCAATCGCAAGAAGCTTGTTCACAAGGGTGTCGTTGCTTACAGCTGTCCTGCTGATATTTAGTTCCAAGTGCTGAACCTGAGTTCCACCCGTGTCCGTGACTGACATGTTGCACACCCATTCATTTGAATTGTTTGCATAATACTGCACATTGAACTTGCAGTCGCAGATAGCTGTTGTTGCAGTGTCCCCAAGATGGGCTTCGCTTGCAGCAGCCTGCCTGCAGCTGCCGCAGCTGCTGTTCCTGTACCTGAAGTTTTTGTCCGTGGCGCCTGCTTCCTCTACGTTCTTTATGTAAAGTGTTGCGTTGGTTTTATTGGGAGCTATATCTGCCCATCCGTTATAGTCGAATATTGTGGCGTTGCATACTACTGCAGTGAAGCCGTTTGGAGTAAGGTCTATCTGGTGCGCAGGACTAGAAACATTGTCATCAAGCCTTATTGCAATTATAACTGGCTCTGTGTTGGATACGTTAACCGTAGCGCGCACTGTTATGTTAGTTATATTTCCTCCAAAGACATCATAAGACGTGAACGTAATTCCAACTAATGCAGAGAATGCCAAAATTGCCAGCGTGAGCACTATCACAGCCTGTTCAATTGTCCTTTTTTTGACGCTTACGATCATTTTCATTCCCTTCATTCCGCTTTAGCTCAGCTCTACGTAAAAGTAATAGGCCGTTGAGCTTGTGAAGCCCACAGCTGCACTCTCCGGGAGTATCATCTGGAAGTCATACGACTGGGAGTTGTACCCTTCAAGGTCGTCATATATGAAAGTCGCATATACCAAGTTTCCGGAAGTCTTGTTGTATGCACCGTCGTAAAGCAGTATCTCTGTGTAATTGGCATTGTCGCTGTCTAAGAATACCTGCGCATTGTCATTCTGCCTTGTCTGGGTAGTGAAGCAGTTGTTCTTTCCAAGGACAACGGAACCTATGGTCATTGTGGAATGGTTCGCAAGGCTGAATGTCGCTGTTATGTTGTCATCCGGGCTTGTATGGAGCGTTGATTTTGCCGTCGGCTATCCATGTGCAGTTTATTCCGCTCCAGTTTATCGAGCCTGACGCCCTGGTTGAGAATACCTCTCCTGTTACTGTTGAAAGCGTCCACTGGTAGATTGTGTTGCTGCTTGCGTCATCCAGTGTCAAGGTTCCTGTTACGTTTCCGACGTAAGCTTTCCATCTTGTGTTTTGCTGGTCGGACTGGAGGTTTGCGGTGAATATCATGCCTCCGGGGCTTCTCACTACGGAGCTTGTTGCGTTGCTGGAATTTACTTTCGTGCCTGCTGCGGCAGCTTTGGTGGTGTTTCCTTCGATAGATACTGTCGGCCCGGAAGGCTCTGCGCCGACTGCAGTAAGAAAAAGGCTTAATATTAATGCTATGCCGATTATCGCAAGAAATGTATTTGCTATTCCGCTTTTCCTGAGTTTAAGTTTCATGTTCCTGCCTTTTTTCGCTTGGCATCAGAAATAGCGGAAATGTGGTGGCGCTTGTTTCCTCTTTCGCTGCTGCTTGGTTTACGCTTCGCATTTCACTATTCCAATGCACTTACACTCGAGTGTATTTCTTGAATATCGCTTCTTGAGTATCTCTCATGATTGCCGCTTGTTTTGGCCTTGTGGCTTTATCGCTTGGCTCAGCCTCAACAGGCTGTAAGCCGCACTATTAGTGCAGCCTTATGACAGCTCAACATAAAAGTAATAATTGGTAATTGAATCAGCCTGTGTCGTGTGGCCGTTTTCAAGCACAAGCAGCTGGAAGTCTGCCGGGCTGCTGTCAAAGGCGTTTTGGCTCTGCTCGATTATTCCTGTAAATATTATCGTATCATTGTCGCTCAAAAGCAGCTGCTCCCATACAACCGATTCTGCGCCGCCCTGGTATGGATAGGCGACAGAGCACCCGTCAAGCGAATCTATAGTCTTGCCTGCCACTGTGATGGAGCCGGTCCATGTCCCGTTGTAAGTCTCATTGAGGCCGTCAGCGTCTGTAAGGTTTATTCCGAAATTCTGCTCTACAACAGTGATGTTCCATCCCTGCACGTCTCCAGCATGCCTTGCGAACGGGTATTTTCCTTTTGAAGAATTGGTCGTATTAACGCAGTATACGCTCGTCCAGTCGGTTGATGTGCCGTTTGCAGCAAATATCTCTCCCAATGGATTTGCGTTTTCCCATCTGTAGAATGCAGTCCCTGCAGCGTTGGTCAATTCTATTGCTCCTGTTACGTTTCCGTAATAGCCCTGCCATGAATTTGTAAGAGTGCCGTGATAAATTGAAAGTGCAGTTACGTTTCCTGCCTGCGCCTGCACAAGGACGCCAGCATTCTGTTCATTACCCCTTTGGCTATCTGAAATGTTAATGGTATCGGGGCCTTCAGGCCTTACAGTAGGGCTTGACTGCGCAGAAACTAAAGCTGCTAGAAAAACCACAGATAGTGCTATAGCTATAGCTAGTTTTGATATATGGACATACCTCATCTGAACACCTCGATACCGTTTTTGCGCCTAATGCGCTTGCACTAACATTTTACTATTAGTTGTGACTTTATTAGTTTAGTATCCATTTAGATACTTTAGTATACTCTTTTCTATACTGATATATAAATGTTTTGATTTTATTGTTGACTATAAGATATATTCTGAAAAATATAATAAGGGCAAATATAGGGTTTTTCCGTCGTGAAAAAAGAAAAGCATAATTAAGCGGGGATTTAATTAGCCACTAATTCATAGGAAAAATATAGTAAAAATATGATGTTTTTGAAGCTGCTATATAATTGATAGTTTATAGAATTAATCTCTTTAAATTTCGCCCTTGGCTGAAACTGCTTACTTAGTTCTTTTCTGTCTTGAGCTTTCTTTTTGCTTAATCTGCTCTGCAATGGTAGTCACGAGGCTCGCTTTTTTTCAGTGCGCTCGCCTCGTGGTTTTATAATGTTTAGTTTTATAATGTTCAAAAATCAGGCTGCAACCTTCATTCTATAGGAAATAACTTTAATTTTCGTATACATTTATTATTTCCTAATAAGCAAATCACAACGAAAAGTTACGAATATTAGTGTGATTTGCTATAAATATTATTAGAAACTATGATAGGGGCTGTTAATTTTTAATATCAATTAGCCCTTATTATATTCGAAAGACCTAACAAATGCTATTAAAAACTTAGGTCTTTCGTTATATGTTAGGATAAAGAAATATTAAAGCATAGAATCACGCAAAAACCTGCACTATGTGCGCCATCTCGTCTTTTTTCCTCGCCTTTTCCACCTTTGATGCAAGGCTGTCATTCCCGAGAGAATTTCTTATCCAGTTCGCAAAGTCATTTTTCTCATCCGTGACATGCCTGTCAAAGAGGTCCCCATCCATGTTCTTTAGCGCATCTGCAAGGTCGTTCAGGCTTTTTATCAAAACGCCGTTTTCCAGCCAGAAGTATTTTCTTGGGGGTATTTTCTCTTTGTAGCTTGAGCTCATTGCGTGCATCAGCAGCGGCTCCTTTTCCAAAGTCTCGATCATTTCGCCTTTTGTGTTTACAGCCCTGAGCCTTGATGCGAGCCCATGGTCTTTCAGTGTTTCCTGCACCCATTCCGCAAAATCATTCTTATGCCCGGTTACGTGATGCCTGAATGTCTCGTCATCTATTATCTCAAGAACATCCACCAGATCGTGCAGGCTCTTCAGCACAACTCCATTGCTGAGATGAAAATACTGCCCGGGCGCCATCTCCTTGAACAGGCTAAGCTCATTCGAAATTCTTTTAAGCTCTTCTGCCTTTGCCTGTATCTCCCTTTCCCGCTCATGCAGGAATTTCAAGTCTTCTTCAAGGGCCATCTTCTGGATCTGCCACTTTTGCTCCAGCAGCTTCAGCTCTTCAAGTTTTTTGACGATATCAGATTCAAGCTTCTTTTGTGTTGTAACCGCGCCCGTCCTCACTTCTTCTTTTTTCAGCTCCCAATAATTTGACATCCTTGAGAATAAGTCACCTGAAAGCAGCTTGTCCCTGAATCCCTCATTTTTCTTTACATGATCAAGGACGCTTGAGAAAAAACCAAGCTCAGGGGCGTCTGCTGAAGTTGCAGGCATTTGCCTGCTGCGCATTGGCTCGATAGCTTCGGGCTTTGCATCTTCCATGCCGGCATTGCTTGCGTCTATGCCCTTTGTCTTCGCAGCCTTTGCCTTCTTGATTTCCTCTGGAAGATCTTCTTCTTTTGCAGCGCTTATGGAATCTTTCTGCATTTCTGCCGAATCGGCATCACCGCTCTTTTCTTCCCCCTTTTCACTTTCTTCGCCTATATCAAGGGAGGGGAGATCGTCGGGCGGCTCCTCTCCTGCCTGCTCTTTGGAAGCGGCTTTTGAAGCAGTTGCCATGCTTGCAGGCTCATCTGCAGGCTCATCAGCAGCCATGTCCTCAGCTAATGGGGGCAATTCATCCGGAACATCTTCGGGCATATCGCCTGCCTGATCTTGCTGGCTGGCAGCGGAGCCTTTTTTCTTGAGAAGTCCTGCAATTAGCCTCTTTACCATCCATCTGCCTCTTTTTTGTACAAAATTCTATAAAGCCCCCTAAATTAGGGTATAAATTCGATAAATTGTTTAAATAACTTTGTTATTATTTTGGAGTGAGACACTAGGTTTTTCATATTTCTTCCTTTTCATATTTCTTCCATATTTTATGGATGCTTTTATATTTCTTAATTTATTCTCTCTGCTTTGATTTATTGCTTTTCTTGCTGTTTATATTATTGCCAACCTTTTTGATTTTCTTTGTTGGTTTATTGCTTTGCCCTTGTTTTTCATTGTTTTTGCTTATCTTGTGTGCATGTTGCACCTATAATAGGGGCGCAAGGGGCGCCTTTCGGCGCCCCCCGCTTGCTGCATCTCAGCAGCCCGAAAATCCCTGCGGGATTCCCGTACATGATGAAAGCGTGAGTTATGCTGTTTTTTGGATTTTTATTTGGTGTGAAATCTCATTCTTCAGGCTGCAATCTTTTCGGCTTTGATGCTTTTTGAATGGGGCTAGTTGGCGCAAAATCTCGCTTCGCTCGAGTTGCATCTGCTCTTCGTGATGCTTTTCTGTGGCGCTGATTTGGTGAAAATTCAGCTTCGCTGGCCATTGCCTGCTCGCCTTGATGAGCTTTTCACAGGCCTGCCACCCCATAGGGTTCCCCCCGTCAGGCTTTATGAGTTTATAACGGGGCTCGCAATATGGCAATGGCTTCATTTTCACCAAATCGTTTAGTTGAAATGCCGTCATGTTATCTCCCTGTAGAAGCTCAAGCTGTCCACGGCATTCGGAACAAGGTACCTTCTCAGGTTTGCCGGCACTTTAATTTCAAAGTCATAATTCCCGTAAAGCCCTGCATTGTTCCTGTTCATCTTCGTGACAAAGACAACATCCTGGCTGCCGTTGAACTCCCCGTTGTTTATGTCGCTCATATCCCACAGTATCCCTGTAAGGAAGTTAGTGCTGTTTGTGCTGTTGACTATTGGGACTTCAGTGATGTTGCTTGCATAGACGAGAAAGCTCTCATTGGACTTTATCCGCCCATTTTCAGTGTATGTCCTGTTAATTGAATCCGGATAATAGGTTAAATTAAGAGCAATGTCAAGCTCCCATGTGTCATTAAGGGTAAGGTTTCTGCTGGCATTCCTTGTCAGGGCCATGAGGCTGCTGAAAGCCACAACGCTGTCAGAATCAGCCACGTAAATATTTCCGGAATAATCAGTCGAATTTACCCATGCGATCAGGCTGTGCGCTGAGCTGGTGTCCAAAAATAAGTTAGAAACTATATCGCCATTATATATGTGGTAGGAGGCTATGCTTATTGTCCTGTTCGCCTTGTTGTTGCTTTCAAGTGCCTCAACAACCGTCCCATTGAGAGCAAGCGGAATATCCGCAAGCACGACAATGCCGTTAACCCCGGCTCTTGTAAGATAGCTGATATTGAAAGTTACATTATTCCCTGCCGTTAGGTTCACGGAAAAGTTCTTTCCCAGCTGTATGCCCCCAGAAGCCGGGTCATTTTCAAAAAATTGGAATGTAAAGTTTTTTGTTGCGTTTGCCGTGCCTATGTTATAAACAGTAGCGTTAATGCGGATAAGCTGCTTTTCTACCGGGCTGGAAATGCTGAAAACTATGTCGGACAGGTTCACTTTTATATCTGCGGCTCTCAGCTCGAAGTATCCGGAAAATCCCACATTGTGCGCATTATCGCTGCAGTTTACGCTCCAGTTGTAATAGTTGCCTGCTATCGACTCAGAAAAATTGCCGGCTTTGCTGAGAGTTATAGTGTGGTTTGTTCTTTTAACATTGTTATTCAGAATCAGCGAGCAGTTGGTTGCATTGTAATTGTCCGACACGTTATAATGGAACATCATGGATATGTTGCCCATCCCGCTTCCGTTTATCGGGAAGAAAAGGGTTACATTTGGGGCAGTGTTGTCTATATACAGCACCCTGAATGAGCTGTTGCCCCCATTACTGTTCGTGCTGGAATCAAAGCATCCGATTTTCCACTGGAATGTGCCCTCGTTTGAATTGTTCAGGGTAAAATTCAACCTTGTGTCTGAAGGCAAATTTCTGGAAGTCTGGTTAAGCTTCCCGCCGTAGTACAGGCTGCAGTTCCTTATTCCGGTTGTTTCGGTCACGTTATACACAAAAAGAATGCTTGCGTTTGTCCATGTCCTGTTCAGGGGCAGGATTAAGTTCACGGCAGGAGGTGTCGTATCGGATATTGAAAGCCTTATCTTGTAGCTCTTAACAGAATCCAAGATTACTCCATCCGAGGAGCATGCCGCGCTTACAGAAACATTGGCACTGCCCTGCTTTAAGCCTGAAACATTCCACATGACGATAGAATGCTGGCCAAGGCTAAGGTCTCCGAGGGATTTTGAAAAAGCCTGATCATCTGTTATATTGGCCACACTCTGGTCGGAAAACGCTATTGTGGCGGAGCAGGAGGTCGCATCAGCTCCAAGAATAGTCACATTTGCAGTCACATTAAAAGGATTTGTCGTATTCCGTATGCTGTTGTTCGCAGGCCTGAGTATTGTGACGTTAGTTTCGCTTTTCCTTGTTTTGTTCAGGTAAATGTTTATTGTTGTTGTTGTGGAAAGGAGAGAAGTGTTTGCAGTGCCCCAATAGGTTTTATTCCATGCTCTCACAACGACAAGGTCGCCGTCGTTGCCGCTTATGGATGCTGAATAAGCGCCTAAGAACGGCGCGAATGGCGGCGTTGCCTGGCTCACGGTCTGTGCAGTTGTGCCTATCGCAGTATCATTGAGAAAAACAGGAAGGTTTCCGACTCCCGTCACTTTGTCTGCTTTGTATACATGGCCCTGCACGTTGTGGGGAGAAGGCTGTGCAGCCGCAATGGCAGAAAGCGATGCTATAATCAGCACTGCAATTAATGCGAGGAACACCTTTTTCACTCTTTTTTTGTTTTTTCCGTGTTTCTCTGTTTCCATTGCCAGTTTTTATTGCCTTTTCATCGATTTCATTGTTTTCTTCCGTTTCATTGATTACCTTAATTCCACAAAAAATGTCACGCTGCTCTGCGGCTGCTTGTAGCTCTTCAGCGCTGAGGGCACTCTCATCTCAAAGTCATAATTCCCGTACTTGCCAAGCTGGTTTCTTTTTATCGCTGTGGCAAAGACAATATCTTCAGTGCCGTTATACTCGCCGTGCCCCGCTCCTGCCGCGTCATCTGTCCTGTCCCACATGACGCCCGTAGTAAACACGGAATTGTTCGTGCTGTTTGCAACCGACACATTTTCTATTGTATACGTATAGATTATGAAAGTGGTGAGGTTTAGCGGCACTTCGCCTGCAAGGAATGTCCGGTTGACCGAATCAGAATAATTTGAAGTCTGAAGGGCAGAGTCTATTTCACCCCAGTCATTGCTCGCGTTTCCTCCGGTAGTGTTGCGGCCTATTGCAGTGAGATTGGCCCAGATTATGCTGCTGTCCGTGTCTATCACGAATACATTTCCTGCAGTCCCATCAGTTGTATCCCATAAGAAAACTGTGCTGTTGCCAAGGCTCTGTATGACAAGATTTCCGGTAAGGTTTCCGTTTATTATATGCCACATGGAGATGCTTACATTTCTGCTTGCATTGTTGTTTGTCTCATTAAGCTCTGATACTGCCTTCAGCGGGTCAACGATGACAAATATCTCATAATCTCCTATCTGCGCCTTCCACGTTACATTGACTGTCACATTTTTTGTGATGTCTATGGACGGAATTGTCCTGTCACCGTCAATCTGCTCTCCGCCGGCATTAGGATTGCGGTCGTAGAACCTGACAAGGACATTTGTTGCGGGTATCCCACCTATATTGAAGATTGTCGCATTGATTGTGACATTATCTCCCTCGCGCGGCTGTGAATTGTTGACTATGACCAGAGAATCATTTATGTAAAGGTCGGGCTGGTTGATTATAAAAGTTGCAGAGAGGCTTGTATTTGTGTTGTTGAGGTCATCCTTGCATGTGACATTCCATGTGTGGCTTCCGTCTGCAAGGTTTGTTACCAATGTCTCGTTGTAGTTTCCGCTCGTCACATTAATGAGGCTCACGTTCGTCACGCCGTCGAGGGTTATGTTGCACGTGAGCACTGTATTAAAGCCAAATTGGTCTGTGGGCGTAAAATTGAAGAGTATGTCATTTGTATTGAGGGTCTGCCCATCCGCAGGATAGTTGAGCACTATTCCCGGGCCAAGCAGGTCAATGTAGAAAGTGTAGTTTGAAGGAGTGTAAATGTTGAAATCGGGTGCTGCATCAGTGCATCTCGAAGTCCAGTTGTACTTCCCGTGAGTCAGGTTTTCGACGGCAAATGCGTTCATTTCATCAGCTGTTATGGAAGTGTCCGTCTGGTTCAGAGCCCCGTTAAGGAGCAGGGCGCAGCTGGAAAAACCAAATATGTCGTAAGGCGTGTAGTTCAGGCTCTGGTTCCTGCTGCTGCTCCTTGAGCCGTCAGCCGGATACTGCAGCACAACAAAAGGAGGCGCCTCGACGCTGAAGTTATGCAGCTCAATGAGGTTTGTGTTGTTCGCATTGTCGATGCAGAGGACGCTCCAGTTATGCTCTCCGTCCTGAAGGGAGAAATTTCTCAGGGTATCACTGTTATTTGTCACACTTATGTCTCCAAACCTGACTTCGCCATCAATAGTTATATTGCACAGGAATATCTGGTCGAGGAAGTCGGATGCCGTGAAATTGAAAGTAACATTGTTGCTTGTAACAACAGAATTATTTGCAGGAATGTTGAGGGTTACATTCGGCGGTGTTGTGTCTATAATAAAGCTTCTTATCGAAGAGGTTCCCACAAGCCCGTTGGGATCCGTGGCATTGACCTGCCATGTATAAGCGCCGTCAGCTGTGAAATTTATGCGGAAATAATTGAAGTCCCCTGTATCAATATTGAAGAGCGTCTGGTTTGCCTTTCCGTTCAGGATGAAAGTGGCATTGGGCACCCCGTCGGAATCAAAGGCAAGGAACGCAAAGCTGACATTGAATGTGTAGTTTATTATTGTGCCTGATTCCGGGCTTGAGAGCGTTACATCAGGCGGCACACTCATGGTGAAATTCCTTGTCTCGCTGGTATTTGAATTCAGCGCGTCATCAATGCATGTTATATTCCAGAAATAATCGCCGTCAGTCAGTATGACAACGGTGGTGTTGGCATAAGTCGCATTCGGGACGTTAATGTTGGAAACATTGACCTGTCCGTTTAGCGTAAGGTTGCACAGCATAAACTTGTCAATGTCATCGGACGCAGAAAAGTTGAACATGACTTCAGTGCCGTATAGGGTTGCGTTCTGCAGGGGCTTCTTGAGCGTTATGTTGGGCGGCACCACATCTATGGTAAAGTTTCTCGTCGCAGCAAGGGCTGTAAGCCCTATCGTGTCTGTGCAGTTCACTGTCCAGTTGTACACTCCCGAGGCAAGATTGTAGAGGGTGAAATTATTAACTTCGCTGTTGAATATTGTAGTATTCGTATGGTTCAGCTTTCCGTTGAACATGAATTCGCACTTGCTGAAATTGGTGTTGTCCGTCGGAGTGTAAAGGAAGCTTATATTGGGCGAGCCGACAACTGCATTTGCTCCCGGCGAACTGAGAGAGACAGACGGCTTCGCTGACACATTGAAGTGCCTGCTCGCGCTCGTGTTTGTGTTGTTTGCATCATCCCAGCACGTCACGTTCCACACAAAATGCCCGTCAGGCCTGTTTGACAGCCCTCTTGATATTATCTGCCCGGTGTTCGCGCTGATCAAAGGATCTGCAACGCTCCCGTTGATTGTAAGGTTGCACAGCAATGTTGAGTCGACAGTGTCTCCGACAGTGAAATTTAGGGTTATGCTGCTTGTATTGAACCCATAGTTGTCATCGGGCCCAGTAAGGTTAATGGAAGGCGCTTTGTAGTCTATGGTAAAGAATAATAATGGTGCAGCATAGCTAAGCCCAGTCTGGTCTGAAACGTTGACGGTCCAGTTGTGCCTGCCTTCATTGAAATTCCTGACTGTAAATGCATTGATGGCATCCTTGGTGACTGAATTGTTCGTCTGGTTCAGCACGCCATCGAGAATAAGCCTTGCAAAGGTCACGTTATTGTTGTCAGTCGGCGTGTGGAGAAAAACAACTGTGCTTGAATTTATCATTGTATTGTTGGATGGGGCATTCAGTGTTGTATTTGGCGCAAGGTCAATCACATTAAAGCGCCTCAGGGCTGTTGTGTTTACATTCCCTGCATCATCCACGCATGTCAGGTTCCAGACATAAATGCCCTGCGCCAGCCCGGTTACCTGCTTGGAGCTTAATGTTCCGTTGTTTGCGTTGAAATTCTGGTGGTAGATAGTGCCGTTGACTGTCAGGTTGCACAGCATAAGCGCGTCAAAATTGTCAAATACAGTGAAGTTAAAGTCAATATCCCCCACAGTGAAGTTGCTGTTGTTGGCAGGGTGCGATATGTTAAAAGAAGGCTTGGTCAAATCCACGGTAAGCGTGAAGTTGCTGTTGCCCCAGTCGACATTGTTGTCAGTATCATAGGCGCGGCAGTTCCAGATGAATTGGCCCTCTCCCAATGTTCTTGAAAAGTTGGTGTTATTAGACACTCCACCAATTAAATTCGTCCCGTTTTCAGCAAAGGCTCCATCAAAATTCCCGAATAAAGTCATGTTCTTGAGCTGGGTATTATCCGTCGCAGAGCAGTTGAAAAGCAGCAGCGGGCTGTTAGTTATGTGCCCCGTGGAAGGGGAAATCAGCGTGACTATCGGAGGGACTTGTGTGGCATCCTGGATAGTCAGCACGATTGAAGAAGTCTGTTTGCTCGTTACATTGTAAGGATACGTGGTTGCATTGAATTTCGTAATAAATTTCCATTTCGAGCCTATTTCTCCTGTTGCATTTATGTTCCATATTACATCGCAGGAATTTCCTGAAGTCAGGTTTTTCAGGCATGACTGGTTCAGGAAGCCTTTTGGATTTTTGTCAGTAGTGTAGAAAGGAGTGTCACCGCCAATTGTGCTTACAAGCACGAAAAGGCCAGCATCTGTGCCTCCTGTCGCTCCCGCTGCGGGATTAGAAGAGCCGCTGACGCTGCTGTAGTCAAGCTTTATTCTTCCGACGCCTCCAGAGCCGCCGCCGCCGCCCTGAGTTCCTGCTGCTCCTCCTGTTCCTCCGGTGACAGATACAAGATTTGTGCCTATAGAGAGGTTTTCGGCTTTGAGATAGACTGAGCCTCCTGCGCCTGCTCCCGATGCGCCTCTCCTGTTAACTGTTGCGTTTCCGTTCTGGCCGTTGCTCTGAATTGTGCCCGTTACCACAACCTTCTTTGCAACTATTGAGATTATTCCGCCGCCTGCGCCTCCGTCTTGGCCTCGCAGCGGCCCATTGTCATGGCTTCCGCCTGCGCCTCCTCCTGAACCGGGAAGCAGCGTTGCCAAGTTTGACTTTCCATATATGCCTCCTCCGCCTGCTCCTCCTGCGCCGATACCATTCGCGGTCGCTGAGCCTGAGCCTCCTCCCTGTCCTGTAGAAGAGCCGCTTCCTGCTGCACCTCCGACCGCTCCGCCGCCCGCATTGCCTGCATTCCCTCCTGAAGCGCCTGCGCCGCCATCTGTTCCTGTTCCTCCCCCTCCGGCGCCCGTGCCTGTGCTTCCTCCTGAGCCGCCTGAGCCTCCTGCATTATTATCGCCTCCGCCGCCTCCGCCGCCTCCGCCGCCTCCATATCCGCCACCTGCTCCGCCGCCTGAACCGTCGTTGTTGGCGTTTCCATCAACATGTCCTCCCCCTCCGCCTCCTCCTCTTGTGCCTGAAGGGCTTACCGCATTATAGTTGGAGCTGCCGCCCCCTCCGTCTGTTCCGGGATTTCCGCCGCCAGTGCCAGAAGCAGTATCAGTTCCTCCGCTGCCCACATAGCCGTCAAAGCTTTCGCCGTTGAGCCCACCATTCCCTAACTCGCCTAAGCCCCCTCTGAATCCTTTTGCAGTTGCGTTTATGTGGCCCAAGACAGTAACAATGCCTGTAGCCCTGAAAATTATGATGCCGCCTTTCTGGCCATTCCACGGCTCCGCTGTTATTGATGCTCCTGAGTTTACAGTGACATTAGTGAAATGCGGCACTTTTACAATCTGGGCTGCAGTTGCATTTGATGTGTTAAACAAGGAAGTAAAATAGCTGCTTGAAAGGCCGTATGTGAGGTTGATTGCATTTTTTGATGCTTGAGATATTATATTGAATTCATATTTTCCTGCAATTCCCTGTGTCCCGTTCTGCATCTGGACGATAAGGATTTCGTCCCCCGCCCTGAATTCAGTCGTATTGCTTACATTGATATGCTTGCTTCCGGCAGTTGTATTCAATATAAGGAAGGTATAATTATTCACAACCCTGTTGCCTGAAGTTACAGAAAGCGCCCCTGATTCCCCAAAGCCGAAATCAAAGGAGGAGTTTCTCCATATAGAGGCGTTAATGCTGCCGCATTCTCCCCCTACGCATGAGACTCTTGAGGTAAAAGTAAAAAAATCATTAAACTGCACTGTTGTATCTGATGCCGGCTCAACTAGGCTCACGGAAAGTGTTCCCCAGGGCACGAGCCATCTGCTTGAATTTGCCGAGGTTATGTTGGATTCGTCCGTGCAGCTCGCATTCAGCAAAAAGTCCCCTGAATCATTTATCTTGACATCATCATTGTTGAATATGAAGAAATCCGCTGACCGGTCTATAGTAATGTTGCTGAAATACACTCTGCCGTCAGGAAGGTTTGTGAGCGTAAAGGTTGCATTGCTCATAGCTACCTCTGAAGTGCAGTTAATCCTTACCCTTGTTATCCTGTCCGTATAGAGTATGCTCCTGCAGCTTTCCCATGTTGTGCCGTTCTCCTCGCATTGGACGCTGTTGATTACCGGAGGGGTATTCAGCAATATTGTGACTGAAGACGAATTCACCTGATCCCCATATTCTACTTCGTCAAACGGAATGACACCGCATTTCCATTGCTCTCCGGGATTGGTTTGACTGAATGAAAGGCTTGAATTCGATTGGGCTCCGTTTGAAACGCTCAGTGTCCTTGAATTGTTGAAAACGCCTCCTTTATACCATGTAACATTAGCAGTCAGCGTGTCGAATGTGTTTGGATCTGTTACAATGAACGAGCAGTTAAGGTCCGTCGCGTTTGAGGGCTGCAGAGGAGTGAGAGTTACTGAGGAGACTGACGGCGGCTCGTTAAGGATAATTGTGATGTTTACACTAGTGCTGTTGTCCTGGCTTACATAGCTTGAATAATTCACCGCATCTCCAATGACAAAAAATTCCCATTTGGTGTCTGCACCCCCAGTCGCGTTCACCTCCCATGTTACATTGCACGCATATCCTGAACCCATATCCGCAAGGCAGCTTTTGCTTAGATGGCTGTAGGGGTTCGCGGATATTGTGAAGAACGGGACTTCTCCTTCAACTGTTGAAACTATTCCTTTCGACACTTCTGCCCTCTGCCCGCTCACGTTAAAGCTGTCAACATAAAACTCATCTGTGCTTCCTCCTGATGAAGACGTAAAGTTAAACTTGAACCTGAGGCTGTGGGCTGTGCTTGGAGAATTTGACATGACATCATCAAGCACAAGGCTGACATTGGAATAGGAAAGGGTAGCACCATTGGAATTCGGTATGACTGACCATATTGACTGCCAGCTTCCGCTGTTGTTTATCAGAACCCACAGCGTAGCCTGGTCGTTGGGGCTCTCCGTGTCTGCAGCTGACCAGGAGAAATTAAGCCTGATATCAGTATAGTTTGTGGCATTTATTTCCGCCTGTATCTGGCCGAATGTGCCGCAGTCTGTCCCTGCGGAGATTTCAATTGCATATGACCCTGCAAGCACATTCGGCAGCGTTCCCTGCTGCGCAGCGCAGATGCTTGCAACTCCTCCAGAGGCATCTGCCAGCGCGACAGCCCCAACAGGAGGATACTTTGTTGTATTGAATATGCCCCCTGTTCCGCTCTCAAAGCTCTCGAATACAATGGTTTCGTTGTGAATCACAGTTGGGTCCAAAGTCGCATTCACAAACCCGCACTCGCCTCCTGAGCATGAGAGCTGGGCTGTGAAGTTGAAGAATTGGTATCTAGTCACATTGACTGCGGAGCTGGGCGCTACAAGGCTCGTGGCGAGGGTTCCCCATGCAATGCTCCATGAAGTGCGGTTTGTGGTTTTGGTATTGTTGTTATCGATACATGTCGCAGTCACATTAAACTTTCCAGAATCCCTTATCCTTATGTCGCTCAGATTATAGATAAAAGTGTCCGTTCTGTTAAAGGATGCATTTGCCTTGAAAAAAAGCTTTCCGTCCTCAACATTTGTAAAATTAAAAGTGGCATTAAGGATAAATCCGTCAGGATCAGTGCAATTAACCCTTACAGCCGTAAAGTTGTCATTAAAAGCGAGGCTGGCGCAACTCCCCCATGTTATGCCGTCTTCCTGGCACTGCAGGCCGTAAGTGATTGGAGGCAAAGTCCCGAGGATAAGCACAGTGGAGGAATTTTTCTGGCTTCCTCTTG
>JAGVYR010000050.1 GCA_018303185.1 Candidatus Woesearchaeota archaeon | reverse complement strand
CCCATAAGCATGCAGGAGCTTAAGGACGAGATTGCCCGGATAAAGAAACGCGATAAAGAGCTGAACTTCAGGGCATCAAGAACCGAAGAATATCTTAGCCAGGTTATGGCATTCAAAAAATCCAAAGAGCTTGTTGACATTCTTACAAAGCTTAACATTCCGAGGCTTAAGGAAAGCCACATAAAGAAGATAGCGGACATTGCTCCGAAGACAATGGAAGAGCTTAAGGTCGTGCTGAGCGGCTATACCGTGAATGTGAGCCAGGACAGCATGAAGAAAATAGTAGAAGCCGTAGGCAAACTCTGATAATTCTTTGATTTGTCAAAAACCACCAATCTATGATTGGGGGCATGCTGCTGAATGCCTAACATTCAGTGGTTTTTGAGCACACGGAATTCCCCAATAGGATTTGCGGTTCAGCTTGCTGAACCACCATTCATAAGAATGGTGGAATTCCTTTGTTTAAAAACTATTTAAAAACAAATATTTATAAACAATTAAGCTCAATGAATAAAAAATGAGGGTGGCTCTGGAACAAGATTACCTAGATATAAGTAGGCGCATTGCGGGAAAAGTCAATGCGAAATACGGACAGGGCAGAGGCAGCAAACTTGGCTCCAGGAAACTGGAAAAACTGATATTCAGCACCAATACAACAATAGAAAAAAAGAAGGAAAGGCTTATGGGGGCGCTTGAAGATTCGCTCACATCAGGGCTTTCATTCAACCATCAAAAAGCAGGAAAGAAGGAGCTGGAAAAGGTAAAAGAGTGCATGTCAGTTTCAAGAGCCATGGTGCTCAGACTCAGGTCAATCAACCATTACATGCAGGAAAACCTGCTGTTTGAGCTCGGCCTGAAAAAGAGGCTGGACATTCCGACGGAAAAGTCAGCCGGGGAGACAAAGGCCGCGCTTAACATCCGGGACATCAACAGGCTTGAGCATTCAGCCTATATCATGATACAGAACATAATCACATTGGACAAAAAGCTGCTTGGCAGCTATGCCCAAAAGGAGAGGATTATAGAGGCCAAAAAGGAAGTGGGCATCAAAAGCCTCGGAAGTGTGCTTGCAAAAGAATCCGAACTGATGATGCACCTGGAATCAAAGCTTCCGCCCTCGGCAAAGGTAACAGGGAAAATGCTGCAGAAAAGCACTCTAGGGCATTGGGTGCCGAGGGTGCTTGCACTGCTATCGGCATTGGCGCACCTGCATGCAAAGGAGAAGGCCGTATTCGCAAAAATAGCGGCAAGAAAATCTCTCAGGGAAAAGCTTTCCGTGAAGATAATGCAGATACAGAAAGAAAAGGGGCAGATGCTTATGATAAGGGAGAAAAAAGCGCATTCAATGAAAAAACTCAGGATAGACAGGGAATGGAGGGAAGCTTTTCACAGCTTCAATAACGCCCAAGGAGTATAAAATGGAAAAAGCAAGGGAAGAAATCGCTATTGTGCTGGACTTCCTGCCTAACGGCTATCCTTTTGACGACAGGCCGAGCTACATGAAGAATGCAGTGGCACAGGCGATAGGCAAGGAATATTTCGTCCTTTTGGAGCTGGCGCCGAAGAAAGGCATTCATCTGCAGCCTTATGAGGAAGTTTACATCGGGGAAGGCAAAAGGGACAAAGTCCACCATATAATGGGCAAGCTGCCTATCACAAAGCTTACCGCAACTGCAAAGAATGAGCTTGAGTTTGTTATAAAGGAGATTGTAAAGAAAAGCGAGAAAAGGTTTGTTGAGTTCTTCAACAGGGCGCAGCCTCTCTCTACGAGAATGCACCAGCTTGAGCTTCTTCCAGGATTGGGGAAGAAGCACATGTGGCAGATTGTTGAGACTAGGCGCGACAGGGAATTTGAAAGCTTCAGTGACATGAAGAAGCGCGTAAAGCTGATGCCTGACCCTGAAAAAGCTGTGATTAAAAGGATAGTCCTTGAGCTTCATGGCAATGAAAAGCACAGGATTTTTGTTGATGCATGATGCTCTACTGGCCCAAGCAAGTTAAGATAGCGAACATTCTGACATCAGAGATTGAGCTGAGGGACCTGGCGAAGGCATGGATTGCCATATCCATAGCGTTTGCGGTTGTAATGACACAGCCGCTGTCAGGCCAGTTTCTGTCAAAGCAGCTTTATGCAAATTTCATAATAGCATCCCTGACAGTGGGCGTTGGCTTCCTTCTGCATGAGCTTGCCCATAAGTTCGTCGCCCAGAGGTATGGCTGCTTCGCAGAATTCCGCGCCTCCAACTTTTTCCTTCTGCTTGCAATAGTGATGTCATTCTCGGGATTTGTCTTCGCCGCTCCGGGAGCGGTCATGATATCGGGCCCTGTAGGAGTGAGAAGGAACGGAAAGATATCTGTTGCGGGGCCTGTTGTCAACCTTGCGCTCGCATCAGCATTTCTGGCAATTTTATTTTTCAGCCCCGATGGAGGCGGCTTATGGTCGGCCATTGCGCTTTACGGCTTTATAATCAACTCGTGGCTTGTCTTGTTCAACATGATTCCGCTTGGCAATTTCGACGGCTTGAAGATACTGAGATGGAATAAGCCTGCTTATTTTGCAGTGCTTGCTGCGTCAGCAGCTTTCGTTTTCATGAGGGGCGTGGTACTATGAGCCACCAGCTTCCAAAATGCCCGCATTGCGGCAAGGAGATGAGCGAGATTGGGGAGAGATTCTGCTGGCACTGCGACAATGAGGCCAAGGAGATCTATGATGACGGGCAAAATCCAAAGTGCTTCATTGCGACAGCGGCTTTCGGGACGCCGTTTGCGGAAGAGATAGATGTGCTGAGAAGCTTCCGTGACAACAGGCTCAGAAAAAGCTTTCTCGGCAGGTCTTTCATTTCCTTTTATTACGCAGTAAGCCCGCCTATAGCCCGGATTGTTTCAAAGAGCAGCCTGCTGAAAAAGATTACAAGGGCTGCAATAAGGCCGCTGGCAAGGATCCTAAGATGAGTTTCATTTGCCGGCTTTTGATGGCATTGCTGCCGGCTTAAACGGGAATTCTTTTATTGTATTTTATCAAAAAAGCTTAAATACTACTTTCCGAATAATTAGCGCATGCCGTATAAAAAATCCGGAATGAAAAAGATATCGAGGATACTTTTCGCAGTCGGAATAGCTTTTGCCGCCATGTCATTCTGGAGAGGGTGTGGGGGCTTATGGATACATATCTTTTTCCGGAGGCTCTGGTGCTCAGCTTTGTTTCATCCATATTTATAGGATTGGCAATATTAATCGGCACGCATTGCGCCGCAAGAGAATTCTTATTTGGCTAAATCAGAAATAACCCGGAAATATCAAAACTTTTAAAAACAAAAAGGAAATGTTAACAAAAATGCAGAAGCGAAAATGGGAACGGCCATGAATTTTTTCTCGAAGAGTGGGCGAAAGTGAAAATCATAAAGGATGTCAGGAAAAAAAAGGCGCTTATAGAGAGGTGCATAAAAAAGCACGGCCACTTTGCCGAGCATAATTTCATGCATTACATGAACAATGAGATAGCGCCGGAAAGCAATGTGTTCTTTCATGCGGGAAACAGCAAGGGCATCCTTTCGCAGTTCAATCCCAAGGACAGTTCATGGTCGCTCTTTCCGGACAGCATACTCGCCCCTGAATTTGCAAGAAACGAGCTTTTCGAGGAATTCTTGGAGCATGTGCTACTCAGGGAGAACGGCAGCAGGGTTATTGTTGAAGTCACCGAGCCCTTCAAGGACTACATAGTGGAAAAGCTGAAAGACCATAAGAAGTTCAGGGAATGCAGGAACCACTTTATTCTTTACTGGCCCGTCTATAACCTGAAAAACCTCGACATGAAGCTCAAAGGCGGCAAGTGGAAAAAGCTGCGGAACATAAAAAACCGCTTCTACAGGATGAGCCGTGTGAGGGCAGTGCCATCCCAAAGAGTGGACAAGGAAAAGCTTAAGGAGATAGTGAGGCAGTGGGTTAAGAGAAGAAGCGGCAGCGACACCGCCCATGAGGAGTATTACTTCAACCTTGTAGACAATAACTTCAAGGGCACCGACTTCGCAAGAACGCTTCTGGTGAACGGCAGGCCGTGCACAATAACCGCAGGCTGGAAAATCCCCAACAGCGACTGCTACTATTCTGCCGTCGGAATTTACGATTATTCGCACAAGGACCTCGGAGTGGTCACGAATTTTGACGACCTGAAAAACCTGAAGAGGAAGGGAATGAAGTATGTCGATTTTGGCGGCTCTGACAAGGCCCTGCTCCAGTTCAAGAAGAAATTCAAGCCCGACCATATATACAAGACATATCTTTTTTCTATAGTGAGGAAGTAAATGCTGAAGTTTGAAATTGTAAAAGGCCGCAAAAGATGCAAGGCGCTCTGGGACAGGTTCTCGCCTAAAATGGCCTTGTGGGACCTGTGGGAAGTAAGGGAATGCTTCCAGCATAAGGGCCTTTCATATCATTTCATTCTCGGCATAGATAATGGGGAAGAAGCCGGCATAATGCCTTTGGCGCACCATAAAGAGGACAATGATTACATTTATTTCGGGGACCTGTTTCCCGAGCAGGACCGCTTCCTCATAGCTGACAAAAAAAAATATTTAAGGGCATTCCTTGATGGATGCCCAAAGGGCACAAACATACTGTACCTCGATAATTCAGAAAAAGGGCTCTGCAGGCTCAGGAAAGGCGGCAAAAGGTATTTTCTCGACTTCTCAAAACGCGGCAGCAGCATTGATGGGTATCTCGCGAGCTTTTCAAAAAAGCACAGGAAAAATCTTAGGTATGACCTGAAAAGGCTCGAAGGGAGCGGCTGCAGGGCGGTGTTCGGCAGAAAAGGCGATTTTGGCAGGCTTGTTGAGCTGAACATGAAAGCATTCGGGAAAGAGTCAGACTATGCGGACAAGAATCATCTTGAAAGCATGAAGAAGCTCCTGAAAGTTCTGGAAAAGGGCGGCATGCTGAGCATGATAAGCATAGATACGGGCGGTAAGACGGAAGCTGTCGGCATGGGGGCGATATTCCGGAACAAGTACTACGTTCTTGCCAGCTCCAGAAACACCAAAATCAGCAATCTTGGGAAGCTCCTTACATTTAAGCAGATGGAATATGCCCTGAAGCACGGGTGCATAAAGATTGATTTTCTGTCCTATGAATCCGGGTGGAAAGAGCTGTGGAATCTTGATTCCGAGGATATGTTCGAATTTGTAAAGTGATTTATCCATATTCGGCATTTGCAGAAAAGATGCAATGCACTTCTGCCGTCAGAACATTGATTTGATTGCAGCCATAACCTTACTAACATCCCAGCTGTTCTTGATAAGAAGGAAAAGCACAATTACCGCGCAGATGAACACAAGGAAATAAGCCAATCGTATGATAAAAGCCTTTTTTTGCATGGCTTTATGGTGCTGTTTCAAGAATAAAAATATTGTGTTTCTGCGACTTTGTAGAAAATCTCGCTTCGCTCGCATAGTGCCTGCTTGCCTGAATGAGCTTTTCACAGGCATGACACCCCGTAAGTATCGGAAAGCAACAGACTTTCTGACTAGCTTTCCGGGACTCCTGAAAATCTATGATTTTCATGAGGGACATCCCCCGTCATGCTTGATGAGCTTTAAACAAGGCTCGCAAATTGGCACTATGCTTATTTTCTACAGAGCCGTTTCTGCGGCCTGCTTCCGGAGCTATCCCGCCTGCACATTAAGCTCTATTATGCTGTCAACCATCTCTTTAATCCTCCTGACGATAGAGGCGAGATAGTGGCTGACAATATAGTCGCTTTTTGGCAGCCCAAAAAGGTCCTGGGAAGTCTTTTCCAGCTCCCTTATCCTGAGGAAAAGCCTGTCAAGCTTCTTTTTGTCATATTCGTAGAAGATGGCATTGAACTCCATTAAGGCATCATTTATCTGCTTATGCGCCTCAAAAGCTTTTTTGTGGACGGGGGTCAGGCTGTCTGCATAATGGGTGCACATAAGGCTGTACTGATCTGCAAGCGCCTCGAAAGACCTTATGAAATGATAGTAAAACGCTGTTTTTTTTGTGTCAAACTGCGCTTTCTTGAGAAGCAGCCTTCCGCAAAAATTAGTGAATTTGTTTATGCTCCTGTCTTTGAAGTACATATCCTTAAGATTGGCCACGTTTTTTGATTTTATTGCCTCAAGAGACTCTTTCGCCATTGAAGCCAGCAGCAAAAAAGACCTCCTCAGCGCAGTGTCAAAGGAAGTTGCGCTTGTCCCGGAAAGGTCCTTTATTACAAAATAATTTTTTTCCTGGGCGATTATTTCATAGCCTATTGTCTGGCCGTCAAGCGTCTTGCTTATATACTGCAGCAGCTCAGGATTCTCGTCATAGTTGAAATTCACGCACACTTCATCAACCCCTGTCCTGAATGCGGTAGTAACGTGCCTTTCGGTTATGTTCTTAAGATGGGGTGGGTTTATCTCTATCCTCTGCCCGTCAATCCCCTTGTCTGTGCTTATTATGACTCTGCTTCCTTCTTCCTGCACCTCAAGCTCATCGCCCTTCTTCACTTCGTATGCCTCGCACCACTTCCTGGGCAAAGATACAAGCTGTGTGCTGTTTGCGATTTGTATTACTTTTCTCTTCATTTGTTCTGCCACCCCTGCTTAAGCTGGATATTGGAACCGGTATAATATTTAAATATTTTTCTGTTTTATATAAAAATGGTTGAAACATTATAAAATTTAAGCTTCTAAAAATGTCCGCAATAGGCTTCATCTGGGATCTCGCATTCGCTCGGGTTAGCAGCTTCAAAGCCTCGGACCGCCTTGTCAAAAACTGCCATTCTCCGAAGGAGCCAACCCTCCCGGCAGCTTAAATGCAAACGGGATTAGGCTTTGACTTAAAGCTGCTAACCTTATTCCAGATGAAGCCCTCATAAGAAATGCCTATGAATTATCTAGATATCCTCAAGCGCCTTGTTCAGCTCCATCTTCTTCACATAGTGGTTAAACAGGTCTATAAGGTTATTATAAAGGGATACATATTCGGGATTTTTTCCTATGATGTCCGCCAGTTTTGCGTTTTTTGATATCTCTTTCATCTTGTCTGTAAATTCTCTCTCTATTGCGGAAAGCTTTTCATCGTGCCCTCTTAATTCCAGTTGCTTCCCGCTGAAATGCTGGTAGATGTCAACAAGCTGGTTGTACAGCACAATCATTCTTTTGTTAGCCATGACTATAATACGCATATATGGATAAGATATTTCCGTGATTTCGTCAATAAGCTCCTGCTCCCTGTCAGTCGTGTCAATATCCCTGTTGTCTTCTATGTATTTAAGCAGTTTCCTTATGTGCATGAATTCAGGGAACTCATGTGCCGCCTTCCTGAGGATTTTGCTTTCGAGTATTGCCAGTATTCTGTCAACTGTACTTCCCTCAGTCTTAAGCACCTCCATCCTTGCCTCTCTTTCCTTCTTCAGCGCAGCAAGATTCTGGTAAATTGGGCTTATTGCCTTATAGACTTCAGGATTTCCTTCAAATTTGCGGCTGCCTGCCATTGAATATATTGCGCCTTTTGCATCAGTTTCCATGCCATACAGTATCTCATTCTCAACCTTTACGAGCTGAAGAAGTTCCATCTTATGCGTCTGCTTAAGCCTCTCTTCCTTTTTGCGCTTAAGATACTCATAATAGGTGTAGTGCCTTATTACAGCCGATATCGCAATCGGCGCGGAGATTATCAGGATTGCAGGAATCCATGAGTATTTCAGCATGTTTTCAAGGCTGTTGCTGTGGTAGTATATGTAAAAAAACAGGATAATGGTGATTGCGGAAGTGCCGATCACAAACTTGTACAGCTTTCTCCTGAAAGGCCTGTATTTCCTTATTTTCTCGCGGTATTCTTCGAATTCCTTCTTCCTTATCTTATGCACATAAGCATGGTCTCCGGTTATTGTGCTTCCCAGCAGTATGCCTATTATAACAAGAAGCGGCCATGGGAAGCTTCGCAGAACCTTCAGTATTCCCGGTATCTCCACAATAGGCGGCCTTGCAAGCTTCTGGATGGGGCATATATTTGGGCATGGGCCTCCGCAGTCTATCCCTTCCTCTTCCTGGTTTTGGACGCCGTCAAAACAGCTTGGCTTCATGCACGGCTGGCATGGGCCTCCGCAGTCTATTGCCGTCTCTCCCCCATTCTGCACTCCGTCAAAGCATGTCGGCACGTATTCGCATTCCTCGGATTCCTTTGGCTTTTTCTCAGTTGTGCCGCACCTGTTTATGTCCTTGCATTGCCTTGCCCTCACCCCTTCAACAGTGCAGATGCCCCAGTCGCTGCACTCCCATCTCTCTTCGCACTTGTAGCTTGGCGGTGCAGCCTGTTGTTGTTGCTGCTGCTGCCTTCTCGGCGGGGGCAGCCCTTCCTGCTGCTCGGGCTCCTGCTCAGGAGGCGGAGGGCATTCCCCGCAGTCAGTGCTGCAGCTGATGCAGGTTTCGTTCAGGTTCGCGTTGCACGCATTATCGCCGCAATATGGGCCCCTCACAATTACAAAAGACACAATCTCCCAGTCATAAAGGAAACCGTCAAATACCGATATGTTCACTGTATGGTTTCCCACTTGGGCAAGAGTGGGTATAAAATCTATTACGCCGGAAGCAGGATTTATCTCAAATAGGGAGGTAGCGGCAAAAAAAGTGAGGCTGTCTCCGTCACTGTCGGTTGCATCAACGTCCAAATAGAATCCCTGGTCTACTTCCGCAAGCTGCGGCCCGATAGGGTCAAGCACCGGAGGCAAATTCTCATTAAGCACTTCAAGATTGAATACCTTGCTGGTAAAATTGTTGAATGTATCCGTGCATGTTATCCTTATGGTATGGTTCCCTACCAAGCTCTCATTGAAGCCGCTCTTATATATAACCCCGGTTGTCTCGTGTATGTCAAATCCCGTAAAGTTATCCGAGTATGTGGCATAATCCAAAGGGTCTGGGTCAGTGCAGTTTACGTCAATATAGAGCGTATCGGTCTGGTTTATCGTAATGTTCGGCAGATCATGCGAAAATATAGGCGAAAAGGATCCCACTATCCTCACTGTCGAAGTTACCTTGCCTATTATTGAAGGGAATCTGAGCATGCCTTCTGGTATCACTGCGAGCATGATTACCGCTATCAAAAGTCCAAATATTACAAGCAGCCTGTACTGGTCCTTGCGCTTTACAGCCATTTAATCCATCTCAAAGATTTCTTAATCCCAATTTTTTGATCTTTTTCTGTTATTTCCTGCTTAACTTGGCCTTAATCATGGGTTAATCGGGGGCTTAACCGCTGCATCCTGCTGCATCTTTTGCATCCTGCTGCATCTTTTTCTGTCAATTTTTGCTTGTGCAGTCGAGGTTGGTGTGAAATCCTCATTTTATTCGGGTTGCCATCGTTCGCACTTAAGTTTTTTGTTTGAAACTATGCTTTGTTTTCAATAAG
Source organism: Candidatus Woesearchaeota archaeon (assembly GCA_018303185.1). GTDB lineage: Archaea > Nanobdellota > Nanobdellia > Woesearchaeales > GW2011-AR4 > JAGVYR01. The sequence continues at coordinate 5,160 of JAGVYR010000050.1, read as the reverse complement.
CTCCGCAATGTGTGTCGCGAGGCTCGCTTTCATGCATTGCGCTCGCCTCGCGGTTTTATTGGGATGAATGCCCTGCTTTTATTGTTGGCTTGTATTGTCCACAAAACAGATGGCAACCTTCATTTCGCACCAACCACTGTACAGTCTGTATCTTTAAAATCGGTAAGCCTGTCGCAATCATTGTCAACATTGTCATTGCACACTTCGCTTGGAAACAATTGCCTCCATGCCCATGCCTTTCCGTCAAATGTGCAGAATCTCCTGCTTTGCCCTGTCCTTTGGTATTCCTCTGAATTTTGATATGAGGGGCCTGCCTCTGAGCAGATTATATTGGATTGCGATGAGCACTCGACAATAAGGCTGTAAGAGCAGAATAGTGTGCTGTTCACATCAACCAGAGAGCCTGAAGCCGCACATTTGCCGCCGCCATAGGAGCAGTCTGTAGCCTTGCTGCAGCAGGATTCTGACCCTGATGCTTTGTCCGACAGATAATACTCGCCCGGATCATCTCCGCAGCAAAGCCCGCTTATGCTGCCGTTCATGTCAAAAAGGGGCCTTCCAAATCCCTTCCCATCATCATTCAGTGTAAGGTCAGCAGCGCATAAAAGGCACAGCTCTTTGGAAGCGTCTGGGTTTTCGCACATCCCGCTTTGGCTGCAATAAAGCCCAAAGCCGCATTCTTCATTGTTGCACAGCGGCCTCGGAGAAAGTATGCAGCGGTTCGAGACGCATGCTTCAACAGTACAGGCGCTTTGGATGCAGTCGGCTGCGCTTTGGCAGCATCCGCTTATCCCGGCGCAGTCAGCATCAGCGCAGTCTTTGATTCCGTCGCAGTCATTGTCTATCCCGTCGCTGCACATCTCTTCGCTAATGCCCTGTGGCTCAAGCAGGGCCTGCTCCTGCGGGCATGCCTCGCATAAGTCCCCTTTGGCGTCATTGTCCGTGTTTTTCTGGTCGGAATTTGAAACCAGCGGGCAGTTGTCGGCAGAATCACAAATCCCGTCCAAGTCCGCGTCAGTGCAGCAATTTGCGCCATCCCACTTGCAATTCCCCACGCTGCAGCTGTCAGAGCTGCATGATGCCTTATCAGTGCCGTAATCCTCGCAGGCAGTGGTTGAGGCGCAGCTGCTGCAGCTTCCGGCTCCTGCCGCCTTAGCATTGAAATAGCAGCTCTCGGCGAAACTGCTGCACTCATTCCTGTCGCAAAGGTTGAAGAGCCCTATTCCGCAGTTTACGCATATGCTGCACTCAGGATCATCCATGTCAACAAGGCCGTTGTCATTGTCGTCAAAATTGTTGCTGCATAGCTCAATGCTGCACTTGTCCTCTATGCCGTCTTTGTTTGAGTCTTTTATATAAGTATCCTCGCAGCTGCATGCATTGCATGCGCCCCATGTACAGCCCGCTGAATAGCTCTCCCTGTATTCCATCCAATTGCCGCTTATGCAAGTACCGGGGTTAATTGGGCACTCGCAAAAGCAACTGTCAGCCAGCACATCATTTTCAGGGCCGTCATCCTGCCATGCGCACTGGCTGCAGGAATCTGTTCGGTCATACAGCTTTCCATTCCTGCAGAAATTTTCTATGGCTATAGTGCCGTTTTCACACTGCTCGTTGCAGTTCACAACCCCGTCTCCGCAATGCAAGCCGCAGTTCTGGCAGTAAACCTGGCTGTCAGGCTCGCTCTTCCTGTCAGCAGGGCAGCTGCAGCTGCTGCTGCATACTTCCGGAGGGTCATAGATACGCTCTTCATAATCGCAGGATAAAGAAATTCTGCATATTCCAAATCCGTCACACACCTCTCCATCTTCAATCTTGCTGTTTCCGCACATTGAGCTGCCGCTTTCATTTTGCTGCTCAAAGAATATTCTAAATCTGCTTAGGTTGAATCTGGAGGCTGAGCGCCCGCTAGAGAAGACAAAGGCGGTGTCGCTGTCTCCTATAGTGCCGCATTCAGGCCTTTTCGTTTTTGCTATATAGGCGATATATTCGATGCTTCCCGTAGTGCCGCCCTTAACCTGTTTTCTGGTTTCATACAGGCCGGCGTCATTAGTCAGGTAAGCGGAAGTGCCGATGTATACCTTATTTATAAGAAAATCCATATCAAAGCCGGTGTTTGGCAAAGGTTTATTTTCGCTGTCATAAACACGCACTGTTATAAGCATTGTATCATTGGCGCCATAGTAATCCCTGTCTAAGGATATCTCAACCTTTGCGGGGCAGCTTTCCTTTATGCAGTCTGACGGGCAGTTAAACTCCTCGCCGCTCTCGCAGATATCGTTTCCGCAGGCAATATCCGATCTTACGCAGCCGCACGTGTTAAGGTCGCACTTTTCCCCAGAACTGCAGCCTGTTCCATCCTGGTTGCACTGTGCGCTGCACGAGCCTTTTATGCATATTTTTTCGAATGGGCTGTAGCTGCACTGGCAGTTGCTTCCGCAGCTTCCGTATTCGTACCTTATGCCTGTTTTTGTGCCGAAGCATTGGTCGGCTCCTTTGCAATATGGATTAAACAGCGTGTCGGGAGATTCGCACTGCTCCATCCAGTCGTCATCATTTCTTTCCTGCACTGTTCCGTCTCCGCAGAACATTTTGGGCCTGCACCCGCAGCTGTCCCTGTCGCATACCTCACCTGCTGCGCAGTCTGAATCTGCGCTGCACGTTGCGCCGCAGGAGCCTTTCCTGCAGGCAAGGTCAAAAGTGTCTTTGGAGCAGGAGCAGTCTTCCCTGCAGTCTCCTGTGCTGTCCCTTGCCCCTGTCTTTTTGCCAAAGCACTGCTCGCTGCCCTGTGAGCAGTATTGGCTGTTTTTTGCGCCGGGAGATTCGCATTGCTCTCCCCCGTCAATCTCGCCGTTGCCGCAATTTACTGTAGAAAGGCACTTTCCGTTTACTACAACGTCGCTTTCAGAGCTGCAGCATGCTGTACTGCCATCCCCCCCACTAAGAAGGAATTCATTGTCGTCATCTCCGCAGCAGCTGCTTTCCCATTCAAATCCGCACTTGCTGCACAGGCCCTGGTCGCTGTCAAGGTCATTCCATACGCTTTCAATGCACGCATAGCCCCCGTTAAGGTATTTGTTGCCTGAAAACTGGTAGCATCCTTCCTTGAAATCGACATCGCTTTCAGGCAGCACGCAACTTGCCTGCTTATTGGTGCAAAAATCGTATCTTACCGATTCAAGCCCGGATTGGTTCTCATAGACAAATCTTGTAGGGTGGTTTCCTTCGCCCGGGTCATCGCCGCAGCATACAAACCCTGACCATGCATCTCTTCCCATGCATGTACTGCAGAATTCTTCATCAAGGTCTTTCCATTTCCCATCCTGACAGTAAGTCTCTATGCTTTTCCCCGACTCAAGCTTTATTGATGCGCACCCTTCCGCATAGCACTTGCCGTTAAAATTGCAGGCTCCTTCCGGGCAGCACGCAAATTCTTCCTGGGCAGCAAGCTCTTCCCGGGCAGAGCCTGTTTCGTTAAGGTATGCGCATATGCCTCCGCTGCACTTAGCCGCTTTTTCCCCGGCATCATCCCCGCAGCACAGCCCGTTTCCCTTCCTGTCGTAATTATCTGTGCCATAATCACATTCGCTCCCTTTGCACTCCATCCATTCATAATTCACTATGCACGCTTCAAGATTTATGTCAGGATTAAGCCAAACGCCCCTATTCTCATCCTTCACGCACACTTCGGAATTTCCGTCATTGTCCGCATCCGCAGTTTCAAACGGGTCGTAGCATTTCCCGCTGCTCACGCATTGGCTTTCTGTACAGCACCCCAGGTCATTTGAGTTGGAAGCGCAGCTTCCCTTCCCGAGGCATATCCTCTCAGCAGCCCTGCTTTTTTCTGGAACATAGCCCTTAACGAGCGGACAGGGCTGCCCCTGCCAGTATTCGCTTTTTAGCAGCCCATCCTGATAGAAAACGACATTGCACAGTTCATAGCATGCAAAATCAGCAGCCTTTGAGGCAGCTGAGCTTTTTTGGATTGTTCTGGGTTCTGCACTGCTGCAGGATTTAGGGGGGGTTTTAAGCATGCTGCATATCCTGTGCTTAAGCACAATCTCCGAGCATGCAGTTTCATCTGCAAATGATGCGGTGAATGGCTCACGGTCTATGAACTGGCCGCCCGGATTGTACACTTCTGCATCGCCCTGTACTTCGCCATAGGCAAAATAGTTCCCTGCTGCCAATTTAACCCCGAATTTTCTCTCTGCGTCATTTTTTCCAAGCACATTTACTGAGAATGCACTTCCAAAGCTGCTGCCGATCCTTTGAGCCGTTTCAATGCATTCCTTAAATCCTGAATAGTATTCCATCTGCATGGATTCGTACTTTGGCAGCAATGATGACACAGATATCTCCCCTTCAGAAAGGAGTGACTTTTCTGCCGCCCTGATATTTGCCGCAGCCTGTGGCGGAAGGCTTGCATCAGGCTGCATGAGCAGAAGCAAAGAGCCGGCTATAATTACCAGCAATGTTGCTATGGATATTGAGGCTATATAGATGACCCTCATTTTCTTGGCAGCCCCTCCGGCTTCATGCCGATTCCCTTAAGGAATTCAAGAAGTTCAACGGATTCTTTTACCTTCTTTGCAATGCTTCTTTCAAAAGAAGAAACTGCCGGCTGGGATATTTTGAGCCTTTTGGCTATCTCTGTCTGAGTAAGGCCTTCCTTTCTCAGCTTCAGCACCTGAGCCTCTTTTTCCGTCAGCACTTTCCTTTCCTGTTGCTTTCGTGCATAAGTTAAAAAAATTATACAACTAATATAAGATATTCAGCTTATTACAATATATAAATCTTTCCCTAAATCGCTTGGCCCTCATATTTTTTCAAAAATCCCCACATACCCGTGCCCTGAAAAAATGAGTTTATAAATTATTTTGTTTGTTTAAATCAGATTGCCAGCGCTATGCCGCACGCCGCCGCTCCGGCGGCTGACGCTTCGCTCACTTGACACCCCGCAGGGGGCATCCCGAGTGTGGTTAATAATTCGTTTTTTTTTCGGGATTAGCATCTTCAAAGGCGTGAAGCTGAAGCGCCATGAAGAGGCTGCGTTCCCGTAATTGGTTGCGCCCAATTGACATGTAACGAAAATCGAAGATTTTCGGAACATCCCGAAAACCAAAGGTTTTCGATATGCAAGAAGGGGCATGAAGCCCC
>JAGVYR010000049.1 GCA_018303185.1 Candidatus Woesearchaeota archaeon | reverse complement strand
ATTCAGGTTTATAATCTGCACAAGGCTCGGGATTATTGAAAAGGGAATTGATGAAAATAAGCCTAGCCAATTATTATTTGAGGTGATTTAAATGGATGAAGATGCCAAATCAGTAAAAGTCAATTGCAACTTTTGTGGAAGTGATATGGAATGCCCCGAAAATATGCTCCAAGAGTCAGAAAAACACATGTGTTTTGAATGTTTTCAAAATACGGATGAAAAAAATATTCCAGATGACATCTCGAAAGTGCATATAGACATTCCTAAAGAAAAGCTGTTGGATACTATGCCGGATGCAATGACAAGCTCAATGGTTGAAGAGCTGTTTCCAGATATATGGGAGGAAAGAAAAGAAGAATTTAAGGAAATGTCCAAAAAAGAACTGGCTGAAGAAATGTTTGGCGCTGGAATTTATGTTGCTATTAATAATTTTTTAAAGGCAATGAGTGAAGGTGCAAATAAAGAATCAAATAAGATAATTGATAGCCTTAAATGAAAGAAATTAAGCTGTTTCCGGGAAAACATTGTTGCGGAAAAGAATTTGATATGAGGATAATTGATGCTAAAGATTATAATAATGAATCTGCGGCATGGATTGTCTATGGCGTATGCAAGAAATGTAATGTTGTTATGGTAAGCAACATGTTCTTGCAGTCAGAAAAGCCCCAAATAGAGGTTGATTTTATAGTGGATTATGGCAAGAAATCCGGAAAAGGCACAGAATGGAAATAAAATGCAAAAAGAAAAATCATTAATCGTATTCCAAGACAAGAAAATCAGGAGGATTTGGCATCAAAACCTGTGGTTTTTTTCAGTAATTGATATTGTAGCTATTTTGACGGAACAAGAAGACCCATATACTGCAAGAAAATACTGGAACAAGCTGAGCCAACGGCTAAGAGAAGAGGGAAGCGAAGTGGTGACAAATTGTCACCGGTTGAAGCTTCCGGCAGAAGATGGAAAGCTAAGAGAAACAGACTGTGCCAATACTGAAAGCATATTTAGGATTATCCAGTCAATTCCATCAAGAAACGCAGAACCGTTTAAGAGATGGCTAGCTAAAGTTGGATATGAGCGAGTGCAGGAAATAGAAAATCCTGAATTGGCTCAGGAACGCATGAAAGAGATTTATGGGCAAAAAGGATATTCAAAATCGTGGATTGACAAACGGCTGAGAGGAATAGCAGTCAGACAGGATTTGACTGATGAATGGAAAAAGAGAGGAATTGAAAGCCAAGAGGACTTTTCAATACTCACTGCGGAAATATCAAAAGCCACTTTCGGCATGACCTCTTCAGAGTACAAGAAATTAAAAGGGCTAACAAAGGAAAACCTAAGAGACCATATGAGGGATTTAGAACTCATATTTACCATGCTAGGAGAAGCATCAACTGCGGAGATTGAACGCATAAAAGACCCTAATAAGTTCGTTGAGCACAAAAAAGCATCTAGGGAAGGTGGGAATGTAGCGAAAAAAGCACGACTTGAGCTAGAAAAAAAGACGAAAAGACCGGTTGTGAGCAGAGAAAATTACCTTAAAGAGCCAGAAAAAGAAAAGCGAAAAAGGCTTCTGGAACCTGAAAAGGATTGAAGATGAGATAAATGGGGAAGTCCACAAGCTCTACGGAAATTGGAAAAAAAATTATCTAGGATTCATTGAAATGACTCAAAAAACACTTGACGGAAAAGACGTTGAAGAACCAAGCATTTGGTCAGATGGCTCTTTCGCCGAGACTTTAGGCCCGGATGACATGAAAGCAAAGATGCGTACTTTTCATATGAAGCACGATGAGGAGATGAACTTTAACTGCTCGATATGCAAGGCTAAGATTTCAGCTCATAACAAGGACTGGCACAACGGAATGTGCGATAATTGTTTCAATAAGGAGTTTTTCCCAGAGGATTAAGCATGGGCAAAGACAAGGCTCCCGTAGCATTTCAGGACAAGAAAATCAGGAGGATTTGGTATAATCAGGAATGGTTTTACTCTGTTGTTGATATTGTTGAAGTTCTTACAGACAGCCCAACTCCAAGGCAGTATTGGGACAAAGTTAAGGACAGGGAGTTTATTGCCCTTGAACTGTCCCCAATTTGGGTACAGTTGAAATTGGCGGCAGAAGATGGCAAATTAAGGTTTACGGACTGCGTAAACACGAAAAACGCCTTCAGGCTAATACAATCCATTCCTTCAAAGGAGGCAGAGCCGCTGGAATAGCAACATTTATAAACTTCCTTAATTCTGATATTTTTTTAGGATGGGATTCAAAAACCGCGATGTAATTTCTATAAACGATTTCTCCAAGCAGGATTTGCTTCATGTCCTGAAGGTTGCAAAGGAGCTTGAAAAAAAGCCTAATGACGGCCTGCTGAAAGGAAAAATCATGGCCGCGCTTTTCTATGAGCCTTCGACAAGGACAAGATTGAGCTTCATAACATCAATGGAGCAGCTTGGCGGCAGGGTAATAGGATTTGCTTCCGGAAAAGTCACTTCATTCACTAAAGGAGAGACCCTTTGGGATACTATGAAGATGACTGAGAACTATGCTGATGTGATAGTTGTAAGGCACCCTCTCGAAGGCGCAGCAAGGCTTGCAGCAGAAGCTTCCTCAAAGCCGGTAATAAATGCGGGCGACGGGGCAAACCAGCATCCAACACAGACAATGCTTGACCTTTACACAATACAAAAAGTGAAGGGAAAAATAGACGGGCTGCATATAGGAATGCTTGGAGACTTAAAATACGGCAGGACAGTGCACAGCCTGACTAAAGCATTGTCCCACTTCAACCCTACATTCTACTTCATAGCTCCACAGGCATTGCAAATGCCCAAAAGCTACCTTGAAGAGCTTGACAGGCTGAAGATAAAGTACTATGTTGAGGAAAACCTGTTTAAGGTAAGCGATAAGCTTGATGTGCTTTATGCCACAAGAATCCAGAAGGAAAGGTTCGCCGACCCAATAGAGTATGAGAAATACAAGGGGGTCTACAGAGTTGATGAGATAGACAGAAGCCTGGACAATACTGAGCACGCTGCGTATTTCCAGCAGGCTGCTAACGGGGTGCATGTTAGGAAAGCATTATTGGCTTTAGTGCTGGGGAAAAAAGAATGACTAAAGAATTGACAGTCAGCGCAATAGAGGAAGGCACTGTAATAGACCATATACCCAGCGACAGCACTTTCAAGGTTGCTGAGATTTTAAAGCTTGAGAGCCACGGCAAAATCATTTCAGTCGGCGCAAATCTTCCGAGCAAGACCATGGGCACTAAAGGCATTGTGAAGGTAGCGGGAAAAAGCCTTACGAAAGAAGAAGTGGACAAGATTGCGATAATAGCGCCTCATGCCACTGTAAACATAATTAAGAACTTTGAGGTCATAAAAAAGCTCAGGGTTTCGATACCCGACAGCCTTCACAACACCATAAAATGCTCAAATCCTAACTGCATAACGAATAATGAAGAATCCGACACTGAATTTTATGTCATAAGCAAGGATCCTTTGAAGATAAAGTGCCATTATTGCGAAAGGGTCATGGAGAAAGAGGACATCAGGCTTTTGTAAAATGCTGGGGGTAAAACTTTGCGGAATCAAGCTAGAGAATCCTACAGTGCTAGCTTCAGGAATTCTCGGCGTTACTAAAGAAGGCGTGGACCGTATTGGAAAAGCGGGAGCGGGCGCAGTCACATTAAAGTCATTATGCCACGAAGAAAGGCAGGGCTACAAGAATCCTGCAATCATTGTCTGGGAAAAAGGCATGCTGAATGCGATCGGCCTTTCAGGACAGGGCATCTCTAATGCGATTAAGGATTTCAGGAGGCTGGATGACGTCTCTGTTCCGGTAATAGGGAGCATTTTCGGCTATAGGACTGAAGACTTTGCGCATGTTGCAAGTGAAATGTCAAAACTAAAGCCGGCAATGATTGAAGTGGACATATCCTGCCCGCATGTAGATTATGGAAAACCCATATGCTCTGACAAGGAGCTGACTATGGAGATAACCAGGGCTGTGAAGAAAAATACAAAGATTCCTGTCTCAATAAAACTAAGCCCGAATGTTGCCGATATAAGAGAGATAGCGCACGCTGCCGAAAGGGCAGGGGCGGATGCGATAACTGCCATAAACGCAGCCTCGGGAATGGCGATTGACATTGACGCAAGGAAGCCCATACTTTCCAATAAGATAGGAGGGGTTTCAGGGCCTGCGCTCAAGCCCATAGCCTTAAGGTGCGTTTACCAGATTTATGACACTGTGAAAATCCCGATAATAGGCACGGGCGGAGTGAGCAATGGAAAAGATGCGCTTGAGATGGTGATGGCCGGGGCAACTGCTGTTGGAGTTGGGACTGCTGTTTACTATCGAGGCATTGAAGTCTTCGGTGAGATATGCAAAGAGATGCAGGAATGGATGAAGACGAATAACGTCAAAAATCTGGATGAAATCAGAGGGTGCGCTCACAAATAAAATAATGAGTACGAGGAAAAACAATAAAAATAAACACGAGGAAAATTAGGCGGCCCAAATGTTTGGCCGCATTGATGCGCCGCGCAATGGCGGCGCCAAGATGCCAAAGGATTAAAGTTTTTAGAAACAGAACGGAGTAACAATAAAGAAAAACAGCAAAAAACAAAAGAAATACAAAAGCAATCGATAACTTTTCAATAATAAAAAATCAGGATATCAATAAAACATGCTAAGCCTAGAACTGAACAAGACCGAAATGCCGAAAGTCCTGCCTATAGTCGGGGCAGTGAGGGAAGGAAAGGGGCAGAAGACAGTCTTTGTGAAGTGCAATGATGATGTGAAGCCCGGCCAATTTTACATGGTTTGGATTCCCGGGATTGATGCAAAGCCTTTCGCTGTATCTTACAAAAGCAAAGGCGAGCTTGGCTTTACATCGCAAATAGTTGGCCCTTTCACAGCAGAGTTTGACAGGCTTGAGAAAGGCGACAAGGTTGGGCTGTTCGGGCCTTACGGCAACAGCTTCACTTTAAAGGAGAATGCCTGCGTCGTGGCGGGGGGAGTGGGGATGTCCTCTGTAAGCACGCTGATTGATTTTTTAAAAAATCCTGAAATTATTTACGGAGCAAGAAGCAAAGAGCATCTGATTTACACCAAAAGATTCAAGAATAAAAGAATAACCTACTGCACTGACGACGGCAGTTTTGGAAGGAAAGGTTTCACAACAGAAGCTCTGGAGGAAGCATTAAAAAACAGCAATAACAAAAAAAGCAGTAAAAAAGATAAAAATAAAATAAAGATTGTCTACACCTGCGGGCCTGAAGTGATGATGAAGAAGGTCGCGGAAATCTGCGAAAAATACAAAGTTGGCTGCGAAGTTTCAATGGAGAGGCATATGAGCTGCGGATTCGGGATATGCGGCAAATGCGCCCTGAACGGAAAGTTTGTCTGCGTCGATGGCCCCGTTTTCAATGCAAAAGAACTGAAGAAACTTTCAGATTTCGGAAAAGAAGCAAGGCTGAAAAGCTGCAGGAAAGTCCCGCTTTCGGAATACCATGCTCCAAAAGCCCATTAAAATGCCATTGCTAATAAAAAACGGCAGAATCTACCAGAACGGCGTTTTAACAGCAAAGAATATTTTCATTGAAAGCGGAAAAATAAGGAAAATAACTGATTCTGAAGTGCAGGCAAAGGAAGTTATTGATGCAAAGGGCAAAATTGTCATACCCGGCATCATAGACCCTCATGTGCACATAAGGGAGCCGGGGCTTACACACAAGGAAGATTTTCAATCTGGCAGCAGGGCAGCTGCAAAGGGAGGCATAACCACATTCCTTGACATGCCAAACACAATGCCGCCGACAACAAATGCTGAGAGGCTTGAGGAAAAAAGAAGGCTGGCAAGGAAAAGCGTTGTGAACTACGGCTTTCATTTCGGCTCGACATTGGATAATTTAGATGAGATAAAAAATGCAAAAAACATTGCTTCTGTCAAAATATACATGGACCCGACGACAGGGGATTTGAAGATTGAGGATTTGGGCGTTATTGAGGATATCTTCAAGACGGGAAGGATGATTGCACTTCATGCAGAAGGGGACAATATAAAAAAAATCATTGAAATAATTAAAAAAACCGGTAAAAAGGCCTACTTCTGCCACGTAAGCTCGGAAAAAGAGTTGCAGTTTACACAAGACCATGAAACAAAAAACAATGTGCTTGTTGAAGTGACGCCGCAGCACCTTTTCCTCACTTCTGAAGATGCTGAAAAGCTTGGAAGCCTTGCGGAAATGAAGCCGAGGCTCAAAGCAAGGAGGGATCAGGAAGCGCTTTGGAAAGGCATAAGGGAAGGTACTGTGGATACCATAGGCACTGACCATGCCCCTCATCTGCTGGAAGAGAAAAGAAAAGTAAGCTTCCCATACGGAATTCCGGGGCTTGAGACAATGCTGCCGCTTATGCTGAATGCTGTCAACGAAGGCAGGCTTGAGCTCAAGACACTTGTAAAGCTATGCTGCGAGAATCCTGCAAAAATATTTAAAATAAAAAGCAAAGGCTTTATAAAAGAAGGATATGATGCAGACTTAACAATTGTGGACATGCCTCTTGTGAAGGAAGTGAAGAATGAAGAACTTGAGACAAAGTGCAAATGGAGCCCATTCAACGGATGGAAGCTGAAAGGGTGGCCAGTGATGACAATTGTCAACGGAAATATTGTGTTTGACGGAAAAGAGATAAAAAACATAAGGGCTAAAGAGGTAGAATATGGCGCATGAAAAAGAAGTTGCGGAAATTCTTCTGAAGCTGAATGCAGTCACTTTAAGCCCTAAAAAGCCTTACAAATACGCTTCCGGAATCTTAAGCCCGATATACTGCGATAATAGGATAATACTTTCGTATCCGAAGGAAAGGGGGGCAATAGTTGATTTCTATATTGAATCAATCAAGAAAAATGAGCTGGATGCTGATGTAATTGCCGGAACAGCAACTGCAGGCATAGCATGGGCTGCGTGGATTGCGGAAAAGCTCGGAAAGCCCATGATATACATAAGGAGCAGCTCCAAAGACCATGGAAAAGAGAATTTGATTGAAGGAAAGCTTGAAAAAGGGCAGAAAGTGCTTGTAGTTGAGGATCTGGTAAGCACCGGCGGAAGTTCTTTAAATGCTGTCAGGGCTGCCAGAGAGGCAGGCGGCGTTGTCAGCGACTGCATAGCTATTTTTACTTATGGCATGGAAAAGGCAAGATGCTCTTTTGAAAAGGAAAAATGCAGGCTCATTGCGCTTTCTGATTTTTCAGAGCTGGTTGAAGTGGCCTCAGGCAAAGGCTATATAAAGAAAGAAGACAAAGGGATTGTATTGAAGTGGAACAAAAATCCTGAAGGCTGGAGAGGGTAAAATGCAGATAATAAAGGCAAAAAGAAGCATAATACCAAGCTGCGACGTTTCAGACCTGAAAATGCTGTCGAAGCTTGTCAGTGAAACTGCAGATGTTGGAGGCATAGGCGCGTACAAGATAGGCTTTGAGCTTTGCCTGAAATTCGGCATCGGGCAGGTTGTTGACGCTATAAGGAAGAATTCAAAACTTTCGGTAATATACGATCATCAGAAAGCTGCGACAGACATCCCCGACATGGGCAGCAGGTTTGCAGAAGCGGTTAAAGGCGTAGATGCTGTCATTCTTTTTCCAGTCATGGGGCCTGAGACAGAGAAAGCGTGGATTGAGGCATGCAAAAAGGCCAAATTAGGCGTGATTGTAGGAGGGGACATGACCCATAAAGCCTATCTTGAGAATGACGGCGGCTATATCAAGGAGCTTGCTCCACTTAAGATATACGAGGTTGCCGCTGAATTAGGAGTGAATGATTTTGTGGTGCCGGGCAATAAGCCGGAAAAAATCATGGAGTACAGGGAGTTTATAGAGGCGAAGGGAGTAAAGGAGCCTGTGTTTTACTCTCCCGGGCTGGTCGCGCAGGGAGGCACAATAGAAGCCGGAGCAAAAGCAGCAGGAGAAAGATGGCACGCAATAGTCGGCAGGGCAATCTATGAAGCCAAGGACATGAAGAAGGCTGCTGAAGAGCTTTGTAAGGGCGTATTATAGAAATTTGTTCTTACTTATTGGGGAAAAATTAAGAAATATTTATAAATCTGGCTTCAGCCCTTGGTGTGATGCAATACATAAGTACACGCGGGGGAATGGCACCGGCAACATTTTCTGATGTACTGATTGAGGGCCTTGCTCCTGATGGCGGCTTGACTATTCCCGATTCATTGCCGCACTATTCATTTTCAGATTTGGAGAAATTGAGCAAGCTTTCTTATAATGATATTGCATTTGAGCTTCTGCAGAGGTTTGCTTCGGATATACCTCCTGCTGATTTAGAGGGTATAATCAAAAAAACGTATACCAAAGAAGTATTTGGTACGGAAGAGATTACTCCTGCAGCAGCAATCATGGATGATCTCTTCATTCTTGAACTTTCAAACGGACCGACATTAGCATTTAAGGATGTGGCTTTGCAGTTGCTTGGGAATCTTTTTGAATATGCGCTTGAAAAGAGAAAAGATTTCTTAAATATTGTTGGTGCTTCTTCAGGGGACACTTTCACAGCAGCCATATATGCGACTATGGGAAAGAAAAATGTTAACATATTCATGCTTACTCCATTTGGAAGGATGAGCACTTTCCAGACCGCTCAGGGATATTCAATATTGTCCCCGAATGTGTTCAATATAGCGGTTGATGGAGATTTTGACCTTTGCCAAGATATCGCCAAGGCAATAAGTGAGGACGCTGTATTCAAGAAAGAATACCATATCGGTGCTGTAAATTCTTACAATTGGGCAAGGGTAGCAGCCCAAGTAGTGTACTATTTCAAAGCGTATTTTGCAGCAGTAAAAAAAGTTGGGCAGAAGGTGGATTTTGCAGTCCCTACAGGGAATTTTGGAGATATTCTTGCTGGTTATATTGCCAGAAAGATGGGGCTGCCAATAAACAAATCAGTGCTTGCAACCAATGAGAACAATGTACTCGATGAATTTTTTAAGACTGGAGTTTATAGAAAACGGGAAAAAAGTGAAGTATTACAAACAAACAGCCAGTCTATGGATATAGCAGTTGCCTCAAATTTTGAAAGGTTTTTGTATGATGCCATTGGGAACCCTCAGGCTTTGAAATCCTATATGGATAACTTTAAAAAAACAGGCCTAATTGACTTGAGAGGCACTGAGATACTTAAAAAAGCCCAGAACGCCGGAATAGTCTCTGGTTGTTCGCTCCATGACCAAAGAATAATGGCCATACGCCACATATACAACATGTCAGGAAGGATTATATGCCCCCACACTGCAGCTGGGGTTGCGGTGGGCATGCAGTATAAGGAGGAAGGAATCCCTATGATATTCCTTGAAACCGCCAGATACCTCAAATTCGAAGATTCCGTTGCTGAAGCGGGGATAAAAGTTCCGGAGAGGCCAGAAAAATGGAAGGGGCTTGAGCAAAGAGAGCAAAAGTACGAAAGAATGCCTTCGGATATTGGCGCTATTAAGAGCTATATCGCCCAGAATGCCCTCAGGGCAGCGTAGCAAAACAAAAAGGTATTTATACTTTAATTCTTAGGTATAAGAAAAAGGCGCCTTATGTTCAGAAACATAGCCCGCAAGTTCCAAAGGGCGACAATATTTGAAAAGCTCCTGCTTATTGTCGGGATACTGGTCGGCATCTTCGGCTTCTGGTTCATCAACAGGGTTTACCTGAACGAGCCTGTTGTGTCATGGCAGTTCCTGATTGCTGTGTTTTTATGGCTGCTCCTGATTTTTATCGTAATACTGACAGACAGCAATGAGAGCATTAAGGAAGAGCTGGGCAGCATAATGAGGGAGCACATAAAGGAGACAAAGCTCCTGAAGGAAGAAGTAAGGCTGCTCAGGATGAAGAAATAAATTACTTGGTTCTATCCGCAAATTATATAAAACATCAATCCATAGCCTATAGCAAGATGGTTGAAGTAAAGAGATTGGGGCACGCATCATTCAGGATTGACGGCAGCAAGACAATATACATTGACCCATGGAAGCTGAGCAATCCGGTGAAAGCGGACATAATCCTTATTTCGCACAGCCATTTCGACCATTTCTCAAAGGAAGACGTGAATAAGATAAAGAAAGATGACACTGTGATAATTGCAGCTAGGGATGCTGCAAAAGAGTTTGAAGTGGCAAAAGAGCTTGTGCCCGGGCAAAAGATTGAAATCGGCAAGATTGTGGTTGAAGCCGTGCCTGCGTATAATATCGGCAAGGAATTCCACAAAAAGGAAAGCGGATGGCTCGGGTTCATAATAAATATTGACGGCAAAAGAATCTATTATGCCGGCGACACCGACTGCACTCCGGAGATGGAGAAGATTAAGAGCATTGATATTGCTTTGATGCCAGTATCAGGAACTTACTTGATGACTGCTGAGGAAGCTGCCAAGGCTGTCAAGAAAATCAATCCGAAAAAGGCCATACCTTACCATTACGGCGATGTTGTTGGCACTTTGGATGATGCAGTGCGCTTCAAGGAGCTTTGCAGCTGCGATGTCGAGATACAATAGGTTTATATAATTTTAATCTATCTTTCCATTATGAAAATCGCTGTCTGCGGCGCAGGGGATAATACTGATAAAGAAACAGCGGAAAAAGCGTTTAATATCGGAAAAGAAATTGCGTCCAACGGAATTCTTCTTTTAACAGGAGCATGCAACGGCTACCCCTATGAAGCCGCAAAGGGCTGTTTCAGTGTTCTGGGCAAAGTTTTCGGGATAAGCCCTGCAAAAGACAAAAGAGAGCATACCGAAAGGTATAAGTTTCCTACAGATGCTTTTTCTGAGATTGAATTCACCGGGCTTGGGATTCCGGGAAGGAATTTTGCGCTTGTGAAAGAGGCAGATGCCGCAATCATAATAGGCGGGCAGATTGGGACATTAAATGAGTTCACAATAGCTTTCCATGCAAAGAAGCCAATAGGCATTCTGAAGGGCTCAGGAGGCATAACTGAAATACTGGATAAAGTCATAGAGATATGCGACAAGAATGGTGAAAAGGAGAAAGTTGTGTTTTCTGGAGAGCCGAAGGAATTGGTAAAGGCAGTGTCATCCATAGCAAAGCAATAAATTAAAAAACCTCATGCTGATTCTCCTATCTGTGGGCTCGTGGTCTAACGGCTACGCGCTAGAATTGCCCTGCAATTCGCTTGCATGCAACGCTACGCGCCGCATATGATGCTTCCTTCGCAGGGAAGAGGCTGCGGGTTCAAATATCCTCAAGGGAGACCGCAAATCCCTTGGGATTTGGGAGTCCCGCCGAGTCCATTTATTATAAACCCGAGGCGAGCGCTATGTATGAAAGCGAGCCTCGGACTAAAATTGCGAAGCAGATTAAAAACTATAAAACTCATGCAACACAATGCCAGCCTGTGATTCAGTCTACCAGCCGAGGGAAGACTCAACCCTATTGGAGAAGCATGTAAGGGTGCTTGCCAAAGGAGTTGTTTTAGATGTCGGGACAGGCTCCGGCATACAGGCTCTGACAGCTGCGCTTAGGCCTGAAGTTTCGAGAGTTATTGCAGTTGACATACAGGAAGAGGTCATTGAGCACTGCAGGGAGCATGTCAGGAACAGGAAAATAGAGTTTTTTCAATCAGACCTTTTTTCAATATTTAAAAAGAATCCAAAATTAAAGAAAATAAAGTTTGACACCATAATCTTCAATCCGCCTTACCTTCCGCAGGAGCTTAAAGTGAAGGACCTTTCGCTTGAGGGCGGAAAAAAGGGATATGAGACTGTAGAGAGATTTTTGGATGGCGTGAATGGGTTTTTGAAGAAAGACGGTATAATATTGCTGCTCTTCTCGTCCTTGACAAAAAAGGAGAAAGTTGAAGAATTTATAAGGAACAATCTTCTGGAGCTTAAGCTGCTTGAGGAGCAGAACATTTTCTTTGAGCAGCTTTTCGTGTATGAGATTGGAAAATCTGAGCTTTTGAAGAGGCTTGAGAAAAAAGGCATCAGGGAGGTACATTATTTCAGCAGGGGGAAGAGAGGCTTTATTTTTACAGGTTTTCTGAAAGGGAAAAAGATTGCGATAAAAACCAATAATCCCGAAAGCAAGGCTGTCTCAAGGATTGAGAATGAGGCAAATTTTCTGAAGGCTTTGAATAAAAGAGGCATTGGTCCGAAGTTTTTGCTCTCAGATGTGGATTTTGTAGTCCGGGAATTTATTGATGGAAAATTAATTGAGCAATATTTAGAAATCAATGATAAAAAAGATATAATAAAAATAATCAACAAAATATTCCTGCAGCTTTTTGAGATGGACAGGCTCAATATCAACAAAGAGGAGATGTCGCACCCGCACAAGCATATTATAATTGACAAGAAGGGCAAGCCTTACCTTATAGACTTTGAAAGGTGCAGGAAAACCATTAAGCCGGGAAATGTGACGCAGTTCTGCGATTACTTGATCGGAGGAAGTATTTCAGGGGTTTTAATGGGCAGAGGGATAACAATAAACAAAGAAAAAATGATATTATCGTCAAAGCGATACAAAAAAAGCATTAGCAAGGAAAACCTTAAAAAAATAATAAAAACTATTGAATAAAATGCCAACAGAATTCCAGGAGAGAGTGTATGCAGTGTGCAGGAAAGTGCCTAAAGGGAAGGTGACTACCTATAAGGCGATTGCTGATAAGCTTGGCACAAAGGCTTATCGTGCTGTCGGCACTGCCCTAGCATGCAATCCCTATGCTCCCAAGGTGCCGTGCCACAGGATTGTGAATTCTGACGGCTCAATTGGGGGGTTTTCCGGAAAGGGGGGGGTTAAGGGGAAGATTAAGATGCTGAGAAGAGAAGGAGTTGAAATAAAGAAAAATAAGGTCAATACAAAAAAAATAATCATGAAAATTTAGTCGATAAGCCCCAATGTCCTTGCTATTGATTCTGTTGGTGTAACGTATTCGGGTGATATCAACACGTTCGTTCCGCCTTCAGGGTTTTCCCATGCACGTATTGTGCCCTTGGCATCACCACGGTTGTATTTCACCTCAAAACCTTGACCTTTATTCAGTCCTAAAGATTTTTTAATATTCGCTTCATCAGCAAAGTGTGCCGCAAGCGCATAAGCAGTTCCAATTTTATCCACTACTAAACTTAAATCCCCATGAGAGTATCCGTTCTTTCGACTACGCCTTTGTATCTGCTAAAAGCTGGTTCTGTTGTCATTGCTGGCATATTTCTCCCTCCATTAGTAGTATAACCAGACCCTTTTTTTCAAACTAATATGAAAATAAAAAATAAATTACTTCCTCTTCTTGCCTTTCTTCTTCTTAAGCTCTTTGTCAAGCTTAAGCTCGTCAAGAAGCTCTTTGTACCTGTTCCTGATTGTAACTTCAGTAACGCCGGCAACATCAGCTACTTCTCTCTGAGTCCTTTTCTCTCCGTGCATAAGGGCTGCAACATAAAGGGCAGCGGCTGCAATTCCAGTTGGGCCGCGGCCTGAAGTCAATTCGGCCTTCTGCGCCTTCTCGAGTATCTCAATGCTCTTGCTCTGGGTTTCTGCCGATAGCTTAAGTGCGGAAGCGAATCTTGCTATGTAATCTGCAGGATTGCTTGGAAGTATTGTTATCCCCAATTCCCTTGTAACGAACCTGTAAGTCCTTCCAATCTCCTTCTTCTCGATTCCGGAAGCCTCTGAAAGCTCATCCAGAGTTCTTGGGACATCATGGCGCCTGCATGCAGCGTATAATGCGCCTGCGACAACAGATTCCATGCTTCTTCCCCTTACCAAGCCGCGCTGTACAGCGAGAGTGTAAATCCTTGCGGATTCCTCCTCAACTGACTTCGGCAGCTTCAGATAAGATGAAACCCTCTTCAGCTCTGCAAGTGCAAGCTTCAGATTTCTTTCAATAGCTGTTGAAATCCTTGACTGCCATTTCCTCAATCTGAAGAATTTGTTCCTGTCCCTTCCTTCCAGCCTCAGAAGATCAGCTTTCTGGCCTACTTCTGTTCCAAGGCCCTGGTCGTACTGAGTGTAAGTCATTGGAGCTCCTGACCTTCTCCTGCGCTCTCCGTCCTCGCTGTCAAACTCCCTCCATTCCTGCGAGAAGTCGACCATCTTTTCCTCAATGACAAGGCCGCAGTCTTTGCAAATAATCTCGCCCCTATCCTTGTTCCAGTTCAGGTTTATTCCGCCGCATTCCGGGCATTTTTTTACGAGTTCTGCCATCTTGATACCACCTTTCGAAAATTATTTAACTCAAGCCACCCCTTCTGATATGAAATCTTACTGTGAAATAATCAACAAATCACAATAAAATTTATATAGGGGATGATGGGTCAATTTATAAATCTTTCGGTTTTTTTCCATGTTTGTAGACGATAATCCTATTTGAATAAAGAAGTTATAAGTAAAGTGTGCATATTTAAGGGATTAATAGTAGCTTTTAGTGAGTTTTAAGAGTTTTTAATGTCTTTTTTCAGTATAATGGCATGATATAGTATAATTTATTGTAATAAAATGTTATTTTACCTATAATCTATAAAAAAGGCATTAAATCGCCAATTCGTATTGTAAATACTCTATATAGGCAGATCAATAACAAATAGTTTTAAATAAGAAGCAAATTCTAGAAAATAGTGCCGGTTCGAATGCTAACACTCTTATGCCGACATCGCATAATCCGGCATTGCGTCAGCCTTGAGCGGCGGGAAATCAAACTTTGAAGTTCCAGCCAGAAACAGCTGATTTCCGAAAGGATATCCCGGTTCAAATCCGGGTGTCGGCGTTTTATTTATTTACTAGTAGTTAAAATATTAGGATTATAATTTTCTAAGTGCGTCAGTTTAGTGTTGTTTACTTTTGGATCTTTCCCTCATGAAAATATACGCCATTTTTCTTTAATAAGACGTTTGAAGACAGTATTAACAACATCAAAGTGGGATACTTCGATAATTTTTAGCTTTTTATCCCTGCGTAATTATCCGACGGTACAATTCAAGTATCCTTTATGTAACCCTACAAAATAACAATGTTTATATATTTGTAGGGTTATCTTGCATTATGGCATTCATCAGCGAGAAAAAGATAAAAGGGGTAAAAAGGCATTACCTGGAAAGCTCGGTAAGGCTGCCTGGCGGGAAAGTAAAAAAATTCTCTGTTTACCTGAAAAATTACAGCCCCGGCAGGAAATATGATACCAGCAAGTACAGGAAGATTCTGGATTCCAAGGTATCTAATGAATTAATAGTTTTTGCTTCAGGATTTTACAAAAAATCCGCTATATTCAACAAGCACCTGCTTGAGAGGCTGGAAGAGGTAAGGCTTGGCTATAAGGAGATTGTTAAGAAGCTGAGCAGCAAGCAGCTGCAGGACATAATAGACAGGTTCACTGTCAATTTCACCTATGAATCCAACGCAATTGAAGGGAACTCCCTAACGCTGAAAGACGTAACCATGATTTTGCATGAGAAAAAGGCTATTGAGGGAAAAGACCTCAGGGAAATATATGAGACCCTGAACACAAGGGAGGCCATGGAGCTTGTATTTGGCAACAGGCTGAGGATAAGGAAAGAGGACATTATAAAGTTGCATAAGGTGCTTGTGAAGAATACTGGAGTCGCTTCCGGCTTTAAGAAACTGCCAAATTTTTTGCTGGGAAGGAATGTCAAGACGGCGCCCCCTGAGA
Organism: Candidatus Woesearchaeota archaeon; assembly: GCA_018303185.1. GTDB lineage: Archaea > Nanobdellota > Nanobdellia > Woesearchaeales > GW2011-AR4 > JAGVYR01. The sequence continues at coordinate 5,166 of JAGVYR010000049.1, read as the reverse complement.
GAGTTGAAGAGGAGATGGGCGCTTTAATGGAATGGTACCATAAGAATGAGAATATGCATCCCCTGCAAAGGGTCGCAATATTCCATGGCAAATTTGAAAAAATACATCCTTTTGAGGATGGGAACGGAAGGGCAGGCAGGCTGCTCATAAACATCATGCTGCTGAACCATTGCTACCCTCCATTAATAATAAGGAAAAGCCAAAGGCTTTCTTATTTCAGCTGCCTTGAGGCGTTTGACAGGGGCCATGAGGACAAGCTGCACCGCTTCCTGATTGAGAAATACAAGAAGACTTATGAGAAATTCTTCAAGGTGTATGTTAATTATCTTTGAATGGAAAGGATAGTAACCTGAAAGTTTACCAAGCTTTAATTAGCCAATATTAGTGCTTTCAGAGGCACCGGATTATAGCTTTTTGCTCTGTGCCGGGTGTCGGCGTTTTTATTTTTCCAGAATATAATCCTGCCTTGGCTCCCTGCTTTCCTTAAGCTCTGGCCTCTCAATTTTGATTTCTTTGCTCTTGTGGCGCCTGAACACCCTCAGGAGCACAAGAAGAAACATCAGCACAATTACAGCGGCGATGATTATTGCCGGAGTCAAGCTGCTGCTTTTGCCCTCAAGCACAACTGGGCTGCCCGGCAGAGGCTCTTCTGTGGCTGAATCTGCTTCCGGAGCATCATCGGATTTTTCAATCTGCAGATTTTCTGTATTTGATTTCTGCGCTTCTTCAGGCTCTATTGCCCTGTTTTCTTGTGCAATCGCGGAATCATAGCTGATTATAATTTTCCTTTTAACATAGAACCGCTCCTCTGTATCGCTTTCATAGCTTATGACCGCATCAAAGAAATAACTTTCTCCTTTTTTTGGGCTGGGTATGCTTTCTTTAAGTATGTTTTTCCTTGAGTATTTGCCAATCTCCCCCAGATTGAACTCTTCAGGCTTTATTCCCGGGATGTCTGTTGAGTATGATGCCCTGAGATTATTAAACTGCTTTTCACCGGAATTTTCAGCAAAGACCTCAAAATTTGCGCTTTTGCCTTCTGAAAGCGTGCCTATAATGTAGTTGAGTACAGGGCAGCCGCAGGTAACATTAATGCTGAACTTTTTCTCCAGTGTCCTGAAAAAGGACTTTTCCCTGAATGAGTAATCAAGCTCAAATTCTTTTGGGCCAGTGCGCTCAGCCTTAAGCTTCAGCGTCAGGTTCAAAAGCTCATTAGGCTCAAGGGCGCCATTCCATGAGAGCATGTTGTTGTTGAAATTCATCCCTGAAGGCTTTGAAAGCAGCTTTATTCCCTGTGGCATTTTAAGTGTGAGGGAAGTTACAGTTACAGCTTCTTCTTCATTTATGTTCTCAAGCGAAAGCACGGCAGAAAACTCGTCTCCTGATTCAATGGCTCTAGGCTTTATGTAAAGGCTTGGCAGTAATGAATAGTTCAGCACTTTAATCTCGTAGCTGTAAGTTGCGGAGCCGCTGCCTGATGCCCCGGAATAGGATGCATTTGCTGCGGATTTGTAGGTTATGGGGGATAATGCCCTAATCTTGTATTTGCAGATAATATCCTGCCCAGCCCCGATCTTTCCATTGTACTGGATGGCGTTGCTGCCTGATTTGCATGTGCTAACATCAAAAACCTGAATCTCTGCAGGATATGATTCAATGACAGCAAGGCCGTCAGCCCCAATGCTCCCTTCATTTTTTATTGTTAATTCGGCTGATGCTTCCTCACCGACAAGAAGCTCATCAGACGAGAAAGTTTTTAAAAGCTTTATTGAGGGCTTGCTTTCGTATATTGTTGCGGCTGCCTCATAGACATATTCATAGGTGGAGAGGTTCTTATAGCTGAATTTTATCGAGTCTATGCATGCTTTATAGCCTTTGTCAATCTCACAGTCCCCTTCCCTGACTATAGAGCCCGTTGAGCCGATAGATACAAGCGCTGCGCTTTAAGCGCTGCGCTTTCAAGGATTCTGAACTCAAATATCTGGCTGCTGATGTTCAGCCTTGATGTTCCGGTGACAGTGCCGGAGAATATCTTGGTTTCTGCTGAAATAATAGGCACAAGAAGAAGCAATGCTATTAATAACACTATACCTCCTTTTTTCATTTTAGCTTCTAAATATCTGCTTCTTTTAAAAGTTTGCTTATCGCGGTTAAGTCAAGTATTGTGTGTTTTCCTTCTTACTTTGCTTTGCCAACAATAATGGCGACTATCCTCCTGCACGAAATTCGTGATTTCGGCATCCCGAAAACCTTCGGTTTTTGTGGACTTCGGTCGTCGTCGGGCACCCCGCAGGGATAATCTCACTTCGTTCGTTAGTTCGAGCGAAGCTCAAACCGACCCCCGCCCGACCAGCGCCATTGTTGGCTTTCTGAATGGGCCTGGCAGGATTCGAACCTGCGACCTTTTCCACGTCAAGGAAATGTCATAGCCGCTAGACTACAGGCCCTTATGTGCAGGGATGGCGGCATTGATTTTTATATGTTTCTGAAAGAAATGGCAGGTTGCGGTTCTTGAAAACTCAGGCCTTAATAGGCCAGTACATGATTTGCATACTAAGGAAATTAGTCAAAAAGATCTTCTATTGGCGGAACACCTGTAGGGGTTCTTTCCTCTTTCCGTTCTACCCATTCGTCTTGATCCCATATATCTTCTTGCAGCAATTGTTCGGCTAAGCTAAAGTCAACTTTGGATCCCATCCTATGAATGAGCAAAGGCTGATTCGGATGCTTTTCTTTTGCTTGGCGGACAGCAGCCCTTATCCCTCTCCGATTGTTGATTGCCATAAGTTTGGTATTTACCAATACAAAATACTGCGCAGTGTCCTTTTCCAGAGGGTATGCGAAAGCTCTTCTTGCTCTCTCCATGGAGTAAGCTTCGTCTAGATCAAATCTTTTTGCATTCTTGAAGACTAAGCTACATATATCTAGCTCAGTTAAATTTTCAATAACCGATAAAGTATTGAGATTTCCTGTTTGGCGTTCAGGTACACACAACGACCGATCTGCAATGGGATTGTACCCTAAAGAGGAGATAAGATGAGAGAGACTGAAATCTACAGGAGTTCCAAAACTATGCAACAGGAATGTTGCATATGGGGTTTCTTTCATTACCTCCATAAACCTAAACGCCATGGCTTCTTCCAAAGATTGCTTCCTGTCCCCAACCATACTTGCTGTATCTCTACGATATGCATTTTGTTCATCAAAAGGAATAACTTGAAATGCGCCGGACCTGCCAAATAACGTAAGGTCTCTTATTTCCTCACCTCTAGAATACCCTATCCGATGAAGAACTTTTGGTGTTTTCCAAGCATGAAATCCTCTCAGAATTCCCTTAAATAGCCTGTTCTCCAATGTGACTAAATCTTGGTAAGCTGGACCATAGTCATTACCGCCCATCGGTTCATCAACTAATCCATCGGTATAAATGGCTTCCATTCCCATTTCTGCACCTTGTCCGGTTATGGAGCCAAAAAGATTAAACCAAGCTAATCTAGCTTTCACAAGGGCAGTGGATTCTGTCCATGGCAGCCCTGTCATTTTTGCATCGAGCCTCCACCTTTGTGGAGCCCGATAAAATGCCCTAGTTTGCTGGGATATTGAAGTATACTTTGCCATCCTTTAACAAAACCGACACAAATCTAAGAACCTCTTTTTGGAAGAGAATGCCAGTACCGCTTATAAAGTTTTTGAAATCAGCGGCTCTGTAGAAAATAAGCATAGTGCCAATGTGCGAGCCTTGCTGAAAGCTCAATGAGCATGACAGGGGAAACTCTATGGGATGTCATGCCAGAGAAAAACTCCTAAAGGCGAGCAGGCACTATGCGAGCGGAGCGGGATTTTCTACAGAGCCGAAATCAGCTTGGCGTATATCCCAATATGCCTAAATACAATGGAAACAAAAGCCCCCGGCGAGAGTGAGCCAAAAGGTGCAAGTCTTTTTTGATTTTCATATCGAGAACTCAAACGCATTATCCAACCATTCGTTGGAGTATATTAACTTTTCTTTTATAATCAAATTTCCAGAATTATTGAAATTGTTATAGAATGGGTGGTGCACTAATTCCTAAACAAGTGTCTATTTTTGTAGACTTTTATCCTTTTTAGGATTTGTTCATCCTTAGAATACTCCTCTTCCAGCTTCTCAATAGCCATGAGATAAGCCTCCCTTTTCAGCTCCTGGTAATTTGGGATTTCCATAGGAATCTGGCAGCCTAAGGGGTATAAAATACCCTGTTCAGAATCCTGGACACTTTTCCGGTTTCCTGAACCACCTTATAAGAACTGGCGCTCATTCTGCATCCTTACCAAAAACAGGAGGTTGATATCAATGGCAGGAGAACTGACAGCAAGCAAGATTGAGCAGCTCAACAAGATGCCGATTGTTGAGTCTACAGTCGGAAAGAGCGATGACGGCAAGTGGGTGATTCAGAAGACAATCATCACGTCCATAAAGCCCGTAAAGTACTTCCAGAAGATGCTTGAGAACGCTTAGGCATCCTTTCTTTTTTTTTGATCAAATGATGGAGGCCTAAAATGGACATGGTTGAAATTCAGAAAATCATCAAAAAGCGCATAACTGTAATCAAAACAACAATCGTCAGGCCGCTTGGCTTTGACGTTGTGGTGGCAGTGCCGAAGCACAGGAACGGCGTGTCCGGCAGCAAGCCGCTTGATAAAAAGAATGGGGGTTGAAAAAATGGAGAATAAATCGAATTATGGGTGGCTTAAGTTCTTGGGCTATATGCTGATAATGCTAACGCCTATGATGAATATCGCCCATGCTCAGGATTTGACAGCGCCAATCTCAGAAGAGGAGAAGGCGCAGTTCGACGTGATACTCTCTCCGGTCATGAAAATATACAATCTGGTCAAATATACGGCATCCGTAATTGCAGTCATAGCCTTGCTGTTTGCCGGCATCAGCTACATGATGTCAGGAGAGGATGTCAGGAAAAGGGAAACGAGCAAGAGCATGGCCACGTACACTTTCATAGGACTCTTCATAATCTGGGCAGCGCCATACGTCGTCACATTAATAATAGCATGAAGATGCTGCTCATCTTAGTGCTGCTAGCCACGGCTGTATCGGCAATTGACTGCAACAGGTTTTCAGGCGGCAATAGGGAATACTGCAATGAAATTGAGCTTGAAGGCCTCAGCAGC
>JAGVYR010000048.1 GCA_018303185.1 Candidatus Woesearchaeota archaeon | reverse complement strand
AAACGAATTTCCTTTTGCTACGTACATGGGCATCACCTATGTATCTAAGAAGTACCTACTATAAATAACTTACGAAAATCAATCTCCTATGCTATAAGTATGATCCTCTCCTTGTTAGGGAATCATCGAAAGCCTCTTTTTTGCTATATGGTATAGTTAACCATACATATATAACGAAAACCGAACTAATCCTCGGGCTAAAGCTTTGCGAAGCAAAGTCACGAACGAAATGGCTTGACCCGAGGTTTTTATCGTTCGGTTTTCGGAACGTAAAAATTGCGGGCAATTTTTTGTCCCGAAAATCTTTGATTTTCGTGGATTGAAAATGCGAGGAAACCGCATTTCCGGCATGCCGAAAATCTTTGATTTTCGTGCATTCCGCACTAAAGTGCGGGGTTTTAGTTTGAAATGCGAAGCATTTCTAACTCTTAGAAAACCTGTTGGTTTTCAAAGAAACCCGATTGAAATTCCTTGCGAAATTTTCAATAAAAATCTTTTGTTTTCGAGGGGGCAAACCAGCCTTTTGCAGCCTTTCCTGATATTATCTCCCCCCTTAGGTAGCCATGCGCCTTCTGAAGGCCATAGAAACATTTTTAAATCGGCGTCGTATCCCTGAATGCATGAAAATGCCGAAGACACTGAACAGGTACTGCCCGTACTGCAAGAAGCATACCGAACATAAGGTCAGCCAGAACAAGAAGAAGACTGCGAGCAGCCTTACATACGGAAGCAAGGTTCGTGCAAGATTAAGAGGAAAGGCAAGGGGCACTGGAAACCTTGGAAGGTACAGCAAGCCTGCAGTCACGAAGTTCAAGATGACGGGCGCAAAGGCAAGCAAGAAAACTGATTTCAGATATGAATGCAAGGAGTGCAAGAAATCGCACATGCAGAAAAAGGGCTTCAGGGCCAAGAAGATAGAGTTCAAATAAAGGTGCAAAATGGACAAGCAGCCAACAAGCAAATTCATAAAGATAAGATGCCCAAAATGCAAAAATGAGCAGATAATGTTCGGTAAGTCAGCTTCAAAGATTGATTGTCTTGTATGCGGAAAACTGCTTGCAGAGCCGACAGGCGGCAAGAGCAGGATCAAGGCAAGAATCCTTGAGGTGCTGGACTAAATGTTTCTGAAGAAAGACGGATTCCCGGAAGAAGACGAGCTGGTTATGTGCACAATAACAAAGGTGCAGCCCCATTCTGTATTCTGCAACCTTGACGAGTATGACAAGGGCGCAATGATCCACATCTCCGAAGTAAGCCCCGGAAGGATCAGGAACATAAGGGATTTTGTCAAGGAAGGGAAAAAAGTAGTGTGCAAGGTCCTCAAGATAACCGAGGAAAAGGGCCACATTGATCTCTCCCTGAGAAGGGTAAACGAAAGGGAAAAAAGGAACAAGATTGACGAAATCAAGAAGCAGCAGCTTTCAGAGAAGATAATAGAGTTTGTCGCAAACAGCAAAAAGGAAGGTGTTGAAAAGCTGTTCTGGCAGATTTCCAAGAAGGCGCTGCAGGAGCACAGCTCTGTATATGATTTTTTCCAGGAAAGCGTCACAGACAGCAGGCTTCTCGACAGCCTTGAGCTGAAAAAAGACATAAGGGATGCGCTTGAAGAGGTCGTAAAGCAAAGGATTAAGCAGGCTGAAGTTGCGATTGAAGGAAAGCTGAAGCTGACAAGCTATGCAATCAACGGCATTGATGTCGTCAAAAGCTCCCTCAGCAGGGCTTTGCAGAAAGGCGGGGAGAATATACAGCTAAAGTACCTTGGCGCAGGCACATATCATGTCCAAATCAAGGCGAAGGATTACAAGGAAGCTGAAGGTATCCTGAAAGAATCGATTGATGCTGCGATTGGCTTTGTTTCAAAAAATGAGGGAGAGGGCACCTTTACCAGAACAGAGCCGTAAAAATGAGGCACATATTCAAATGCCCGAAGTGTGAAAGGTACACGATGCAGGAGAAATGCGCATGCGGCCCTGCAACAGAAACGGCAAAGCCCGCAAAGTTCAGCCCTGAGGACAAATACTCCATTTACAGGAGAAAGGCAAAGGAAGACGCGAGAAAAAAAGAGGGCCTTATATGAGCACTTGGAAGATAAGCCAGATCGGGAAAAAGCCAAAGCTTAAGAGCCCCGTATTCATTGAGGGGCTTCCGGGAATCGGGAATGTCGGAAAAGTAGCCATAGATTTTCTTATTGATGAATTAAATGCAAAAAAGATATTTGAGATACACTCCTACAGCTTTCCCCATTCAGTTTTTGTGAATGAAAATAACCTTGTCGAGCTGCCGAAGATAGAGATGTTCTACAAGGAGATGAAAAAAGGCCCGGACTTATTGCTTTTGGGAGGGGATGTCCAGCCTGTGGACGAGATAGGGTGCTATGAATTTTCTGACAGGATTCTTGACATACTTCAGGGCTTCAGGTGCAATGAGGTCATAACCCTTGGAGGCATAGGGCTTGGGGAAATTCCCAAGAAGCCGCAGATTTACTGCACAGGCAATTCCAGGAAGATGATAAAAAAGTACAGCAAAGTAAATGTGAACAGCAAGCTCTACGGGGTTGTAGGGCCAATAGTCGGCGTTTCCGGGCTCCTGCTCGGGCTGGCGGAGCAGAGGAAGATTGAAGCGATTGCTTTCCTTGCAGAAACCTACGGCCATCCCATGTACCTTGGAATAAAGGGCGCAAGGGAAATACTTAATGTCCTCAATGCAAATCTCGGGCTTAACCTTGACACTAAAAAGCTTGACAGGGAAATCAAAGATGTCGAGTCAGAGATAATGAAGAGGACAGAGCAGCTTTCGGAAGTCTCAAGGAGCGCCGCCCTCAACAAGCTGAAGAGCAAGCTCGGGCAGGAAACTGATTATATAGGCTAGAATGTCCAGTGATATTTCTCCAGAGGATTATTTGAAGATCAAAGATAAAGAAAAGATCATGCTTCTTGATGTCAGGGAAGAGGCCGAAAGGCATATCGCGAAGCTTGACGGCGGCTTGTGGATACCGCTGATGGAGCTCCCAAAAAGACTGAAAGAGCTTGATAAAAAGAAAGAGATTATCTGCTACTGCAGGACAGGCGGAAGAAGCAGCCATGCAGCGGAATTTCTGAGGAAAAAGGGATTCGGTGCGAGAAACCTTTCAGGCGGGCTGCACAGGTGGCATGATGAGGTTGACAATACAATAATAAAATATTAGCAGATGCAGTATAACGAGAAAAACAGGCTTTGCAGAAAAGTGAAGGTTAGCGGCATAAGGTGAGCCCATTTTATCTTTCCGGCAAAAGAGGTCAGGGGGACGCCCCATACGGGGCTTGGCCGATACTTTTCCAAATACGTAAATTGGGCGAAAGCCGCTAACCCGAGCGGATGCGAGACTTTTCTGCAAAGCGGAAAAACATTGAAAATAATAACAATATTTAAAAAAGAGATAAAAAATAATCTGGTAAAAAGGTGGTGCAAATCGACATTCCAATTCTTAAGATAAGGGCAAGGGAAGTGCTTGATTCTCGCGGCAATCCCACTGTCGAGGCTGAGGTTACAACTTCTGCGGGAGTTTCCCGGGCCATAGTGCCTTCCGGCGCATCCACTGGAGTTCATGAGGCTCTTGAACTGAGGGACAGGGGCAGAAGGTATGGCGGAAAAGGAGTGCAAAAAGCCGTCAGGAATGTAAATGGGATTCTGGCTTCAAAATTAGAGGAGGACAACTGCCTTGAGCAGAAGGAAATTGATGAAGTCATGCTTGAATTGGATGGAACTGAGAATAAATCAAAGATAGGGGCAAATGCCATGCTTGCCGTTTCAATGGCCGTGTGCAAGTCTGGAGCCCGGGCTTTGCATGTTCCTTTATTTGAGTATATTGCCTCATTATCAGATTCACAGGGCAACATAATGCCGATTCCCATGATGAATGTGCTCAATGGAGGGAAGCACGGCGGCGTTGAAAATGACTTCCAGGAGCACATGATAATGCCTGTAAAGTTCAAAACTTTCTCAGAAAGCCTGCAGGCAGGCACTGAAGTGTATCACAAACTCAAGTCAATGCTTAAGCGGAAATACTGCTCACAGGCAGCTTTATTGGGAGATGAGGGCGGCTTTGTGCCTCCAATCAGGGAAGCGGAGAAAAGGCTTGAGATGATGAACAGGGCTATTGAGAAAGCGGGGTATAAAGGGAAAGTTGCATTAGCTTTGGACTGCGCTTCATCAGAATTTTTCTATAAAACTCACTATAAAATCGGAAAGAAAAAATATAATGCAGGACAGCTTATCGATTACTATAAAAAACTGGTGAAAAAATATAACATCATTTCCATTGAAGACGGGATGGCAGAGGATGACTGGGAAGGTTGGCAGCAGCTCAATAAGGAAATGGGAAAGAAAGTGCAGATTGTGGGCGATGACCTGCTTGTCACGAATGCGGAAAGGATAAAAAAAGCCAAGGAGATGGATGCATGCAATGCTTTGCTGCTGAAAGTCAACCAGATTGGGACAGTGACTGAATCCATAGAGGCTGCAAACCTGTCAAGAAAATTCGGCTGGAAGGTTGTTGTAAGCCACAGGTCAGGAGAAAGTGAAGACAGCTTCATTGCCGATTTAGCCGTGGGGCTTAATGCAGGCCAGTGCAAGTTCGGGGCGCCTGCAAGGACAGACAGGACTGCAAAATACAATCAATTGCTCAGGATTGAGGAAACACTTGGAAAGAAAGCCAGATACGGGCGAAGGTAAATGCACAGGCTTGTTTTATTGAGGCACGGGGAAAGCACCTGGAACAAGGAGAACAGGTTTACAGGCTGGACAGATGTGCCTTTGACTGAAAAAGGAAAAGAAGAAGCCAAAGAGGCAGGGAGAGTACTGAAGAAAGAGGGCTTTTCATTCGACATAGCTTTCACTAATGTGCTGAAAAGGGCCAAGGACACTCTTTCCATCACGTTGAAAGAAATGAAGCATGCCAAGATTCCTATTAATGGCTCATGGAGGCTGAATGAGAGGCATTACGGGGCTTTGCAGGGCCTGAACAAGGCGGAAACTGCGGTGAAATACGGCGAAAAACAGGTTCATCTCTGGAGAAGGAGCTATGGCATAAGGCCGCCTGCTTTGACAAAAGATGACCCAAGATACCCTGGAAAAGACCCAAAATATAAGAGCCTGAAGGAAAATGAACTGCCGCTGACTGAATGCCTCAAGGATACGGTTGCAAGAGTTTTGCCGTATTGGAATAAAAGTATAGTGCCTGAGATAAAAAAAGGAAAGAAAGCCATTATTTCCGCTTCCGGCAACAGCCTGAGGTCTCTGGTTAAGCACCTTGACAATGTTTCTGAAAGGGAGATTCCTGAACTGAATATACCGATGGGAGTACCATTAATTTATGAGCTGGATGAAAACCTAATGCCAGTAAGGCACTACTATCTGGGAAATCAGGAAGAGATAAAGAGAAAGATAGAAGCTGTTAAGGCGCAGGGGAAGGCTAAAAAATATTCATTTCTCCAAAACCAGCGCAGCCGCCCCTAAGATGCCGGCATCCCTGCCGAGTGCTGTCCTTGCGATTTCGCAGGGTTTTGAAAAGTATCTTTTCCTTATTGTTTCATTCATGCTCTTTGAGAAAAATGGCCATGCATTGGAAATTTTCCCGCCGAGAACAATTATGTCCGGGTCAAACGCATAGACGAGATTTGCGATTGCAATTCCAAGGAAATCTCCAATCTGCGAGAAAACTCTTTTTGCCTCTTTGTTGCCTTTCTTCGCAAGAGTATAGAGCTGAAGGGTTGATTCAACATCAATGTTGCGGGTCCAGCTCAGTATTCCCTTTGCAGCTGCGTGCGCCTCTATGCAGCCGTCATTGCCGCATTTGCTCTTAGGGCCTTTATAGTCAATGGTCATGTGGCCTATCTCAGCAGCATTGCCGCGGCCCCGGTACGGCTTTCCACCGATTATAATGCCTCCGCCTATTCCCGTTCCCAGAGTCATTCCCAAAACATTTTTGTAGCCTTTGGCCGCCCCAAAACGCGCCTCTCCAAGGGCATAGCAGTTTGCGTCGTTGTCAAGGAATGTTTTAATTTTAAATTTTTTCTCAACAATATTTTTTAATGGGGTATTTTTTAATGGAAGATTCACGGGATTGAGAATTTTTCCCGATTTAAAGTCCAAAGGGCCGGGGCTTCCGATTCCAATTCCAATAATCTTTCCTTTTTTTGAATTTTTTATTTTTTCTATTGAATCAAGAATATTCTTTATCACAACTTTCTGCCCTTTATGCGCTTCTGTAGGCACTTCTGCCCTTGCAACAATTTTCCCTTCCCTCGTTACAAGGCCGGCTTTGGTGTTTGTGCCGCCGAGGTCAACTCCGATAATGTATTGCATTTTTGTTTTGGTATTTTATTACATTCAGTTAAAAAAATCAAACCTTTAGGTAATTAGGCGCCGCCATTGCGCGGCGCATCAAATGCGGCCCGCATTGGGGCCGCCTAATATCCCAGTTGGCTTTATTTTGTATATGCAATTTATTCTTCCTTCAATGACTAAAACCTTTATTTACTTTTATAAAACCTTGCGGCGTCTTCAGGAGCAACTGAATTGATTACAAATCCTGTTGAAAACTCAAAGCCCGCCCATGTCGCGAGCCTCGGCGTTATTTCTATGTGGAAAAGCATCTTTTTTCCTTTAGGCGCATAATTCAGGTAATAATTGTATGGCGCCTTGATTTCTTTCAGTTTGGAAAGTATCTTCTTCATGGTTTTCGCCAAGTCTGATATCACTTTATCGGGCATCTCTTCGAGAGAATTGTAATGCTTTTTCGGCAAAACCCATATCTCATAATTAAAGCGGGATGCCCACGGGCAGATTGCGGCAAAATGCCTTGTTTCAATGGCTTTTCTTTCTGATTTGGACTCTAGCTTTACTATTTGGCTGTAATTCACTTTATTTTTCCTCATTCCTGCAAGCTTTTCTTCAATGGCCTGCGGAATTTTTGGGATGCCGACAACCTGGCTGTGCGAATGTATCAAAGAAGTGCCCCCATCTTTCCCGTGGTTCTTGAAAACCTGCACGTATTTTATATTTTTTTTGCTTAAAAGCGCCTTTATCCTTTCCCTGTAGACTTTGAAGAGGTCTGCAATATCCTTTTCCGGAAGGTCCCAGAGCTGCTTTTCGCTTGAGCGCGTTTCTGCTATAATCTCATGTACGCCATAGGCAGGGATTTCCTGAAGGTATTTTTTTCCTTTCTTAAGTGCGAATTTTTCATCCGAGACAGCGCTGAACTTGTTTGGAAACCATCTCAGCTTCCAGACACCTTTTTTGCTCTCCAAACGGCCGATTTCTGGCGGCGTAAGATGCTCATTTCCGGGTGCAAAGAAATCAGTGCCGGGCTTCAGCACAGTGGAAGACTCGAATTCATGGGGCCTTTTTCCCCTTGCTTCTGCAACGACAACCCACCTGTCAAGTATGTAGTCTTTCCTTATTGAGTTCATGCAGTGTTTTTTGGAAAATATGTATTTAAAGGTATCGGAACTTTGTTTCGGGCCTTTAAATTTGAAAATCTCCGATTTTTATCATTTAAAGATTTTGAATCCTACTTGCTCTCCTGCTTAGCTTCTGTAATCGGGGTGTCTGTTTTCGGGACATCCGCCTTTATCATGTCCATTATTGACTTAAGCTGCAGGGACATATCGCTGAGATTCTTTTCCGGGATTGAATGCTTGGAAGCAAGCTTATCCCTAATGACAGTCGCCCTGTCCGAGCATTTGTTTATCAGGAACACATTTATGTCCCGCTTCCAGTCAATACCCTCGCTCTTCATTATCAAAAGAAGCTCGTTTATCCTTTCAAAAGACTGGATTATGCTTGAGAAAATAAGCTCTGCATTCAGAGAGTCTATGTTCATCTTGAATGTGCTCTTTTCAGGCTCCTCCACTATGTCAGTTATCTCATTGAGGCTGTCCTCAAACTGGGAGAGATAGATGTAGATGTCGCCTATCTCCCTTTTCTTTATCTTTTTCTCCTCAATGCTGCTTATCATCCTGCTGAGGTTATTCCTGAAAAGCATGAGGGAAGAGCGGAGCCTGTTCATCCTCTCATTGAAGGATATTTCATAGATTTCCGTCAGGATTATGTCCTGCTTCAAAGACACTATCTTTGATGTGACGAAAGCGAGCAGAAGCAGTCCAAGAACGACTTCCATTATAGTTATGACTTTAAAGTAGCCTTTTGGGGCTATGTCTCCAAACCCTGTAGTTGTCGCTGTAATAAAGCTGAAATACACCTTGTCCATCACTCCTTCAACCCTTGATCCGTCTTTAGTGTGGTAGAGAAATGCGCTGTCGTTTGCAAAGGCATGGTAATAAACGCCGAACATCGCTATGATGAAAGCCCATACGAGAAGAACCTGCATGAAAGGAAGCCTGTCAATCCATGTTGTGAAGAAATTAGGGCTTAGGCGGTCAATTATAAGGTTGATTTTTCTGTGATTGCCGGCAAATTCCTTTATTCTCTTCGGGACTTTTACCTTTATCTTCGGGACTTTAAGCTTTGCTGCCATAAATTTCAGGGTGAATTCTCTCAAGAGAGATATATAAAGGTTTTCATTGGGGATTTTTTATTTTTCCAATAAGTGGAAATACCATAACAATTTTAAAACAATGCGGATAATACTGCCTCATGAACCTCAAAGACATAAGGAACAGGCTGCCTGCGAAGCTTTACGGCGCTCTTGAAAAGGATATCAAAGAGCTTAGGCCTGCTCAGGAAAAGGCAGTAAAGGCGGGGCTGCTTGATGGGAAGAGCCTTCTGGTATGCACTCCAACCGCTTCCGGAAAGACGCTGATAGGGGAGCTTGCAGGAATAAAGAACATACTTGAAGGCAAAGGGAAGGCAATCTATATTGTTCCATTGAAAGCTTTGGCTTCTGAAAAGTTTAAAGACTTCAAAAAAAGGTATGACGGCATCTTGAAGGTTGCACTTTCTATAGGAGATATTGACAGCAAAGACCCTTATTTGGCTGAATATGACCTGATTGTGACAACATCAGAAAAGCTGGATTCATTGCTCAGGCACAGGACGCCGTGGCTGACTATGGTTAAGACTTTGATTATTGATGAAATACATTTGCTCAATGACGTTTCCAGAGGCCCGACACTGGAGATAATAATCACTCTGCTCAGGCAGATATTAAAGAATGTGCAGATTATAGGGCTTTCTGCCACTATTGGGAATCCCGAGGAGCTGGCTGAATGGCTGCAGGCAAAGCTGGTGCAGGACAATTGGAGGCCTGTGAAGCTGAAGAAAGGAATTTATTTCAACGGGGAAGTGGAGTTTTACGAGTGACTTATTTCTGCTTAAATTTGCCCATTTTTGGCCTTGACACCGGGATTGAAAACTGGCCATCTATTTCTCCATAGGCCTGACCATAGATGCTGGATACAATTAAGAGAAGCACATAAAAAAACATCGGAACTGCTATGATTAAAAGGGGTATTCCTATAACGGTAAATGCCAAGATCAGTATCATAAGCAGAAGGATTATGCCTAAGCCCAATGTAACGGCTATTGATAAAATCCAGCTTCCGAGATATTTAAGCGTAAAAGCCTTCTTAAAAATGTTATCAAGCCTGAAGCCGCCTGCAAAATTTCCTGTCTCCATAAAGCTCAGCATTACTATAGGCAAGATGTACATATACAGCAAATACACTGCCAACAGCAACGGCATGTACAAAAGCGGCCTTTCCAGAATGCTGCCAAGAAATGCTTCCTGTGCTTCAGGGGAGAATGACAAAGAAAATTGATTCACTCCGAAAAGCAGGTAGTTAACCAAAAAAATAGGAGCGCTATATGCCCATAACAACACGCTGAGGAAGAAGCCATCCCTGAACAACGCCCCAAAATTTTTCCATGACGGAATTTCAAAGCTCTTTTTGGCTGCATTCAGGCCAAACCTTGCAAAAAAGCCAGTCGGCACGGAAAAAAGCAGAATAGAGAGGACATATAAAAAAATAAGCGGAAGCATTGAAACTTCAGGAAGAGCCGCATTTGTTTCAGCTAAAGCCAAAATTGATTGTGTACTGGACAATATCACCAAAAAGCTAGCCCCCCAGAGAACCGCAAAAAATCCCACCAATATGAAAGTTCCGGCAAACAGCTTCTTCACATCAAGAAACGGCCTTTTGAATGCCTCCGCATAGTCCACCATAAAATCACCTTTTAAATTACGTTTAATTGAGATAATTGCTTATAAAAGTTTCTGAAAACTGAGGCTTTGTCCCAAGACTCGTATTCACTCGGGTTAGCAGCTTTCGCCCAATTTACGTACTTCGTTCAGTACCGCTGGAGTCCCGCATGGAGCGTCCCCCCCAGCTCCTTTACCGGAAAAATAAAATGGGCTCACTTAAGGCTGCTAACCTTCTCTTGGGACAAAGCTAAAAATTACGCCAGCCCTAAATTCTCCATGACGATAGAAGTATCAAATTTCCTCAAATCCTTGTATTCCTGGCCTACGCCGAAGTAGATTATCGGCTTCTTTGTGATGTAAGAAACTGAGACGGCTGCCCCTCCCTTTTCATCAATGTCCGCCTTTGAAAGGATTATGCCGTCAAAATCAACTGCCTCGTTGAAAGTCTGCGCCTGCTCAACGCAGTCATTGCCTGTAATGCTCTCCCCTACAAATATCTTCAAATCGGGCTTTGAGACGCGCACTATCTTCCTCAGCTCTTCCATCAGGTTTGCATTAGAATGCATCCTTCCCGCAGTGTCTATCAAAACGCAGTCCATGCCTTTGCTCTTCGCGAATTTTATGGCATCAAATGCGACAGCAGCAGGGTCTGAATTGTAGTCATGCTTTATTATCTTGACGCCGACGTTGTCTGCGTGCATCTGGAGCTGCTCGATAGAGGCTGCCCTGAAGGTGTCTGAAGCCGCAAGAACTACCTTAAGCCCGCTGCTCTTCAGCATGGAAGCGATTTTCGCTATTGAAGTTGTTTTTCCCGCGCCGTTGATTCCGAAGAAGGCTATTATGAACGGCTTTTCAGCCTTTTTCTTCACAAGGCTTGCAATGTCAATCCTGTTTTCCTCGAAAAGGCTTTCAATGGAATTCCTGAGGCTCTCAACTATTGTTTCCTCGACCCTGTTTCTCCTTATCGGCTTTTCAACAAGATTGCGCTTCAAATCGGATTTTATCTTTTCTATGACTTCAAACGCGACATTGCTTTCAAGGAGCGCCATCTCAAGCTCCGAGAAAATCCCGTCGAATTTCTCCTCATTGAGCTTCTTTGTTGCTATGGATTCTGCGAGCTTCCCGAAAAAGCCTTTCTTTTCTTCATCCGGCCCTTTTTTTTCTGTTTCTGCCGTTTTTTGCTTAATTTCTCTTTTTTCTGCTTTTTCTTCAATATGCCTTTTTGCTGCGCTTTCAGAAATTTCATCTTTTTCGGCTGATTCGGGCGCTATTTCTTTTTCCTTGGATTTTTCCAATGCATTTTCTTCTTTCCCTATCTCTGCAGGCTTTGCCTCTTTTTTCTGCTCCCCGCCCTTTTTCTTCCAGAAAAGGCGCTCTGCCCATGACTTCTTTTCCTCTTTCCCGAGGATTTCGCTGTCAAGCTCAGGGCTAACTTCCTCTTTCTTTGCTTCTTCCTTTTTAATCTCAACCTTATAGGAACCTGCCCCGCCTTCTTCTTTCATGCCGGACTCTTCCTCAAGCTCTTCAAGCTCCTCGATGACAGCTTTTTCAGATTCTTCTTCTGCTTCAGGCTCTTTTTCCGGTTCCGGCCCCTCTTTTTCGGAAGGCTCTTCATCAATTATAATTTCAGGGCCTGGCTCCTCTGCTTCCTGAGCTTTGGATGGCTCCTGCTCAATGTCCCAGTCTGCGCTTATATCTTCCTCAGCCTTCGGCTGCTCCTTTTCGGATTCTGTCTCAGAAATATCCCCTAATTCCTCGGAAATTGAAGGCTCTTCCCCAGCCGGCTGCTCTTCCGAAATCTTTTCTTGCTGAGGCTCTTCCGCTTCCAATTCCTCAATAATATCCTGAGAATCTTCAGAAGGCTTTGCCTCTTCCTGAATCGGCTCTTCTGTTTCTGCACTTATCTCTTCCTTTGCCTGTATCCTTATTTCCTCTTCATGCTCTGGCACAGCCTGAGGCTTTATCTCCTCAGCTTCCTCATCTACCTTCCTTGTAATGCGGGAAATAGCCCCTTTAATCTTGTCCTTAAGAAATTTGAACATTTTATTCTGCCAGCGAGGACATTTCTTTCTCTATTGCCGCTGCCTTCACGCTGAGCCTCTGCAGCTCTGTAAGAACCTGATTCTGTATCTTTTCAAGCTCTTCTGCCTGCCTTTCAACAACAGCCTTTGTCTCGTCTATGCTTTTGCTTACGGTCACATCAGCGCCCACATTGACTACCAGATTGCTTGTGTCGTTTATCCTTGCCTTCGCATAGACTCCTGAGCTGATTGGCACAAGAATCTCTGTTCCTTCCTTGACTGCTTTAAGGTCTTCAAGGCTCTGGATTGTTCCCATTAAGTCAATAAGCTGCGTTCCGATTACCTTGGACTGCTGCTGCATGTTTTCAAGATGCTGCTGGAGCATCTGGTACTGCATGTATAGCTTCTGCAAAACTTTTTCCCGCTCTTTCATCATTTTTTCATCGTTTCCTGTATTTTTTTGTACATGCTGTCGTAGACTATGCCCATTGGCATTCCGCCGTAATTCCTCCTGATTGTTTCGGCAAGGAAATGCCCCACTGAAAGGACTTTTATCTTCGGCAGCATCTTCCCCTTTGGAAGCTCGATTGTGTTTGTGAAAACTATCTCCCTTATCGGGGCATTTTTGATTTTCTCAATCGCGTTTCCCGACAGCACGGCATGGGTAGCATAAACATAGATTTCCTTTGCGCCCTTCTGCTTCAGCAATGAAGCGGCTTCCGTTATTGTGCCTGCGGTGTCTATTATGTCGTCAATTATGATGCACGTCTTTCCCTTAATGTCGCCTATGATGTTTTCGACTATAACTTTTCTTGTGCCTTCAGCCCTTCTCTTGTCTATTATCGCTATCGGGGCATGAAGCACTTTCGCGTATGTCCTTGCCCTTGAGGCGCCGCCGACATCAGGCGCAACTATCACAATGTCCTTCAGCTTCCTGCCGAGTATGTGCTGCACAATATGCGGGATTAAATCGAGGTTGTCCGAGTGTATGTCGAAAAAGCCCTGTATCTGGGCAACGTGGAAGTCAAAGGTTATGACGCGGTCAACGCCCGCAGTCTCAATCATCTTCGCGACAAGCTTTGCTGTTATGGGCTCTCTTGCCTTTGCCTTCCTGTCCTGCCTGCAGTAGCCGAAATAGGGTATTACCGCTATAATCTTGTTGGGAGAAGACCTTTTCAGCGCGTCAACCATGATAAGGAGCTCCATGAGGTTCTGGTTGCCGTCTGGAGATGTGGGCTGTATCACGTAGACATCACAGCCCCTTACCGATTCTAGGATGTGCACATATATTTCTCCGTCAGGGAAGCGCTTTATCTCAGCAGGAGTCAGCTTCATCTTCAGGTTCTTTGCCACTTCCTCGGCAAGGCTCCTGTTTGCAGTTCCGGCTATTATCTTAAGATGCTCCATTGTAGTACCCCCTCTATTGCTAAAAACAAGTCAGTTTGTATTTAAAAAGGTTGCGGGTTTGTGGGGGTTTGCCTATTTAAAAAACAAAAAACAAGAAAAGAAATCACTCCCACTTCAAGCTTCCCGCAGTCTGGTACTCAGTAACCCTAGTTTCAAAGAAGTTCTTCTCCTTTGTAAGGTCAACAGACTCTGACATCCACGGGAACGGGTTTTCAGTCTGGTACACTTTGGGAAGCCCAAGCCTCTGCAGCCTGCGGTCAGCAACATGCTCAACATAATTCGCGAACTGCTCTGCATTTATCCCCAAAAGCCCTTCAGGGCATGCATCATACGCGTATTTCTTCTCAAGCTCAACCGCCTTCTTTATCAGCTCAACGACTTCCTTCTGGAACTTTTCCGACCATACTTCAGGGTTTTCTGCCTTGACTGTGTTTATCAAGTCGCAGCCGAATGCCAGATGGATGGATTCGTCGCGCATTATGTACTCGAACTGCTCCCCTATCCCTACCATCTTGCCCTGCCTCTTCAAAGCAAGCATCATGGCAAAGCCCGCATAGAAGAAAATGCCTTCCATGATGACATAATAACCTATGAGGTCGTGCAGGAACTTCTGTATGTTTTTGGTGTCTGCTGTCTCGAATGTAGGCTCAAATATGGACTTTGTCAGCTCAACGACAAAAGTGTCCTTGTCATCTATTGACGGGATTGTCTTGTACATGTTGTAGATTTCTTCAGGGTCCAGACCAAGAGTGTCGCAGCAGTAGATGAAAGTGTCAGTGTGGACTGCCTCTTCGTATGCCTGCCTGAGCATGTACTGCCTTGACTCCGGGTTTGTGACATGCCTGTATATCGCAAGGACTATGTTGTTTGCTGTAAGTGACTCTGCAGTCGAGAAAAAGCCAAGGTTCCACAATATGAGCCGCCTCTCTTTTTCTGTCAGCACCTTGCCTGATTTCCACTGCTCCACATCCTTCTGCATTGAGACCTCTTCAGGTGTCCAGTTATTTGCAACGCCAGACTTGTAATGCTGCCTTGCCCATGCATACTGCATAGGCAGTATCTTGTTCGGGTCTGTCTTGGAGTTGTTTATTATTGTCATCTTTATTCACCTGTCTGGTGCGAAATCTCGCATTCGCTCGGGTTAGCATCGGCTCGGCTTTGATATCTTTGCTTAAAGTACCGTTGAAGCCCCGCAACCGGTTATGCTCGGTTGACGCGCAAGATGGAGCTTGCAGCTCCATGCCGCAGCTTGTCACCTCACAAGTTAGCTGCGGCGCA
>JAGVYR010000075.1 GCA_018303185.1 Candidatus Woesearchaeota archaeon | reverse complement strand
GCTTCATGCCCGATATGTTTTGGTCAAGGTTTTTCTAAAACCTTGGGGGCTTCCCCCGTCAGGCTTGATGAGCCATAGACAGGGCTCGCATATTGGCACCAGCTACATTTTCACCGAAGCCTTTAGCATGGAAATGTTTATAAATCACTCTTTCTTTTTTATTCCAATGGAATTAAACCACACAGGCAGGATTTTTGCATAGCCTATTTCTTTTCCATCTACTTATCCCTATAAACCACGAGGCATACCTAAAATGTCACTTACCGAAAAGCAAAGGCACGATTTGAAGAAATTCCTGAAAGAGCTTGAGTGCCATAAAGGCCGCCATACAGAGCTCGTCTCCGTCTACATCCCGCAGGGCTATGACATGATAAAGATAATCCAGCACCTTGACCAGGAGAAAGGCACCGCTACCAACATCAAGAGCACCCAGACAAGAAATAATGTCATAGACTCTTTGGAGAAGATGACACAGCACCTTAAGCTGTTCAGGCGAACTCCTGAAAACGGGCTTGCTGTTTTTGCTGGCAATGTTGCCGAAAGGGAGGGAAAGCAGGACTTTCAGGTGTGGAGCATTGAAGCGCCGCTTCCCATAAAGACAAGAATCTACCGTTGCGACAAGGAATTCCTTCTTGACATCCTGCGGGATATGCTCGACACAAAAGAGGTGTACGGCCTAGTTGTTGTTGACAGGAGGGATGCAATAATCGCACTGCTCAAGGGCAAGTCAATAATACCTCTTCTAAAAACGCATTCAGAAGTTCCCGGAAAGACAAAGGCAGGCGGCCAGTCTGCGCACCGCTTCGAGAGAATCAGGGAGGGCGCCAAGATAGACCATTTCAAGAAAGTTGCAGAATACATGAAGGAGCAGTTCCTGCACAATAAAGACCTTAAAGGGATAATTGTCGGCGGCCCCGGCCCGACCAAATATGATTTTGTCGACACAGGATATATAACAACAGAAGTCAGGAACAAGATAATAGCGATAAAGGACCTGAGCTACACAGAGGAATTCGGGCTTCAGGAGCTTGTTGACAAGAGCGAAGATGTCTTGGCGCAGGAAGGCATAATGCAGGAGAAGCGGATAATGCTGCGCTTTTTCCAGGGCCTTGCGAAGAGCCAGAGTACGGTAAGCTATGGCGAGCAGGAAGTCATGAAATGCCTGAAGATGGGCGCTGTCGACCAGCTTCTTCTCTCTGAAGAGCTCGATGATGCAAAAATTGAAGAATTTGAGAGAGAAGCTAAGCTTGTGGGCACAACCGTAACCATCATCTCAACAGAGACAAGGGAAGGCGCCCAGCTGAAGGATATGGGAAAAATAGCGGCAATTTTAAGGTATGGAGTGCAGTAAAGGGTTAAGGCAGGCCTGCCATTTGGTTGAGGCTGAGGCAGGCTACGTGTTCTGGAAATAAGGAACATTTTTTTTCTCAATATATAAAATTCAATGAAGTAGTTATTTCAAAGTTAAAAAACCGCCGAGATTTGAACGCGAGCCTGCTCGAACTTGCTGTAAAGGCGAGCGTTCTCGCAGGCAAGGACCAAGGCGCCTTATCCTAACCGACAGGATAGTTAAAACAATAAAAACAACCTGCCAAAAGGCGCTCTGCTTGGGCATCTTCCCCAGAATTTTCAGCTTTTCCGCAAACCATGCCCCCTTTCTCAAAAAACAGAAAACAACAGAAAACTTTATAAATACGAATACGTATTTAATACACTATTAGTCCAATAATACTCCGAGTTTAGTCCGAGTTTAATACAATGCCGGAAATAAGATTTTCAGTGCCGAAAAAGCTTAATGATTTGATTAAAGAGGTAGCTGACGAGCTCGGCGTCGATAAATCTGATTATATCAAGAGCCTGATTCTGAATGACCTTAAAAACAAGGTAAAGCAAGATGGCAAGAAGGACAGATAGCGCCCGGACAGAGAAAAGGCTGGCCTTGGTTTTGATAGCGGTAGCCATAATGGCACTGCTTTCCGGGCTTGCGCTGTCCATACCGGATACCCTTACAATACAGGGAAAGCTTACTTCGCTGACAGGAACTCCTCAGACGGGAACATTCAATATGACATTCAGGATTTATGATGTGTATACAGGAGGGAATGTGCTCTATACTGCTGTAAACCAGTCCGTGAGCCTTGATTCCAACGGGGTTTATGACACTATACTTGAAGGGCTGTCATCCCTCAATTTTTCAAATCAGTATTATCTGGGGATAGAAGTAATGAGCGACGGGGAGAGCGAGCCGAGGATTAATTTAACAAGCAGCCCGTACTCATTCAGGGCAAATGTGTCTGAAGATTTGAATCCGGAGAATGTTTACACTGTTTCAAGCCTGACTGTAATTTCAAACCTAAGCATCGGGACTGGAAATGAAAGCACATTGATAGTGAACACAAGCAACATAAACATTACAGGGGCTGGCAGCCTTGAAATTATCGGGAATATAAGCCTTGCTGACCGGATTTCATTCAGGTTCGGGCAGGCCATTGACAGCATTGCAAGCGGATTCTTGAGAGTCACTGGAGGCCTTAATGTCACCCAGAACCTGATTGCTTCCGGAAACGTAAGCCTTGGAAGCTCAGGCAACAATACCTTGACAATAACTACGGGCAGGCTTAATATATCCTCGGGCAATATCGCTTCTTCAGGAACTTTGGGGATTTCAGGAACAGGCATCTCTTACATTATTGGGGATTTGGGGATTGGGACAACCTTGCCAACAGAGAAGCTTGTTGTCGCTGGAAACCTCAATGTTACGGGAATTATTTACCAAAGAGGGAGCCCTGTGCAGCTTGCATCAACTGCCTACAAGACAGAGAACCTGACAATAGATTATCCAAATTTGGATCTAAACTTGCTTGATGACTGGAATTTCGCAAACAATGGGTCGCTGAAGCTTGATAATTCCACCATAATAAGGTCTTCCAATCTCCGAAATGCCCTTTCAAACGGGACAAATGCGAATTTCAACAGGCTTACGCTTGGAACCCCATTGCGCCCTGGAAACCTGTCAGGCGTAGTGAATACAACCACCCAGTTCGGCGGGGAAGTTTCAGGGGCTTACAATAGTATAGTGATAAGCGACACTGCACTTGATGACCAGTATGTATTAAGGGAGAATGCGAGCATTGTGCAGGCTGGCAACATTTCTTTTGTAACCGGGGCTGCAGGCTGGACAGATGATGGAACTTCTGTAAGGCTGACAACTGCAACTGACAGTGTCGGAATCGGGACTGCTTCGCCATATAATGCCTTAACTGTTGTCGGAAGCGTGGGAGTTTCTGGCTCAATAAACGCAACCTCAATAAACGCAACAAGATTGATAATTAATAATACTTTGTTTGTCAACGGAAGCAGGGTTGGGATTGGGACTTCATCTCCCGGCGGTCCACTGCATCTTTTCTCAGGAAGTTCTGCAGTTACTGCAAATGCAAATGCAGATGACCTTATCATAGAAGGTTCAGGAATATCAGGAATATCCATTATTACTCCAAACACTGAAGCAGGAAGATTAGCTTTTGGCGACCCAGAAGATAGCCATGGAGATGGAACATTCCGTTTTTATGCTGGTACAATTGAACAATTTCGTTTGACATCTTCAGGAGCTTATTTTAATCCAGAAGCTAATCCTGCACCTGATTTTAGAGTGGATGGCGATGATAGTACAACTGCTATGATTTTTGTTGATGCAAGCGCTAATTCGTTAGGAATTAAAACAACAACGCCACAATATGCATTAGATGTTGATGGAAATACATCTATAGATGGATCAACATTCATAGTTGATGATGTTGGTAACAGGGTAGGAATTGGAACAACTTCACCTCAATATTTATTGCAAGTCGCTTCTGGAACTGATGGAAGAAGCGTTAATTTAAGCAATGTCTTGTATGTGAATGGGAGCTCAGGCAACGTCGGAATCGGGACTGCTGAGCCTTCAGCGCCATTGGAGATTAATTCATCAAGCAATGATGTGCTTGAGGTTTCTTCCAGCGATGACCATGCAAGAATTGCCATTAACGCTTTAGGCGCAACTAACATAGCATCATTAAAACTGCGCTCCGGCGGCACGGACAGGTTTACAATCGGAATAAATGAAAATGCCGGAAATTCTGAAAATGACCTGCATATTTACGGCGGTGCGGGCTTATCTGATCTGATGACGATACAGAGTTCAGGCAGCGTCGGCATCAACACAACAGAGCCGCAGTATGCGCTGCAGGTAAAGGGGGGAGTGAATTTAAGCAATGCTGTTTATGTCAAGAACAACGGAAATGTTGGGATTGGGACTTCAGCACCGCAATCAACTTTGGAGATATGGGGTACAGGCGGAGAAAATACAAATCCGCTTACAATAAGGAACAGCGCCGCTTCGGAAGATGAAATCCTTCTGGTTGAAGTGCAGAATGGCGCCGGCAGATTAATTCTGCGTGACAGCAGCAACAATAATAATGTGGATATAAGGGCGGATACTAGTGAAACTGTGTTCAATGAGGTAGGGGCTGCCCAGAATTTTAGAGTTGAATCTGACAATGACGACCATAACTTCCTGGCAAGCGGTGCTTTGGATATGGTTGCTGTTGGGACTAATGTTCCAAATGCCAAGCTTACAGTGGAAAATACAACTGGGGATTTATTGAACATACTGCACGGCTCTACATCAAGAATGTTTATTGGCGGGAGCGGCAACGTCGGCATCGGCACTGCTTCCCCTGCGAAAAAGCTGGTGGTCATAGGAAGCGTTAACATATCCAATGCCCTTAATGTCTCAGGAACTTTGCAGGCAGCAAGGTTTGTAGGGGACGGAAGCTTACTGACTGGAGTCACGGGTGCAGTAACAGCAGGAAGCAAAGGGAACTTCTCTGATTTGAATGTTTCCAAGAGGCTTGTTGCCAATGGCATACTTTATGTGAATGGGAGCAGGGTTGGGATTGGGACTAGCAGCCCGGGCTCTAGCCTTCAAATTGAAGATGTCAATTCACCGCTTACCGCAATTCGAACAACCGTGGGAGGAACTACGGGCTCATCTGGCGCCATTCACGCGGCGTATAGGAGTGGCGCAGTCATTACAGATGGATTTGGGCCAGTGCTTACATTTGATATCGCAGGAG
>JAGVYR010000047.1:15452-26216 GCA_018303185.1 Candidatus Woesearchaeota archaeon | reverse complement strand
AAATGAGAATATTAAGCAAGGCAACAGTTTAATTAGCGACAAAACAATCGACTCTAAAAATGCTTTTGATTGGAATAAAGAATTTCCTTATAAGTTTGACGTAGTTATTGGGAATCCGCCATGGATTTCTATCAAAGGAAAGCACAAAAGTATAGATATTTCAAAAGAAGAACTTAACTACTATTTTAAAACATATGATTGCGATACATATATGCCAAATATGTATGAAATATTTATTAGAAAAGGGCTACAATTGTTGAATGAAGGAGGTTATTTTAGTTTTATTGTGCCTGACCGTCTCTGTGCAAATCAACAATTTATAGAATTAAGAAAAAAATTATTAGAAGAGTACACTATCAAAAAATTATGGTTTAAAGTAAAATTCCCTGAAATTATTGCAGATACGGTTATTTTTGTGATACAGAATAAAAAATCTACAAATAATATAATCGAAATAAGGGAGAATAATAAAGAAGAATATAAAATTCCTCAAAATACCTATCTTAATTCTGGGGATTTTAGCTGGTTTTATGTAAAAAAAGAGGTGTTGGATATTTTTAGTAAGATAAGGAAGCAAAGTAATATGGTCCAATTAGATAAATTTTCTAACATAAAAACAACGTCAGGTTGCGGAGCAAAATCCCATCTTATAACTGACGAAAAAACTAACGAAAGACAAATCCAAATTTTAAAAGGAGAATCAATTAACAAATATATCACATTAAAAAAATTGTGGTTTAATTTTGAAAAAAGAAATCTAAGCGGAAGAACAACAAACCAAGAGGTACTAGGAAAAAAATACAAAGTTCTTCTGAGAAAAACCGGGATTGACTTAATCGCAACATTTGACGATTCTGGTATCTTTCCTGAGCAGTCACTTTATTTTATTTATACTGAAGAGGATAAAAATAAAGAAGCCCTTGTTTTTCTAACAGGGTTATTAAACTCTAAACTTATGAATGTCTATTATAGAAATTTTGCTATCACTAATAGAGATGCAACACCTCAATTAAAGAAAATTGATTTAGACAAATTCCCAATAATAATCCCTACAAAAGAAGCAAAACAAAAAATCAACGGAATAGTTCTTGATATAATGAAACTCCAAAATCCTTTATTTCTTGTCAATGCAAAACTATCAAAAATTGAATCCTCTAATAAAAGATATTATGATTTAATTGAGGAAAAAACAAAATTGATCAAACAGATGGAGAAATTAGAAAACGGTATAAATGAACTGGTCTATGTTTTGTATAGTATAACTGATTCTGAAAAGAAGATTATTGAAGATAGTTTGAAGTAATACGAAAATGAGAATCATAAATAATATAACAATCCTCTTCCTCTTGTTACTAATATTTTTAGCTGGATGTAATAAACCAACTACATTCTTGACGTTAAATCAATGTCAAAATTCATATGATAATCTGGTTATAAATTACAGTGTTTTGGAAAGAAACTACAAGGAGTATGTATTAAAGACTACGCAAGAAATTCAAGAGTGTAAGAATACTATAATTGAGAAAGACATATTAATTTATGATGTAATAAGATGGAATGAGACAATATACAACAATACATGGAATATGAGTTATCCACAAACAGCAAAAGTAACTAAAATTAGCTTCTGGTATGTAGTAGGTATATTAATTGCAGAATTTTTGTTAGGAATATCTGTATGGGGAATAACTGAAAATAAAGGTAGAAAGCGATTTATTGGTATTGTAATTTCGCTAATCATTCTGCTTAGTGCTATACTCATATATTATTTTTTTAGTTTAAGATATTCTTAAATTAATATTTAAAGCAAATTAACTTCATTAAAATAAGCCCCCTATTCTTTAACTTTTTGGTGATTGTGCCCCTTGACTATTTTCCTTGACGTATCGCTTCGCTCATTGGATTGGACGACGGTGTGCCCCTGCGTCATAACTCTCCTCAAGCCTTCGACTTTCGTCGGTCAACCGATACTTCGTATGGTCGACGATTTTAACAGGGCCCGATGTTATACAAACTCCTTAACTTCCACCCAATTCAAACCTATAGAAATGTATTTATAGCTGTGTTTTAACTCCGGAAGCGGGCTGATAACTTATCGTATCAGTTGATAACTTAGAATATCAGGGGAACAGGATGGGAACCAAGAACTTTTTACTGCTGTCATTGGAAGATGCGGAAGCCAAGAAAGTGGCAAACATAGTCAGCAATGACTCCTGCAGGAAGATACTGGATTACCTGTCAGACAAGGAAGCTACTGAATCAGAGCTTGCAGAAAAATTATCCATACCTATCTCAACCATACATTACAATTTACAGCAATTAACAGAAGCCAAGCTGGTAGAGGCAGAGGAATTCCATTACAGCCCCAAGGGAAGGGAAGTGAACCATTACAAATTAGCCAATAAATACATAATAATAACGCCAAAGAAAGTGACGGGAATAAGGCAAAAATTGAGAAGCATACTTCCTGCAGGATTGATAGCAATAGGGGCAGCAGGGATAATACAATTGCTTTCTAAATATATGGCAGTACAGCCGGGAATAGCGCCTATGATGGCGCAGGAAGCCGCTCCGGAAATGGCAAGGATAGCGGCAAAGGCAGCTGTTGATGAGGCAGCGCAGGATTCAATGATGCTGGCTGCTCCGGTGGCAGAGCCAATAGCCCAGACAGCTTCAATATGGCAAAACGCAGCCCTATGGTTTTTGATAGGGGCAGTAGCGGCTTTGACTGTTTACACTATTATAAGGATTCTGAGGAAGGAAGATTAAAACTTTGTCGGTATCTCTTTCAGAAAGCCCTCTTTGGCAGCTATATCATAAAACGGGCGGTTTTCCACGGCTACCTGCCCTCTGGTAAGGCCATTCAGGTTTCTCACATAATACGCCTGCAAATCTCCGAATCTGCTCCTCAAAGTAGGGACCATGTCCAGCAGTCCATTATCCCTGAAATACCTATACAGGTTTGGGTTAGCTTTTGCAAATTTGCCTCTTGTAATACCGCGATAGAGCAGATTATACAGCTTAATCCTCTCCCTGAGTTCATTGCCCTTTCCGTTACACTCAGCAAGCTGTTCATCAATCGGTTTCAAAGGTACCTTCTCGAGCAGCCTCATCCTGTCCAAAGCCACATACAGCGAATGATTTGCGTGAGAAAGTTCACCTCTGAAAACTCCTGAAAACCCCTTCTGGTAGCAGACAAACGGATGAGGGAAGAATTTTTTTGGTGTGGAGCGCGGCACTACTTTTATGCGACCCATATCAGCCAGCGTTTCCAGCAAAGGGCCGTCTTTATGCCTCAATTCAGCCCGGTTATACCCCCACGGTGCCCAGTTGGACAAAAAGAAGTCTACAGGATTCCAGTCATCATGGACTACTGTGCTCCGTGTTTCCCATGCCACCGAAGTTTCTACCATTCGACAGGGGTTAATTAGCGGCTATTTAAATTATACTGAGGCATACAAGCCATGATTGCGCAATCTGAAGCGAGGCGGAAAACTTTAAATACCCTCATTAAAATAAAAGCCAAATAATGAAAAGAGAGGCTTTTTTTGTTCTTGCTGTGCTTATCATAGCAGGATGTTCTAGCGGGATAAATACCCCTCCAGAGCCGATAAAAGACATTCCTGAGCCAGTAAATGAGATTGTCCCTGAAGAGCCTATTCAGGATACAATAGAAACTCAGGAAGAAATAAGGCCTGCCGAAGAAATAAATGCTGAGGAAAAATCCGAGCCCAAATGGGTTTACGGTGGGCCTGCAATAGGGGGCAATTACGCTGATTCTGATTTTGTGTACCTTGGCAACGGCAAATACCGAATGTATTATGCGATTGAGCCTGAAGTGCCCGGAAATAAATTAGAAGTTTACTCGTCCACTTCCTCAGACGGCATAAACTGGGAGAAAGAAGAGGGCACAAGAAGGACTTTCACTGTGTTTCCTGATGTCATTAAGCTGCCTGACGGCACGTGGAGGATGTATTTCCAGAATACAGGCGTGATAAAGAGCGCGAAATCTTCTGATGGATTAAAGTGGGCTGATGAGGCAGGAACAAGGATAGGCACGAAAAATGATTTAGGATTAAATTTTGAAAATGTCGCAGGACCCACTACAATATACGGCGGAAACAGGTACATAATGGCTTACAGCGGCGCAATGCCTGGAAAATATAAGGATGCGCCAAACAGCCGTATGGCAGTGCTTCTCTGGGCAACCTCGACCGATGGGCTGAATTTTGAGCCTCAGGGAATGGCATTGGACACAAGAAATGACAGATTCTATGGATTTGCAGACACTCCGGACCTGATAAGATGGGATGACGGCACAATCAAGATGTTCTTCTGGGGATACTTTGGGGTATACAAATCAGAGTTTACAGGCAGCGGATTTACAGAGCCGGAAATGGTTTATGAAGCCAAGGATGATGATCCGATGCACAGGTTTCCTTCAAGCCCTCCGGGAGACCCTACTCTGGGGAAAGTGGGCGACAAGTGGCTCATGTACTATGGGCAGCACACCAAGGGAATTTTCTATGCGGCATTAGAGGGAACAGCCCAATGAGCAGATTAATTGTCATGGCAATGGCTGTGCTGCTTATCTATGGCTGCGTCCAGACTGAAACAGATGATGCACAATCTGTACAGCAAGCTGAGTCTGCAGAAGAAAGGCTGGCTGAAGGCGGCTATGCGGATAAGGAAAAAGATTACATGGTTCCAAGCGATTATGCTTCCCTGGAAAGCACCATAGGCATTCTTCTGAACGCTGGTAACATGATAGGCCAAGGGCATTATGATGAACTGGAAACTGCAGCAGACGAGCTGGAAAGGAATGGAGAAGATGTATCTGAATTAAGGGAAAAATTATCAGGGCTTAAAGTGGCTTCTGAGCGCAATGAAGTTTTTCAGGAGGAAAATCCTGAAGACAATGCTGTTGAGAGGCTGCCGGCAGGATTATTGAGCCCGAGAGGATGCGAAGGCACGGGCCCGAGAAGGCTTGGGGCTTCTCCAATTGCGCTTGAAGACCTGCAGAAAATCCTGCCCATGGGGCTGATGTCCCCTGTCCACATAACGCCAACAGACCACCAGTACTGGCATACTGCAGGCTATTTCGGCCCTGAAGATGACAAAACCGGCCTTGACAGGTTTAATATCTATGCCCCTGCTGACGGGTTTATTGTGGAGATAGAAACTGTTGCGGGCTTCGGGGACTACAGGGTTGTAATCGAGCATTCATGCAATTTCTATACAATCTTTATCCATATTGATAAATTATCTGAAAAAGTGCTTTCTTCGGTAAAGGAGGAAGATGGCAGCGCTGAAACCCATGCCTGGCCGCGCATCCCTGTAAAAGAGGGCGAGGCTATCGGAACTATAGGGATAGGCAAATTTGATTTTTCAGTAGTTGACGAAGGCATAACATTACAGGGCTTTGCAAATCCAGAAAGCTACAAAGGCGAGCCGTGGAAAATACATACTGCCGGCACATTCGATTATTACGATGAGCCGCTGAGAAGCGTGCTTCTCGGGAAGAATGTAAGGGCTGCCGAGCCTTTTGGCGGCAGGATTGACTATGATATTGGCGGAAAGTTAATAGGGAGCTGGTTCAGGGAAAACACTAATGGGTACAGGGGCCTTGGAAATGTGAATTACTGGGAATCCCATTTAAGCATTGTGTATGACGCCCTCGATCCCGGCCATATAGTTGTGTCCGCTGGGGACTTTGGCGGGGAAGCAAGGCAGTATGGAGTGAAGGGCAATTCTCCAGATCCGAAAGATATCGGCGCTGAATCCGGCATAATAAAATATGAGCTTGTCCCTTATGATTATTACGCAGGCAGCGGGAAATGGGATGGCATCGGATTTGCAACTAATCTAAAGGCAAGGAATGCTGATGAAATCAGAGGAGTTGCATTGTTCCAGCTCATTGGGAATGGGAAACTGAAGGCTGAATTTTTCCCAGGCAAAATTGGCTCCCAGGTTCAGGGCTTTACGGGCAATGCTGTGAATTATGAAAGGTAATAAATGTAAAAGGTGAAGCAAATGAACAAGACAGTGGCTGCAGTGCTGATTATGGCTGTATTATTTATCTATGGCTGCGCACAGCCTCCTGAAGCCGAACAGCAGCCAATAGAGCCTGAAGCTGCACAGGAAGGAAATTCTCAGCAAACAATAGAAAATACGACAGAGGCACAGGAAGAAACACAGGAAACAATAACTGAAAAAATCCATGAGCCGGAAAAAACAACAACAGAAGAAATTCAAAAACAGGAAGAAGTAAAAACACCTGAAAAGCCAGAGGAAGAAGCATTCCAGATTTTCAACGCTTCATTAACCTACCCTAATGCCTACAACGGCCCATTATACGGCACATCAGAGCAGGTAGGCGGAACAGGCATGGATTCTTATTTCGAGCTTCTCGATGAAAACGGAATCAATTACTTCATAGGCATGTTCGCAATCTTCGGGGAGCAGGAAGCAGGCATTTTGACAAGCGACCAGAACCTTGGAAATGTAATACAGGCAGCCCAGAGGCATCCTAAAAGAATAATACCCTTCTTCAACCCCGGCATAGGCGGGGAAGAGATTGAGGAAGAGGGGCTCCTGAAAACATCCTTATTTGGATGGTACAGCGACGCGTTAGTATCATCAAAAGCTATTGCAGGAGACAATTTCATAATGGGCTTGGGGGAAGTGGAGACGCAGGAATGGAGCGCAAGGCACAATGGCCCGAAAATAATGGAGCTTGTCAGCCTCGCGCAAAGCAACAATATCAATTTCATGTTCCATCCTGTAGCGAACAAGATAAGCGATGTTGAAAAGATGATTGAAGCATACCCAAACACTGTATTCTTGATACACATGTACCGGGAAGATTTAGACAAGAGCATGCCGCAGCTGATTAAGATAATGAAGGAGCATGACAACCTTTACTACAGCATTGATGCAGCCCATATTATGCATATTGACGGAGACGTGATTTATGAGTTTGACAGCACGAACAGGCAGTCTTCAATCCAGAAATTTGTATCTTATTATGATTCAAAAGAAAAGATTTTTGTAAAGAATGCCATTGATGACTACAAGCCTTTGGTTGAAGCTGTTCCTGACAAAGTGATGTGGGGCACTGAGATAGGGCCTGCATACGCTTTCGACCCGGAAGTGTTCAACAGGGCAGTAAAGGCTTCAAGGATGGTAATCGCGGGCTTCGCTCTTGAGCACCAGGAAGGAGTTGCCTACAAGAACGCACTGAGGGTTTTTGGGGAAGGGGTTGTTGCAGATAAAAACATCAAAGTCATTGACACAAGCTCATGGCCCTACTGCACAGGCTCCCAGATAAGCAAGTGCGATGGAGGGTGCATATTTGATGAGGAGGAGTCTCCTGAAGCGAACAGGTGCCTCCTTCGGTGCACGATTCCGCTTGGATGTGTCGAAAAGTTCGAGATGGATGTTGGGTAAAGCTTAATTCTTACTTTTAAATGATGACAAAAGAAAGGCTTTTATAGGATTGTTTTTTTCCATCAGCTAATGAAAACCATAGGGGGTGCAATAGCAGCCGGATTGCTCGCAATTGTATGTGCGCCGGAAGCGCATGCAAATATAGAAAGGCCCGGGTCAAAAAGCGTCCTTGAAGGAGAATTTTTTAAAAATCCTCTTGAGCTGCCTTTCATCAAGGATAGCATTACTAAAGCAGAGATAAGCCTGGAAAACCTTCTCGGCCGTGCACAGGCAACCGGAAGTGAAATTGACTTAAGCACCAATCTTCTGATTGAGAAGTATAATAAATTTCTGATGCTCGATTCTGACCAAAAGAAGGCAATCGCGAAAAGGGCAGTATACTTTTCAAACAAGGTATCTGCGAAGGGATTTATCGAAGATGCCATAAAACTCATCGACTATGCCATGGACCTTAACCCTGGCAATCCAAGATACATGGGCAACAAGGCCCTTTTGCTGTCGATAGTCGGGAGCTACCCTCTTGCCCATAAATATATCAGGGAAGCTTTGAAAATTGACCCGAATAAGGCAACTCGGTCCCACTATTACAATATTATGGGAATGATTTATGCGGGGGAGAAGAAAATCGAGGATGCGCAAAAAGCATATTCTGAATCCTTAAAGTATGGCCCAAGAAACGGGTATTCGCACCTGGCCCTTGGAGACATCTTCAGGGCGAAGAATATGCCGGATAAGGCAAGGGGCCATTACATGAAAGCGATTGAGTACCTATCCGGAGATTTGAAAGTACGAGCTGTAAAAAGCCTTATGGAAATGACAAAGCCCGATATCAAGAAATAAGGCGTGATAACTTCTAACCAGTTTGAACCTTACTATATGGTATATAAATAAGCTCATCTTAACACATTACAGAAGAAGAATTCACAGTCGGAAAGGTGAGAAAATGGCAAAAATTGCAAAATTTGGGTTTTTTATGGTTTTGATATTTATAGTAGCTGTAGCTGGCTGCACTAAGGCGCCTGTTCAAAAGCCTGCGGACAAAGCTGCGGAAACAGGCCTTCAGGCAGATGATTCAATGAAGCAATTCTCTTCAGCAAAGGAAGTGATTGAATTCCTGGAAAAGAACCAGGTTTCAGGAAATTTTTACGGCGGCTTCAATGGAGGCATAATGATGAGGCAGACAGCTGTCATGGAAGCAGCAATGGATTCAGGCGCAAAAATCGCAGCGCCTTCTGCAGCACCATCAGCAGGAGCAGATGATTATTCCCAGACAAATGTTCAGGTAGGAGGGGTAGATGAAGCTGATTTTGTAAAGAATGACGGGAAATATATCTACACGCTCTCAGGAAACAAATTAGTTATTGTAAACGCGTATCCTGCAGAAGATGCAGAAATCCTGTCAGAGACTGAAATAAAAGGCAGACCAAGGGACATGTTTGTAAGTGGAGACAAATTAGTTGTCATGGTTGAAGGCGATGACCAGGTTTTGGGAATTTCAGAATATGATTTCGTGCCAAGGCCAAGATACGCGCAGAAAACGCATGCATTCGTATTCGACATAAGCGACAGAGAAAATCCCGCTGTTGAAAAAGACTTTGACGTGAGCGGCTATTATTATGAATCAAGGATGATAGGGAATTATGTCTATTTCATTGCAAAGGAGAGCGTGTATTACTTCAGCAACTATGTGGACATGCCCGCTGTGAGGGAAGGGGGAAAAGTAATCGCTTCTCCGTCAGTGTTTTACTTCCCGAGGCCTTTCAGCTCTTACAGCTTTCACACGATAGCTGCATTGAATTTGCAGGATATGGAAATAAATGCAGAGAGTTTCATGCTTGGAGAGAGCAGCACATTGTATGTCTCTGAAAATAATATGTACATTGCTTATCAGAACAATCCGCCTTACACATATTATGAGACACACAACCGCGATAGGTTTTTTGAGGTTGTTTTGCCATTATTGCCTTCGGATACAAGGAATAATATCAATGCAATAAACAATGACGACTCTTTGGACCAGTATGAGAAGTGGCAGCAGATATCAAGGACTTTAGAGGGCATGTACAACAGCATGAATGAGAATGAGAAGGAAAGACTCGTGGAAAGGATACAGGGGGCTGTTGAAGACTATGAATTGAAGCTGGAGCAGGAAAGGAGAAAGACAATAATCCACAGGATTTCAGTAAACAAAGGGGAGATTGAGCACGAGGCTGACGGAGAAGTTCCCGGCTACCTGCTTAACCAGTTTTCCATGGACGAAAAAAACGGAAATTTAAGAGTCGCAACAACAACTTATGTCTATGCAAGAGAAAGCACAATGTACAACAATGTTTTTGTGCTTGACAGTGATATGGATGTGATTGGAAAGCTGGAAGACATTGCCCCAGAGGAAAGGATTTATTCAGCGCGCTTTATAGGAGACAGGCTTTACATGGTAACCTTCAAGAATGTCGACCCGTTCTTTGTAATTGGCCTGTCAGACCCTTCAAATCCGGAAATACTCGGAAAATTAAAAATCCCGGGATTTTCCAATTACCTGCACCCTTACGATGAGAACACAATCATAGGCATTGGCAAGGAAACAGAGGGCAATGAATGGGGCGGCGTTTCTACAAGAGGCGTCAAACTGGCCTTATTCGATGTTTCCGATGTAAGCAATCCAAAGCAGCTTAACAAGTATGAGATTGGGGAGCAAGGCAGCGATTCAGAAGCGCTGAATGACCACAAGGCTTTCCTGTTTGACAAAGAGAAAAACATACTCGTAATTCCGGTCAGGGAAGTTAAGGGAAGGTATTACGACTCAAAATACGGCTACTACAGGAACAACGTATGGCAGGGCGCCTATGCTTTTGGCTTAAGCAGGGAAGGCGGCTTTGAGCTGAAAGGAAAGATAACCCACTCTGAAAACGTCAATGACAACTACTATTACGGCGGCCCTGATGCTGTAAGAAGAGCTTTGTTTATGGATGACGTGCTGTACACGATTTCATCAAAGAAAATCATGATGAATGACATTGGCAGCATTGAAACCATAAACGAAATAAAGCTGCCTTATGAAGAGATAAGGGATTATCCGGTTCCTATGCCGCTGGAAGGCGTGATGGTCAGGTAAATTTTTTGTTTTTTCATTTTTCATCCCTTCTAAGGAGTTAAATTTATATAGTGCCCGCCTATACACAGCCTATGGCTAAAGGCGTATTGTGGGGGCCTCCGCAGGAGACTTTATGGGAAAAATTACGAGGAAAATTTGCTTTTCCTAATGGCAGTACCAACGGCCACAGCATAGCAAGTGTCGCAAATGGAAATGGGCATACA
>JAGVYR010000047.1:0-15434 GCA_018303185.1 Candidatus Woesearchaeota archaeon | reverse complement strand
GAAATGGGCATGTTCCCGACGAATTTGACCGCTCGAGATTTCTTCTTCTGTCACAGGCTGTTGAAATTCACGGCTATCGGGATATTTTTGTGCCTGCAAGCGCTATAGTCAGTTACAAAATAGACATGGAGGCTGTAAGAGCAGGATTAGCTTGCCCATTTCAATCTGCCATAATAATTGGGTACAATACTGATAATGGCCTTGTAGAAGTGGGGAGTCTAAGCACTGGGGCAAAGCCAAGATTATGGTCCCAAGAGAGCAGGTATCTGACTCCATCTCAGCTTCTGGATATGTCCGGATACTGGATTTATATTCCCCGGGCTGAGGCGAAAAAGCAATTAAAATCAAAGAAATCTTTATAAACTAACTTCCTTCCTTCATTTCCATGTCCTATCAGAAAAAAGAGTCAAAGGCAGTTGATTCTATCAAGAAGGCGATTCCATCTTCATTAAAGGCGGATATGCTCAGGGAAAGCAGGGGAATGTTCTCTGAAGTTTATGAAACTAAGGCAGTTCCAAACCATTATGTTGCGACTGCAATTGACGGCGTCGGGACAAAACTGATAATTGCGGAAGCGATGGGTGTCTATGACACCATAGGAATAGATTTGGTTGCAATGTCTGCAAATGACCTTGCGACTTTAGGCGCGGTAAGCCCGTTCATGTTCATGGACTACCTGGCGTGCCAGAGCAAAATACAGGAAAAGAGGATATCCGGAAAAATAGTACAGGGAATGGTTAAAGGATTGAAACAGTGCAATGCCTCCAAAATATTAAGGAATTCAATAAGGATAAATTTCGGAAAAGGGGAAACGGCCTCGATGGACGAATTACTAAGCTCCACTCACGCGGGCTACGGCTTTGACATTGCTGGATGCATGATTGGCTTCATAGAAAAGAAGAGATTCAACAAAAAAAAGGCAAAAGCAGGCGACAAGATAATAGCTTTAGCATCCTCAGGCCCGCATTCAAACGGATTCACGGATTTAAGGCACCATTTATTGAAAGGAGATTTTGAAAAAAGGATGGAATTTAAAAAGCAATACAAAGGAAGGTTTTCATTATATTCAAAGTTCAATAATTCAACCATTGGAAAAGAACTTTTAACCCCTACCAAGATATACATCGAAACAATGGCAAAAGTGTCAAAAGACTTTGATGTAATCGGGATGAACAATACAGGGTATGGATTAAAAAACTTAAACAGGATAAACCAAAAGGCTGAATTCAGGATAAACAATCCATTAAAGCCGCAGCCAATCTTTGAACTGATGCAGAAGGAATCCAAATTTTCAGATGCGCAGATGTATTCCACATTCAACATGGGTATGGGCTTTTTCATAATTGCTGACAAGAAGGATGCGGACAAAGTATTGCAGATTTCTAAAGGGAAAATTGTAGGGGAAGTAAGAAAATCAAATAAAACCGCAACAGTCCTTGAGAAAAACAATAAGAAGATTTCTTTTGGAGGGTATTGATTCCTATTGCATAAATAGGTGAGGTCGAGCGCACTGCAGAAAAGCGAGACCGAGCACAAATTGTTGCTGCGAAGCAGCGGATTGAATTCCTTAGTCGGTTAGCATCAGGCTCGGCTGTGGCTTGAATTTTTGAAGTATCGTTGAAGCCCCGTAAGGGACAACCCCCTCAACTCGTTTAATGTGTCAATTAAGAAGCCTCGCAAAAGAGATGCTAACCTAATCCAGGCTCATGACAGTCCTTGCAATGGACTTGATGAAAGAGACAGTTGCCTTTGTGTTCTCCATCATTTTCGCTGCCGGAACTATGTTTTTCATTGAAAGGGAGTCGGGGCTTCGGCTGCCCATTTGCTGGTAATATATGCAATCTTTGCAGTAATCGCTTTCCTTCGCATCCGGGACCCTTTTGCCTTTTTCAACCTTGATAGTAAGGCTCCTGCTTACATTCTCAAAAAATCTGTCGCACATTGCGATGAACTGCCTGTTCGTGGCTTCAATGCCGAAAGCTATTCCCTTGTCTTTGGTGTAATATGACTTCATGACAGTCTCGTACCTTATCTTCAGCTCCTTCTTTATCTTCCTGAATTCATGCAAAGTATCGTCAGAGAAATTCGCATCCTCAACCAGCCTGCAGATGCGCTTCTGCCTGTCTGCTATCTCCTCAATGCGCATCATGATGTCCTTGGCGCACTTCAGCTCCCACGGGCTCATTTCCAGCTTCTTTGCGGCAGAAGGATTTTCCATGGCATGCTTAACAACACGGGAACCAAGGTAATAAAGCCTG
Organism: Candidatus Woesearchaeota archaeon; assembly: GCA_018303185.1. Classification (GTDB taxonomy): domain Archaea; phylum Nanobdellota; class Nanobdellia; order Woesearchaeales; family GW2011-AR4; genus JAGVYR01. The sequence continues at coordinate 13,176 of JAGVYR010000047.1, read as the reverse complement.
TTCACGTCATGGTCCCTGTGTTCAATGGCATGGCTGCGCTTCTTCTCAAGGCACACAGTCACATCGTCAAGCATCGTCCTTGTTATCATGTCCATCCTTTTTACTATCGTATTTACAGATATGTCATCAATCTTCAGCATATCCATTGCCACAAGCCTTGTGCCTGTCTGCTCCATTATTTCCATGCCAGTAAGGTTTCTCAGGATTGACTTTAGGCTTATCATATGCTCTTCAATGCTTGGGCCTATTACTTCAATTGTGTTATAGTCATTCAGATATGCTGTCACAATCTCGATATGGAGGTCTTCAAGGCTCTTGTCCATCGCTTCAATAACAATCTCTTTCTTCTTCTCTTCCGCAGTGGAATTCGGAGACAAGACAAGCTCTGCAGAATTTTCGTTTATTCCTATCAAATCGCCTTTCTTCAAGTTGTGTTTTTCAACCCACGATTTAGGCAGGGAAAGAATGTAGCTGCTTTTTCCAAAGCTGATTAGTTTTCTGAAACCGATTTATACCACCCACTTTAAGCCTATATTGATATAATCTATATTTAAGCTTTTATGTTTTATAATATATCCTTTGCTTGGTATATGTATTTAATTTTTATATATACTATATGCATTAAATATATATAATTTTCAGTTCATACAAAGCCTATCAAAAAGCGGGGTGATGCAAATGAAAGCGAAAGAAGAGCTTTTCACTGAAGAAGAGATTGATGCCATTGAAGGCGATGAGAGCATATACTCAGAGAGAGTCAGGGATGCCTTGCTTGAAGATGATGAACTTAGCCCAATGGAAGAGGCTTTCATGCGCGGCTACGAAGAGGCGATAAGCTGAGGTGAAAAAATGAAAGGAAAAAGGTGCATAAGCTGCGGGTATATAATACAAAAAAGCGCAGTTGAAGACCCGTACCTCTGCCGCGAATGCGAGCTGCTTATGCTGGAGCCTGAGCAAAGGTTTGCTTATCTTGATAGGTAATTAAACTCATTAGCTTGGCAGAAAAATAGCACAGTGCAAATCTGTAAGTAATAAAAGCGCAGGGCGAGCGCATTGTAAAAAAGCGAGCCTTGCGACAAGCATTGCAAAGCGGATTAAAAAGCATAGGTTAAGACAAAAAACTAAAGCGTGCACTGAAAAAAGCGAAGCTTTCTGCCAAGCACTTCAATAACAAAGGGGTGGTGTAGAATGACAGAGGTTGTAGAGCCAATAGCCGAAGACCGGCTGGAAGAGCTGCTTGCAGGACTCTATAACTGCACTGACAAGATGAAGGATTTTACGGACAAATGAGCTTTTTCCTGATTGCTGAAACCCTCAAATTTAATAGTTATAGCCTTTCTAAAGCCACTATTTAAACGAAACATTTATATATTTACAGCCGTTGGTTCTTTATAAGGAATACCGACGATAAATTCTGAAATTTTAAAGATGGAAAACCAAAAAGCAGAGCAGGAATACAGTGCGCAGGATATTCAGGTGCTTGAGGGATTGAGCGCTGTAAGGAAAAGGCCCGCAATGTACATTGGCAGCACTGACATCAACGGGGTGCATCATCTTGTCTATGAGGTTGTGGACAATTCGATTGACGAGGCTTTGGCAGGGCACTGCAAAAAAATCATTGTGATAGCGCATAAGGACGGCTCTTTGAGCGTGGAAGACGACGGAAGAGGAATCCCGATTGACATCCTTCCCAAATACAACATCTCTGCTGCTGAAATTGTCCTCACAAAATTGCACGCCGGCGGGAAATTTGACAGGAAAAGCTACAAGGTTTCAGGCGGGCTTCATGGAGTTGGCATTTCAGTGGTGAATGCGCTTTCAAAGAAGCTTGTCCTTGAGATAAAAAGAGACGGAAAGCTTTACAGGCAGGAATATGAAAGGGGCAATCCGACTACAAAGCTTGAGGCTGTAGGGGCAACCTCAGAAAGAGGCACCAAGGTAACGTTTATCCCTGACGAGCAGATTTTTACAGATGCTGGATTTCATTTTGAGACGCTGGCAAGCAGATTGAGAGAATTGGCTTTTTTGAACAGGGGCATAAATATCAAGATTTATGACGAAAGGGACGGGAAAAAGCACGAGTTCGAGTATAACGGCGGGATAAAGTCCTTTGTGGAGCATCTTAACAAGAACAAGACAGAGCTGCATCCCGCAATTTATTTCGAGAAGGAGAAAAACGGGACGCAAGTCGAGGTTGCGCTCCAGTACAACATGTCCTACCAGGACAATATCTTCGCTTTTGCAAACAACATAAACACACGCGAGGGAGGAACGCATCTTGCGGGATTCAAGACAGCGCTGACACGAACCCTTAATAATTTCGCTGAAAAATACACCAAAGATTTCAAGCTTACAAGCGATGATGTCCGAGAGGGGCTTACTGCTGTCATTTCCGTAAAGATTCCTGAGCCGCAGTTTGAAGGCCAGACAAAGATGAAGCTGGGAAATTCAGAAGTGAAGGGGCTTGTGGATTCTGTCGTGTTTGAAAAGCTGACATCATTTTTGGAAGAGAACCCTTCGGTGACAAGAGCCATTATCGATAAGGCTGTCACGGCTGCAAGGGCAAGATTTGAGGCACAGAAAGCCCGCGATCTGACGAGACGAAAGGGAGCGCTGAATTCACATTCACTCCCGGGCAAGCTGGCTGACTGCCAGGAAAGGGATCCTGCAAAGGCAGAGCTGTTTGTTGTCGAGGGCGATTCAGCCGGAGGCAGCGCAAAGCAGGGCAGGAAAAGGGAGTTTCAAGCAATACTTCCTTTAAGGGGGAAAATCCTGAATGTTGAGAAGGCAAGGCTGAGCAAAGTTTTCCAGAATGAGGAAATCACCACTTTGGTCACTGCCATAGGCACCGGGATTGCCGAGGAGTTTGACGTTGGAAAAGCAAGGTACCATAAGCTGATAATAATGACGGATGCGGATGTTGACGGAGCGCATATAAGGACGCTTCTTTTGACTTTCTTATACAGGCATTTGAAGCCCCTGATTGAGGCAGGCTATGTTTATATTGCACAGCCGCCTTTGTATAGGGTTGCTAAAGGCAAAAAAACTTACTACATATACAATGACGCTAAGCTTGAGCAGCTTTTCTCAGACATCGGGAAGGAAGGAAGCTCAATGCAGCGCTATAAGGGGCTTGGAGAGATGAATCCCTCTCAGTTATGGGAAACGACAATGGACCCTGCGAACAGGACTTTGCTGAAAGTGACCATGGAAGATGTTGTCGAGGCTGATAAAATCTTTACCTTGCTTATGGGCGACCAGGTTGACCCGAGAAGGGCATTTATCATGGAGCACGCCAAGGAAGTTGTTAATCTGGATGTTTAGGCTGACCTTCGCTCATCTACTATGAATCTGAAAGACATGACAGAAAGATTGTATAATCTTGATGCAAGACCTTCATCATATACGCAATGCCTGAATCCAAACTGGCCGGCTCTGGTCTGAAATAATGCATTTGCCCGGTTTTCTGATTCTGCCGCTGTATCTATGCTTCCAAAGAGGTATTCTTCACTATCAGAAAATTGATTGGGATTTATGACTCTCTTCCTGATATCAGGTAGTTTCAGGGGCTTCTTAATTTCAGCTGCAATCAGGGAATACAGGCTTGGCAAGGGCTCCCTGAACAGAAAAATACCATCCCTAAAGAAATCGGCACCATCAACTTTTGAAGTCCTGCTGGCGGGAATAAACCCAAAGGCCGCAGTTATGTGGACTCCTCCTACCTCGTAAGATATTCGGGCATATGGGATGTCCTTGATTATTGCCATCGTCTCAGGAAATAGTGATGGGCTTATAAAAAGTATGTTTGAGCATGTAGCAGCATGGCTCAGGCTGCACTCATCTACAGGAATTTCATTAACCGCAACCTTTATAAACAAAATTCTTTTCCCAATCAGGCTATGGCGACAAAACCGGCAGCAGCCAAGATAAGGAAGAAGAAATGGTACCCTATTGTAGCTCCAAGCGTGTTCAGGAACGTGCAGATAGGTGAGACTCTTGTCTTTGAAGAGGGCTCTGTAAAGGGCAAGACAATCACAGAAAACCTCATGAACCTTACCGGCAACATAAAGAACCAGAACATCAATGTGAGTTTTGCCGTGACAAATGTGCAGGATGGTGTCGGGCATACAGAGATTGTAGGGTATACTATGATTCCTTCTTCTATAAGGCGCCTGACCAGGAGAAGGATAGACAAGATTGACCTTTCATTCCTCTGCAGGACATCTGACGGCAAGAATCTGAGGCTTAAGCCTGTTATTATAACTCTTAACAACGCAAAGGGCGCTGTGAAGAACAGGCTCAGAAGGACAATACAGAACAACCTTATAGCCGCAGTAAGCAAGCTGAGCTATGAAGCCTTTGTAAATGAATTGGTAAGCAAGAAGCTTCAGATGAACTTAAGGGATTCTATAAAGAAGATATATCCTGTAAGGGCATGCGAGATAAGGCAGGTGCGCATTGAAGAGGGCAAGAAAGCCGAGGAAGCTGCTGCCAAGGCTGTTGAGGCTGCAAACAGGGCACTGAAGGAAGAGAAGCCTGTGTCAGGGAAAGAAGCAAAGGAAGAGCAGGAAGATGCCCAAGTGCAGACCCAGGAAGCTGTTTCTGAAGAGTGAATTTGGCAATATTTTTAAAATACCTGCTGTTTTCAGGCTAAGTGCAGCCCCGTAGTGTAGCGGTCAAGCACGAGGGACTCTGGATCCTTCAACCCAGGTTCGAATCCTGGCGGGGCTATTATGAAAAGGCAGCTGAAGAGTGCGGCATTGGCGTTGAGCTTAACATCCTTGATAAGCGGATGCACTCCTAGCTTCATGCCTGCAAATAATTCTCCGCCGGAATTCAAAGATGTCAAAAGTCTCAAGAAGCTTACTTATATCAATATTGGAAACTGGCGTGGCCCTTCTGATGGCGGGAAGGGGACAATAAGAATTTATGATGTATAGGCACGGACATTAATAATCGTAAATAAATAACTGTGCCTATATCCAGCGGACTTTATCTATTATTACGGATATTAAAGTCCGCTCGTATAAATGGAGATGGCATGCCTGATTTCGCAGCTTTATATTATGCCTGTGACACTGAAGCGCCTGCATCATTCGCTGTTATCGACATGAACAGGAATGAGCTGTATATCATCAATCAAAAAGACCGGAATACCATTGGCAAGATTATAAAGGAAGGCGGATTAGAAGAAGGCATAATATCTTCGCCTAGGTGCGATGGGTACAAATTATAGCAAAGATGAAAAACAATATAAAACATCATGCATTCTTCATTCTATGAAAACCCTATTAGCCCAAGGCGCTGAATCAAGGCTCTACAGGGAAAAGGACAATGTTGTGAAAGACCGCTTCCCTAAAGCTTACAGGCTGAAGCAGATAGATGACCCTTTAAGGAAAGCAAGGACAAGAAGGGAAGCGAAAATCCTTGAAAAACTTGCTTCAATAGGATTTCCCGCGCCAAGGATTTCTTCAACAGACAGCGAGAGATTTATTTCAATGGATTACCTCAATGGAGAATTATTAAAAAATGCAATAGAAAAAAAAGATTATAAAAAACTATCAAAAGAAATCGGGAAAAAAATAGCAGTCCTGCACAATAACGGAATCATCCACGGCGATTTGACAACATCGAACATGATTTTCAAGGATGGAATATATTTTATTGACTTTGGATTGTCTTTTTTCTCTGAAAAAAACGAAGATAAAGCGGTTGACCTTCATTTATTGAGGCAGGCACTGGAGTCAAAGCATTATAAAATATGGGAGAAAAGTTTCAGTGAAACCTTAAAGGCTTATAAAAAAAATGCAAAGAATGGGATAGAAATAATAAAAAGGCTTGAAACAGTGGAAAAAAGAGGACGGAACAGGCAAAAATGAACAGCTTTCTTATCTTCATCCTTTCACTTACCTCCATATTTGCAATCTACTGGGTGCTTGCGGGGCAGTGGAAGCACAATGCAATGCTCAGGCAGGCAAACAGGAAGATAAAGGCAGTTTTATTCGACATGGACGGCGTGCTGATTGACTCGTATGATGCGTGGTTTGAAACCTTTAATGAAACAAGGAAAGAGCACAGGCTGGATGGGATAAGCAAGGAGGAATTCGACAGGATAGTGTGGGGCGGCTCGACAAAAGCGGAAGCTCAGCATTATTTCAACGGCATTCCTGAAAAGAAGCTGAAGGAAAGCTACAGGAAAAAAATGGAAGAAAAGGCAGCAATGGTCAAAGTTGACCCTTATGCGCATTTCGTGCTCAGCAGCCTTGCAAAGAAAGGGCTTAAAACCGGGATTGTGACAAATGCAGACAGGCATGTGGCAGAAAAGCTGACAGAGGACCTCGGCATAAAAGCCGGCACAATGGTTTTTTCAGATGATGTAAAGAACCCGAAGCCCGCTCCGGACGGCATACTGAAAGCGTGCAAAAACTTAAGCATTAATCCCGAAGAGGCGGCTTTTGTCGGAGATACTGTGAATGACATGAGCGCTGCAAGGGCCGCGGGATGCTTTGCGATAGGCCTGAATACAGACGGCGACCTGAAGATCGGCAGCCTTAAGGATCTGGAGAGAATGTTCTGATGGTGCTTGCGCTTGATTTTGACGGCGTCATTGCTGACAGCCTGAATGAGTGCCTCCTTAATGCATACCTTACATACAGGTCCTTCAATCCCGGCACAGGAATTTTTTCAGGAAAAAGCATGAATGCCGCTAATTTCAGGCAGCTCATTGAAAGCCATAGTGAGCATTATCTCCTTTTTAAGAAATACAGGGTTTATGTTCGGAATTCTGTTGATTATTACTACGCCTTTTATGCAATTGACAAAGGCATTGAGATAAAATCCTCAAAAGGCCTTGAGGCGGAGGAGGAAAAGCACAAGGAGCTTGACAGGCATGCCTTCAGGGAGCTTTTTTACAGCATAAGAAAGGAAATCGTACTGAAAAATTTTGAAGAATGGGCAGGGCTTTCTCCCCTATATCCGGGAATAAGGGATATCATGAAAAAGCTGAATCCTGACAAATCCTATATCTCGACATCCAACAGGGCATTTGCAGTTGAAGGCGTTTTCAGGCACAATAAAATTGAGTTTAAGAAAGAGAACATTCTGGACAATGAAACGCACAAGGACAAAAATGACCAGATGAAAGACATAAAGAAGAGGGAGAAATGCAAATTTTCCGACATAATATTTGTCGATGACATTCTCGCAAACCTTGAAAAGGTGCAGCCTCTCGGAGTGAAGTGCGTGCTTGCTGCATGGGGCTACAGCAACGATTCCCAGAAAGAAGAGGCAAGGGCAAAAGGGATGGAAGTTGTTTCACTGGAAGATTTTGAGGGGTTTCTGGAAAAGCATAATTTTTTCGTTGACAAAAGATAAAATAACAAATTTTAAATAATAGCCCTGTTTTCTTAATAGCTATGCAAAGAGTTGGTTATCTTCATATCAGGGAATTCTGATTTAGTTAGTTTTAATGCTATGCTCTTTGAAAACAGATTCCACGGGTAGCTCCGGCAATAGATTTTTCTTATAACGGATTTAGAAAAATAATTTGAGATTTCACATTGATAGAAATCTGCAAAAATAAACAGCGATAGCTATAGCCGGCGGGCTCAAAGCGCGGAGGTATTACCATGGGTATAAGAAAAAAAGTCATAATTGACACTGACCCTGGGGTGGATGACGCATTAGCGATAGCTTATGCCCTTAAATCACAATTGCTGGAAGTTGTAGCTCTGACAACAGTTTTTGGAAACAGCCAAGTAGACCAGACGACAAGGAATGCCTTATCCCTTATTAAGTTTCTTAATGCCGACATTCCAGTCTATAAAGGGTCTGGCAATAGAATCGACGGCTCAAATCCAAGTGTGCTGGCTTCTTCCCAAGCAGGGACAGTAAGCTACTTCAATTCCCGACCAGAATCTAGCATGGGAGAGATGAATGCTATAGATGCGATAATATGCTGCCTTGAAACGGCTCGCGACTCGATTTCAATAATTGCCATTGGCCCACTGACAAACATAGCCAAATCATATCAAAAGTCTCCAGAGTCGTTTAAGGATAAATTAGAGAGGATTTGGATTATGGGCGGTGCAATAAACACCTACGGCAACATTTCGCCTGTTGCTGAATTTAACTTCTACTCTGACCCAATGGCTGCAGACATAGTTCTCAAAGCTGATATTCCCAAGACTTTAGTACCGGTAAATGCCTGCAGGAAAGTGGTGATGACGCCCGAGGAATTAAAATCTCTTTCAGGCAATTCCCTTATTGAAGACTTAGATGGGTTAGTCGGGGAATATATGAGATACTATGTAAATCAAGAACGGCTTGGCGGAGCAGTTATGTATGATCCTGCAGTAGTAGGGCTTTGTGCAAACCCCGCATTCATCAGAAAGCAGATACCATTATACGTAAGAGTAGAGACCGCAGGCGAATTATCATTAGGGCAATCTGTAGCAGATTTAAGGCCAAACAGCCAAAATAAACCTAATGTCTCAGTCTGCTTGGATTTAGAATCAGCACCGCTCAAATCTGAATTTTATCAGGCGTTATCCAGGCAGAATCAGCCAAATTGGAGTAAATAAGATGTATCGTGAAAATATCAGTTGCTTTATCAGAGAAAACAATTCGAGGCCCTATATCCCGAAAAATAGATGACTGTATGATTATGTAATTTTTTCATAAAAAATTAGCTACTTACTAATGATAACAGAAAGCTTTAAATATAGGTTCTTGCTTTCTTACCTTATGATAAAAGCCATAAGAGTTGGTTATCTTCATTTTGGATAGAATTAGTTCTTTTGCAGTTAGATATAAGCCTAAAAAATTGGTGAGAGGTAAGCGCTATGCCCAGCTATGATAACAAACAAGTATTGTTAATGATAAACCCTAAGGGGAGAGTGCTTACTGATTTCCTTCTAAACTTTGGGCCCTCGATTCTGGAGCAGGACCGCGGACTTCCAGAACTGATAGTAAATATTCTTGAAGCCGATAAAGTTAGGGTCAAAGGCCTTGAAGAGAAACTTAAGTCTGATCCGGATGCAAGCAGGCCTAAACCAGAGGAAATACTTAATGATATTTTGCCCGGGTATACGGGAAAAAGGCCTGAAGTAAGTGCATTGTTTACTGTAGAGAACGATTATACCAGGCAATTCCAACCAGAAAGAATTGTTTTGAGGTACCTTGAATGCTCTGTGGTCGGCCAGCCATTCAAGCTTATCGGAAATTCAAACCCATTTGAATCATTGAGGCGCAACATGGTTTCATTAGCAGTATTTAATTCTGATCTTGCTGCAGACAGGCTTTTGCCTGAAACAATAAGATATTTTGGTTTCATAAAGCCTTGGTGGATGGACATAGAAGATCCCCAGTCGATTTTGGATAATCTTCCCGTTGGAACAACAACAATCAGATACGAAGGAAGGCTGGATATAAATTTCTGCAGTCACGTTCTCTTTGCTAATCGGGCTCCGAGTGAGCTAACCAACCTTGCATTTGATGCAAAAGGAATTCCATTATTGGATCAAGGAGTGCCTGTCTATATTGACGGACAGTACTTTTTTGCCTATGATGCCGCATTCGGCAGCAAATTCGTAGGGCGAAGGGCATTTAATAAGAGGATGAATTTTATTGAAAGCGAGAATGTGGAATATGCTGTCTTTGATGGTGACTCCTCTTTAAGGTTTGGACTGTACATAGTGTCATCCGGAGATACCCTATTAAAAGCTGCAAAGGGCAGAGATTTTTCAGTAGTTGTAACTCCCATATTTAGGTCTATGGGCGGGCTTTTTTCAAATCCGGAAGCTCCAAGCTACAGCAGAAGAGTTAAAGATGCCACAAATGGGTTATTTGAAATAAACCATGATGTTAAAAAGATAAATGGGGGGGAGTGTAGTTTGATGAAAACTAAACTTGAAGGGCACTTTATCGGAAATGCTATTTAAGACTGAGCATTATCAGGCCAAAACGTTACAGTAAATTATTTAAATAGACTTAATAGGTTATTGGCCATGGACCTCCAGATACCGAAAGGAACCCGGGATTTGAAGCCCGAAGAGATGATTGTAAGGGGTAGAATAGCCAATACGCTGAAGGAAGTGTTTGAGATTTACGGCTTTTCTCCGCTGGAAACCCCGGTGTTTGAAAGGTTTGACGTGCTGGCATCCAAGTATGCAGGCGGCTCTGAAATTCTCAACGAAACGTTCAGGTTCAAAGACCATGGGAAGAGGGAATTGGCATTAAGGTATGACCTGACAGTGCCTTTTTCCAGATTTATCGGGATGAACCCAAACATGAAGATGCCCTTCAAGCGCTACCAAATCGGGGATGTGTTCAGGGACGGGCCGATAGCTGCATCAAGGTACAGGCAGTTTACGCAGTGCGACGTTGATGTTGTAGGCTGCAAGGGTATGACGGCAGAAGCTGAGATCATTGCATTGGCAAACATGGCTTTCTCAAGGCTCGGCATGGACTGCCTTATAAAAGTCAACAGCAGGAAATTGCTCAATGATATCCTTGATTATTGCGATGTCCCGAAAGCGAAGGCTGAAAGCATAATTATAATTATCGACAAGATGGACAAAATAGGCATGGAAGGCGTTGAGAAAGAGCTTTCAAAGGAGATAAGCAGAAAATCAATAGAAAAAATCAAGGAAACCTTTTCAATAGAAGGGTTAAATGAGCAGAAGCTTGAGAAATTAAGGAAAATAATAAGGAAATCTGAAGGGCTTGATGAGCTGGAGCAGCTGCTTAAGTATCTTAATTTGATAAATTCTGGCGTTTCCGTTGATTTTTCTCTGGCGAGAGGACTTGCCTATTACACAGGGACCGTGATTGAAGTATTTTTGAGGGATTCTTCCGTCAAGAGCGCTGTATGCGCCGGCGGAAGGTATGACAAGATGATTGGCAATTTCCTTGGCAGGGGAGAATATCCGGCTGTCGGCGTGTCTTTCGGGCTGGACAGGATTTATGATGCTTATGTTGAAAAGAAAAAAAGCGATGCGAAGAGCGTCGCCCAGATTTATGTAATTCCGATAAAGGCCCTTGATGAGGGCATCAAAATCGCGGAGGAGCTGAGAAAGGCAGGGATAAAGACTGACATTGATTTGAACAATAAGGGCATCAGCAAAAACCTGCAGTATGCGAACGCTTTGGGAATCCCAAGCGTGCTTTTTATCGGCGAAGAGGAATTAAAGTCAGGAAAACTGAAGCTGAGGGACATGAAGACGGGCGAAGAGACTTCATTGACTGTGAAAGAGCTTGTTTCTTTGGAAAGGCTATAGACTGAGCAATTAATATGTTTTTCAGGTGAATCATCACAAAAATAAAACGCGGGTTAATTAGGCGCCGCCAATGTTGCGGCGCATCTAATGCGGCCCGCATTGGGGCCGCCTAAATACCAAAGGTTTAAAGTTGTTTATAATCTTAATTTATTTCATTTAGTCATTAAGAATTGGAAGAGACGAAATCCAAGGATTACTTGTCCCTGAATTCTGTCATTGCGTCCGTGGAATCTTCCAGCGAACCTATGATCTCTGTCATCTCTATCACCTCCTAAAATCAAAGTGAAAAGGTGTTAGCATATCACTTAGTATACAGAAAAGTATAGTGGTTTATAAAGGTTTCTGTTTTTTGGCTTTTTTTGGCTTTTCAAAAAGTTTTTAAATATTGACTATTTTCCAATGATAAAATGATTACTCCTTATAATGAAAGGCCTCATGCTCAAACACTGTATATGCTCCCATATTCAAGGGCAGCCACTCTTCGTAACCTACTGCTTTAGAATCAGTTTTATCCAATGTTTCAGCTGTTGCAGGAAACATCGAGAAGTGTGTTGATGAAGCTGCAAATGCGACATACGATGCAGCGTTAAGAGCAGGAAGCAACATCATGCAAACACTTATATCTTATGTACCGTGCGGATTCTATTTGCTTGCCAATAAGCATGCTCTTGTAGCCAGAAGAAGGGCTGAAAGAGCCACAAAAAAAGCTCAAAAGGAGCAGCAGATGAAGAAACCATCTGGTGAAAGCGATTATGCACAAAGGCAGAAGGGCGGACATTTTTGGCCTGAAGGTTCTGAGCCAAAAAGGAAGAAGGAAGAAAAACCAGCCTGGCGCGGCGGTATGAGATATAATTGGTAAAATATTCTTAAATCAGTTTAGTCAAAACCAAAACTTCATCTCCTATTAAAACAGAATGCTCTGCCTGCGAAACAATGCCTTTCTTTGTGTCTGCCAAAGGGGGATATGGCCTTATTGATTCTGTAAGCATCAATTCCCTCAGCCCAAGCCTTGCCTTTGCGCCGAACTTCCTTGTGAGCCAGCGCCTGCAGAAAGGCAGGCCATTATAGGACTCAATTTCCTTCAAAACTTCGCGGGCTATAGGGCTCCTCACAGGCTTTTTCTGCGCGAGCATGTAGACTGTCGCCTCCCCTGAATCCTGCACAATTCCTGAGCCTGTTGAGGCAAAAGGCTCTATTGCAAAAACCATGCCTTTCTCTATCTTTTCCGTGTCTCCTGTGTCAAAATTAGGTATAGACGGAGGTTCGTGCTGCTTGTAATGCCCAAGTCCATGGCCAGACAGGTTCCTTACAGGGCTGTAGCCGTATTTTGTTATTTCAGAATGTATTGCCCTGCCAATTTCTCCCAATGTAACGCCTTCTTTCACAACTTTAAGCGCGGCTTCCAAAGCTTCATTTGAAGCTTTTACGAGATTTCCATATTTTCCTGTTAAGTCAACAGTGCAGGCATTGTCCCCAATATAACCATCGACATGAACGCCAACGTCAAGATTCGCAAGAGATTCTCCAAAAGCGGAATTATCGCCCTCATCAGGGCAGAAATGGGCTGCAACATGGTCCAATGAAACCTGCGCTGGAAAAGCGGGCTTGCCGCCAAGTTCTTCAATTTTCTTTTCTATCTTATCGAGAACGTCAGCAATGACTGCATCTTTCTTGATCAGGCCTTTTCCAAACTCCAATGATTGTGCGGCTATTTTGCCTGCTTTAATATAGCTTAATTTTACTTGTTGTTCCATTTTAGGGTGCTTTAGAAAATGCTTATTTAAAGTTATGGTTGAATATTTTAGTCAAATGTCCCTTACCCTTTGATTTCATCACGATTTCAGAAATCTTTCTACTCCAACTTGGCATTGCCTTATGCTCTCTTCATAGTTTCTTT
>JAGVYR010000009.1 GCA_018303185.1 Candidatus Woesearchaeota archaeon | reverse complement strand
AATTATGGCTATATTACCATATATTTAAGCTTTTCTATTTTTTCCTTGAAAAATACTCCAGAAAAGGCTCATCCACTTTTGGAGGCCTTCCTGCCTTGCCCCTTTTACCTCACTCCCTCATAAATCCTCTGGCACTTTTCATAAACACCGCTTCTCTGCTCCTTTGGCAGCTGCCTGTACTTCAAAGTAATCTGCGGATACAGCCTTGCAGCCTCTTTTCTCTTTCCGTTCTCAATCAGGTAATTTGCCATCTCAATCAGGTCGTGTATCGTTGCATCTTCAGTAAAAGTGGAGTGCTCCTCAGCATTGCCGGGATAATTAAACCTCTCTTCCAAGGCAAAAAGCAGGGGAAGCATCCTGTCTGCCGCGTCCTTCTTCATCTCCTTGACCTGGGTGAAAAGGTCGCTAAACAAAGCGTTTGCATCTTCATTTGAGATGTCAATCTTTGCATAATTTTTTTTCCTGAACATTGCCGAGCTGATGGGCCTTGTTAAGCCTGGCTTTACATCAGCTGCCCCTGCCCTGAGTCTCGCAACATTGACTTTCCTTTTCATCCTGTGCACGTAATCGGCGCCATATCCTTTCACAAGAACAGCATAGTAAAGGCTCAGCCCGACAATAACCAGCACTCCAGTCCAGAGCAGCCATGCCTGCAGCTTGGACAGCCCTAGTTTGCTGAACGTAAAGATTGAAAAGCCGGTCACCTGGCTCGCTTCAGGCGACAATTCATTCAGGCTCAGCAGCATTACTGTCTTTGATTCCTTCGCCAATTCAGGGTCGGCATTCTTCTTTACCTTGTATTTTATCTCTTCCCCTTCCTTCGCAAATTCAACAAACCCGAACTTGACAACAGGGTCGTCATTCAGGACTTCAAATGTCTGGCCGAGGAAATTTATCTCAGAGGCTGTTTCGGCAATCGCTTTCGGGATTGTCTCTATAATCAGCACATCATTCAGCTTGTCGCTGCCTTTATAGCTTATTTTTTTCTTCACAAGCGCCTGCTCGTCTCTCTTCCCATCCATATAATTGACAGTGACAGACTTTGCTTCAACATTCACTTCAAAATCCTCATTCCACTTGTTGTTGAGGTTTACAAACTTGCTCTTCTCATCATCCCCTATGCCAAGGTCATTTATCAGCTCTCCAACCGCACTCTCTATGTCCGCTTTTGAGAGCGCCTGCACAAAATTCGTCTTTGCACTCAAAGCGACATTATTCGGGGTGTTTGCCTCAATCTCCCTCATCTCTTTGTCAACATCCGCAAGCTTAGCATCCAGCTCCTCAGAAGTCATGTACGTCTTCTTATAGCTCTCAAGCCTTGCCTTGACAGCCTCAATCCTTGCTTTGGAGTTCCTCGCTTCGTCAAGAAGCTTCAGCTCTTCAACCAGCACTTTCTCCTCTCCTGACTTTGAGTCAAGCCCTTTGAGTATGGACTCTATGTCCAGAACCGTTGTGCCTGCCCTTTTTGCATAGACGTCAACCTTTGGCACTAGGTCGGGAGGCAGCACCCTGTCATCCTCTTTGGCAGGCGCTGTTTCAGCATTCTTCACTTCTTCAATTAAATCGAGGGAAGTTGCATAAATTTCAGATGACAGCGGCCCCTCATTTCCTGCCTCATCAACGGCGCTCACGGCATAATAATAAGTGACTTTATCCTCGGCTGAAGTGTCTGTGTATTCACTGTTTGCAGTGCCTGCCGATAAGAAGTGGGCTTTTGTGACTCCCTTGGAAGTTGACCTGTATATGCTGTAATGGCCCGCATCCTCCCCGTCATAATACCATTCAAGCCTCACGCTTCCATCAGCCAAGACTTCTGCATTAAGGCTTACAGGCGCAGGCGGCTCCTCAGTGTCAACAAGGAATATATTGCCGGATGTTATCTTTGTGCCTACATTCCCTGCCGCGTCAATGGCACTGAAATAGAATGTGCCTATCTTGTTATTGTCCGTTTCCCTTATTATCATATACCCCTTCCATTTTGTGCCGGAGCCTTCGAGGGGAATGTCTGTCTTTGAGCTTCCGTCAAGGCTGTATTGCAGGCTGGGGGAACTTTCAAGGTTTTCCGATACAGTCAGTTCTATCTCAACAGTGCCAGCTCTTACCGGGCTGGTATCGCTTAGTTTTATGGAAGCAGTCGGGGCTATATCTGCATTGAACTGGATTTTCTTCGCATCTTTCATTTCATTTCCTGCTGAATCTTTGCACATTACATAATATATCTGCAGTCCCTCGGTCAATCCAGTAACCGTATGGTTGTGTTTCGTTGTGCCTGTATTCACAAAAGTTGTGCCCATATTGCTGTAAGTCCCATTGTTTTTGTCAAACCTGCATGTCGCTGCCTCGTCTGTTGTAACAATAAGTGTTGCATACGAAGTTGTCAGTGTTCCTGTCGGGCTTACAGTCAGGACTTTCGGCGCCGAGCTGTTTATTGTCCCGATTTTTGATTCGGTGTCAAGTATCGAGCCTGAGGAGTTCATCAGCGTTCCGAGTATTGTATAGCTCCCTTGATCTCCCGCTGTTACTGAGATGCTTGTTTCGTACTGCGTTCCTGAAAAATCAGCACTGCTAAAAGTGACAGAGCTTGCTCCGGATGCAAGGTTAGTATAACTAATCAGTATAGTCCCATTAAATGCAGTACTTGAAGTCACTGTAAGATTGACAGTATAGCTTCCGCTCTCGAACATCAAAGAGTTTGCATTTATTGCCAAAGTCGCTGCATTCGCTAAAGGCATTATCATGAAAAACAGCGCAAGCATCCAGAGCACTGCCTTTTTCATTTTAGCAGCTCCTCCAGAAGTTTTTTCTCCTTCTCCACGGCAGCTTCTATGGCCTGCTCAAGGAACTTGTTCATCGGAATCTTCTTCAAAGTAGAAATTATCTTGGCCTGTGCATGCACTTTCTCTTTCAAGCCGATATTGACCTTCTTTTCTCCCATTAATGTACTCTAAATATTATCTTTTCTATATCAGTATACATATTTGTATAAAAATATTTCTATTATTTAAATATTTCTATTATAAAAATATTTTTTGTAAAAGAAATAGGATTACTAATTAAGTGATTAATTAATTAGTTGATTAGAATCATATAGGGCTATTCTATTAATTATTATAAAGTAGTGAAATTCAAAAGGTTTATATACGATAAGTATGCTGTTCTTTATTATGAAAAGATTGATTTTGTATGCGGGTGTTGCTCTTGGGCTAGCAGGCTGTGCCCCTTTAATCGCCGACCGCGTGAAATTAACAGCAGGTGAGCAAAGCAGGCTTGAGATACTCAGCAATTTTAACAATAGATACTTCCAAGAAGGGGCGCAGGCATGTTTAACATCTTCAAGTGTTGAAGTTCTAAAGTATCATTTCAGATTTTTAGGATCTTATACTCCGATGGATAAAAAGAGGGGAGTCGATGAGGGCCCGTTTAGGGGAAAATATGGGATGGGTGTGGGAGTTGAGGATATCCTGATGCACGAGAGCGTACACCAGCAGATTGCATGCGGGAACTTAAGCGTCAGCAAATTTATGGGGTTATACGATAAAATGGATTCTGATAAATTTGCGATAAAACAGAGAGTTGAGGAAAGAATTTCCACATATAGCTGGCCTTTTGGCTATATGAACGAGGAAAGGCTTGCTTACTTTGTTGAATTTTGGATGATGGGAAAGAAGTTTAAAATTCCGCAGGATATGGAAAAATTTTTATCTCCAGTATTGAAAGCGCAGGAGAGAAAAAGCATAATAAGGGGATTGATTGGAACATCAACGAGGGCGCCATTGAAGAAAAAGAGCCCACAACAAATTGAAGGGGTTAAAGGCATAAGAATCGACTGACATACATCTAAATAAACATGCTCCTCCCCATCAGCGTGCTGATGTGCTGCAGGACTTCATGCCCTGAATGCTCCTTAAAGGCAAGGGTCATTGTGTCGCAGCCGTGCGCTCCAACATCAAGCAGCATTGTTTCCATCATCTCTTTCAAAGGGAGATGATTGTGCTTCACAATAAGCGCAGAAGCAGAGTCAAGGAAAAGTGCATCCACTTCCTCTTTCATAATTAAATCTTTAAGAAAAACATAAACATTGAATATATTCGCTGTATCCACCAGAAAGGTGCCTTTTTCCACTTCATGCACATCCTTCCTTGTTTTTGAGGCGTCAACGACAATAAACTTTTCAGAATCCGGAAGCACCTGCGTAAGCATCTTCACGACAATATGATGCGGGTCATTGAAGGAGATGTAGCATATTTTTTCATACTGCTCGTGCGCATCAGAAACAATCTTCTCCACGCCCTGCCTGTACCTTTCCTCATCTACAAAGAATATGCTGTTCATTTTTACCCTAAAGTGATTAGTTAATATAACTATTTGAGAATGGTATATTTAATGGTTTTGATTCAGCGCAGGCATAGAAGCTGGATTTGCCTGGGCATTGTGGCGAGGGTCCATAAGTGCCGAGCGCATTGGCTCGGCCTAGATATCCTGCGAAGCAGGTTTTATTTCGTGTGCCGAGGGATAGAATATAGATTAAAGATACGGAAGCCCTAAACCCAAACCTTTAAATAAAACCTTGCAGCAGGGAAAGGCAGGGTGGCTTGATGAAGAAACGCGTATTGATTCCTTTGGTTTTAATCATTGTTCTTGCAATAGCCGCAGTCGCGCAGGCAGCAATTCTTGTCTCAAAAGATCCTGAAGCCCTTGCCATGGCTGCAGGCAGCTATTATTATAATAAGGGCAATTACGAAAAAGCAGCTGAATACTTCGCTTTGGCAGCAGCCCTGAATCCTGAGTCAAAAGAGGCTTTCCATGACCTTGCCACCTCATACTATCAGCTTAATGACATAAAGAATGCTGAGCTTAATTTTAAGCAGTCGATACAGATAGACAGTGAATATGCAGCAGCGCATTATTCTCTCGGATTGCTTTATTATCACAATAAAGAATTGGACAGTACAATTGAAAATTTCAAAAAGGCTGCAGAGCTGGACAGCAGCGCAATGCATTATTTTGACCTTGCAATCGCAACAGTTGAAAAATTCCGGAACATTGAAAAAACAGGGAGGATATCCGCAGGCGATTTAAGCATCCTGAGAGAAGGAATAGCACATTACAGCAAAGCAGTTGAGCTTGATTCCGATTACCCGAATGCAAAAGGCAATCTTCAGGTCGTTAAAGAAGTGTTGAATAATTATGAAGGCTCTCTCCAGAGGTAAGCTTTCTGGAAAAAGGGGGATTTCTGGCAAAGTTAAAGCAAGCAAAAAAGGCGCTGTTAGCCGCAGGCATGCCATTCAAAACCATCACAAGCTCAGGAATATTCTGATGCTTTCGCTGCTTTTTTCATTGATACTTCTTCTTGATGGGATGCAGGTTGAAAAAAGCGCGCAGCATGATATAATTTCCCTGTCGCCTGATAACATCCAAGTGGAGGAAAAAGACATTGTTGAAAGTGTAAAGGAAATGGTCTATGATTTCAACAGGCAGTACCCTTCCATGCTTAAGGGAGTCAATACTGTCTCAATCACTCAAGAAAGCATAAGTTCCCTCAGCTCAAAGGAAGAGTCATGCTCCGGCAGCCACATACTCGGCGCATATTCAGGCGACACAATCCTGATAAGGCATGTGGATGGCGAGATAGACAAAAGGACCCTCTACCATGAGATAGGGCACAATGTCTGGGCAAAATTGAGCGATGAAAAGAAAGGCGAATGGGCAAGGCTTTTTTCCCTGCAGAAAGATGAAGTAAGCCCTTATTCAAACACCAATTCAAAAGAGAACTTTGCCGAGAATTTCGCGTGCTTCCTTATTGATTTTGAAGGCTGCAGGGAAAAGATGATAGGCGAAAAAATAAGGTTCATAAGTGTTTTGCTGGAAAAAAGATGAATTCTTTGGATTTCCGAAGTGCCGCATTACGTTGGTTTTATGCAATGCATTGATAATCACTCAATTATAAACTCTGTTTCTCTTATCTATCTTCTCAATATAAACCTTCTTAGCAGTTTGATCCACAAAGTAAAGAATCCTGTAATCTCCAACCCTAACCCTGAAAACCTTGGCATCTTTATAGCCTTCAACTCTCTCAATATCTTGGGGATAGGGATTTTTCTCCAACTCATTGATCTTATTTCCAATTCGCTTAAGAAGTTC
The DNA here is from genome assembly GCA_018303185.1 of Candidatus Woesearchaeota archaeon. Classification (GTDB taxonomy): domain Archaea; phylum Nanobdellota; class Nanobdellia; order Woesearchaeales; family GW2011-AR4; genus JAGVYR01. The sequence goes on along the minus strand of JAGVYR010000009.1, from coordinate 9,402 downwards.
TTTATCTTTTATGGATTTGAGAAATTTAAGCGCAGCTTTCTTTAATTCTGCCGGGAACATTTTAGATGCCAATCTCTTTTTTGGCCTCTTTCCATGAAACAAAGTCAGAAGTATCTCCTGCATTTACTTTTGCAATGCTTTCATCCAGTTGCTTTCTTTCTTCATGTGTTAATTTAGTGTCGCCTATATATCCTACCAAGTAATCAATATCTTTCTTGCGTTGCGCTTCTAACTCATTTAATTTAGCCCTAAGGGTATCTATGCTTCTTCTCATTTCTGTCAGAGTCCCTAAAACTTGTTTTTGGAAGTCTAATTCTGCCATTGTAATCTATATCGGGAAAATCAGGTATAAAAAACTATCGCTTATACATAAACCGAGGGAAAGCCTAGCTCTTTATTACCCCAAATCCTATGAGCCTGAACCTGTTCCCTATCTTTCTTGAGATTGTGACGCGGCTCCCTTCCTCTGCACAGACAGGTATTTTCAGCCTGCAGAAGCATGAATTTTTTCCCAGCCTTGCAACCACTCCCACTGTTGCCGCGGAATTTACATTAAGCATCAGGGGCTCTCCCAGCTTTATAGGCTCAACTTCAACATCCTCTCGTGCCCCTACAACTCTCTGCAGGAGATTTGTGTCAAGCTCAAACTCATACCACACTTTAGGAATCTTTCCCTTAAGCCCTACAACAGAGCCAGTCAGCGAATCTGCCTTGACAATTGCATGATCAAGGGAAGTAAGAACTCCTATAGAGCCGCCCGGCCCGACCTGCTCCATCATCTGCCCGCCTGATTTCAGGCCTGTTATTTTTGCTATAAGCGGCTTGTACACCTTCTGATTTTTCTCTATTGTTTCCCTTCCGGGCCTTATCTCAATCTCATCGCCCGTATGCAAAATGCCCTGCTTCAGGCTGCCCCCCAAGACTCCACCCTGCAGCTCTTCAAGCACGGCTCCGGGCCTGTTGACATCAAAGCTTCTTGCAACGAACATCATAGGGTCCTTGTCCGAATCCCTTTGAGGAGTCGGAATATGTTCCTGTATCGCCTGAATGAGCATGCTTATTCCGAGAGTGTGCTGCGCTGAAATCGGTATTATCGGGGCGCCTTGGTAAGGGGTGCCTTTTATGAACTCCCTTATCTGCTCATAGTTTTTCACTGCCTGCTCTTCGCTTACCATATCAACTTTATTCTGTACAATGACGATATGCTTTACGCCTATTATTTCCAGAGCCATAAGATGCTCTCTTGTCTGCGGCTGCGGGCACTGCTCATTCGCGGCCACAAGAAGCAGGGCGCCGTCCATTATTGTCGCACCTGAAAGCATAGTCGCCATCAGGCTCTCGTGGCCCGGCGCATCAACAAAGCTTACCCTCCTCAGAAATTTCGCTTTTGCTTTGTCTTTTGGCTTTGATGTAAAAATGCCGCCTTCCTCATAAAAATCAGTGTCTGCATACCCCAGCCTTATTGTGATTCCTTTCTTTATTTCTTCGGAATGAGTGTCCGTCCATTTGCCGCTGAGCCTCTCCAAAAGGGTCGTTTTTCCGTGGTCGACATGGCCGCAAAGCCCTATGTTGATTTCCGGCTGGATTAAATCAGGAACTTCTTTTTTTGCCGCAGCCTTGGATGGCTTCTTCCTGCCTTTATCCTCCTTTTCAGCGCCTTCCTCGGCTTTTTTCTTTTTTGGCATAGTTTATTTTGTATCCTAGTTTTGATTAAAGAGTGCATACCCTGAAAATAATTTAAAAAATTATTCTTTTTTGGCTTCTGCAGGCTTATGCTCTTTCTTTTCCTGCCTAGGGGCGGATTCTTTAGCTGGCTCTTTCTTTGCTTCCTTAGGCGTTTCTTTCTGAGCCTCAGCTTTCTTAGTCTCCTCTTTCGGAGCCGCTTCTGCCTTTTGCTCGCCTTCCTTCCCCAAAACAGCAGCCAGCTTTTTGCTTCCTTCCTTTGTGACTTTGAGGTTTATCTGCACAATCTTCTCGTTTATCTTGTGCCCGCAGACTGTCTTTCTCCTTCTTATCCCCTTTTCTGTGCTCCTTGCCCTGAAGCCAACTCCGCCGTAAAGGTTGATTTTCTTCCTTATTCCCAATATGCCTCTTCGCATAGGAAAGCCGCAGAAATCGCTTCCGCCTGTTATCTGAAGCTCATATCCGGGCATGTCAATACTCTCTCCTTTGACACTCTCGCCTATGTTAAGGCCTATGAAGCCCTGGGCTTCACTGTCCTTCACTTCCCTCTGATAGGTTTTTCCTTCCTTTGGATCAGCAATGTTCAATTTGAAACTCGCCATGCAATATACCTCCTGATGATATTTTATAGGGTAATGGAATAAATGGCTGTTTAAAAAGCTATTGGTTGGTTTTTGCCGTATTGGTTTGATAAGAAGCGTGTCTCACATAGTAACTGACAAAATCTCCTATAGTTTTCCAACTTTCAGCAACCTTGGACCTTATTCTCCTTAAACCAAATTCTGCGGCGACTGCTCCTTCAATTTGTGCCATAGTAATTTCATCTGCTCTTAATTGCTTAAAAGTTGTTTGCATGCTATAAGTTCCGCAAAAAAGTTCCAAATCTCCGCCTTCCTTATAATGGCCTAAGGGAAAGATTAGGCTTACCCTTGTATCTATCAGTTTGGGCACATAGGGAAGCGTTACGCCTACTAAAGGCAGAAATTGTGCAAGAAGTTCCACAGCCTTTTTCTCTTTAGGATTTTGTGTGATTATTGACATGTTACCACTTGACAAAAGAAATAATGTTTCGTATTTAAACCTTTTTTTCCAAAAACCTTCCAGCTCTGAAAGAAAACATCGCATCCGGCAGCAAATCTTCAGGATAGCAGCTCTTTATGGGCTTCCTGTCAAAAAAGGGATAGATGCGGCATGTATCCGGCCTTGAGCCGTGGATTCTGCAGGAAAACATCCCGTTCTTGCCCTTTTCAAGAAAAAAGCACCATTCTTTCTCTTTGTGCTTCAGTACAAACGAATTGGAATCAACAAAATCTCTCTGTAAAAAGTCTTCCTCTTTATAGCCCAGCTTCTTTATCCTTTCAATATCTTTCTTTGTGACTTTGACAAAAACGTCCCTGCAGCACTTTCCGCAGTAGCGGTCGCATTTGAAATTTGAAGGGGCGAACATAATCTAGTATAGAATGGCCTTCCTTAAATAGTTTGGGGGAGGTATATCAAATGCTGATACAGCAATAGGCTTAAAGTGGCCATTATTGCGGTTAAAATCCTGGTAGATAACCAGCTCTCTGCCTTCAAGCGACTTGTACCGCTTTCTTCTTCCTGCGATGCTGGCTTTAACCGCCTGTACGGCATTCCCTGAAAATCTTAGAGTGATATCATCAGGCAATGTTGGGTGGCCAACTTTAAGAGTAAGCGTGCCGTTTTCCATTACAGATTCTTTAATCTCTGCATAAGCAGAAGCCCAGGAAGAAGAGGCTAACGGCGCTTTCCTTGGCTTAGCAGTGGATTCTGTGCGGCTGACTAATGCATCTGCAACGAGATAGTAAAATCTGCCGGATTGGTCTTGAGCAATATGTCCTCGCATCCTGCAAATTAGGTTTGGCATATCCAACATGCGAAAAGCCGTCAACTTATAAATATTTTCATTGTTGCTACTTAAAAAAGAAAAATTTACTTCTTCGTATTCGCTCTGAGATACTCCAGCAGTTCCGTCGGCACCGGCAGTATTATCGTGCTGTTCTTCTCAGAGGCTATTTCGCTCATTGTCTGGAACAGCCTCAGCTGAAGTGTCGCAGGATTTGCTCCTATGATTTTTCCTGCTTCAGACAGCTTTTGCGCAGCCTGCTGCTCTCCCAAAGCAAGAGTAACCCTTGCCCTTCTGTCCCTCTCAGCCTCTGCCTGGTGCGCCATTGCCCTTTTCATCTGCTCGGGCAGCTCAATGTCCTTGACTTCAATCTTTATGACCTTTATGCCCCATGGGTCCGTATCCTTGTCAACAATCTGCTGTATCTTATTTGAAATTTGCTCCCTTTTCTGCAATAATTCATCAAGCTCAAACTCTCCTACAATATTCCTCATTGTAGTCTGCGCCAATTGAGATACTGCATATCCGAAATGCTCAACCTCAAGAACAGCTTTCTCAGATTCTGCAACCTTATAATAAAGCACTGCATTGACTTTCAAAGATACGTTGTCCTTGCTCACGCACTCTTGGGAGGGAATATCAACAGTGACAACTCTCATGTCAATCCTGTTCCAGCTCTGTATGATGGGAACCACCAATCTAAGCCCGGGCTCCATTATTCCTGTGTATTTTCCCAAAGTAAAACGCACGCCGCGCTCATACTGGTTCACTATCTTAAGCCCTGTAACCACAAAAACGGCAAAAACAATAATCGCATATCCCCAAGTCCCAAGCCATAAAACCATCTGAATCCCCCCAAGCTGTTTTCTTAACTATTTTTGAATTTTTGTTATTTTTTATATTGATTTATGTTATATGTTGAGGCCCTATCTCTTTCTTTTTGTTCTCTTTGCCTTCTTCGCTTCCCTTATCCAGACATCCCTCTGCGGGAAAGGTATCTCGATTCCGTTCCTGTCGAATTCCTGCTTTATTCCCTTGACAAGGTCAAAATACAGCGGCCAGTAGTCATCTTTGCCGCATGCAGGCCTTACTGCAATATTTACAGAGCTGTCCCCAAGCCCCTTGACGACAACTTCAGGAGCCGGGTCTTTCAAAACCCTCTTGTCTTTTTTTAGTATTTCATTGATTGCCTTTATTGCCTTGTCAATGTCAGAGCTGTAGCTTATTCCGACTTCAAGATTGAAAAGCTTCCTCACCTTATTGCCCGTATAATTCAGGATTGTGTCTCCCCAGATCTTCTTGTTCGGGATTGTTATCTTTACGTTGTCAGGGCTTTTCAGGACGCATGCCGCTATGCCTATCCTCTCAACTGCGCCGACAACTCCTCCGATATTTACCCAGTCGTCAACCTTGAACGGCTTATGGAAAAGAATGAAGATGCCGGATGCCAAATTTCCAAGGGTATCCTGCAGTGCGAATCCTACAATGAATCCTGCAATTCCAAGGCCTGCTATAATCCCGGAAACATTCGCTCCGAGATTGGCGAGCAGTATCACTCCAAGCACTATCCACAGCCCGACTTTCACCATGTTCTCAATGAAAGTCTCGACACTCCTGTCCCAGTCAACCTTGTCAAAAAACTTGATGGTAACCTTAACCAGAATCTTTATTACAAAATATCCGGCAATAAGTATTATTGCAGCGTTAAAGAACTTCGGGAATAGGGATATGGCTTTATCCTTATAGCCTGCCCAGATTGTATCCCATACCCCCATGTTTACCAGAAATAGTGATTTTTTGAGATTATTTAAAAGTTATGTTTTATTGGCGGTTTGCTGCATTATTAGCTGACAAAAGCTATTGCTTAAAGAAATCAGCTGCCAAAGTTTGAAAGGCAGGCAAATTAAGCTAAAATTTTTGTCTTTCATTGCATTATAGAAAATAATTTATAGCATGAAAATAATGGCATATTATGCCTTCAAAATTCCAGATAATATCCGTCTTTCTGCTTGTATTATCCTCATTTATCCTTTCTTCGTGCTCCGCAGAGTCAGAAAAGCAGAAAGAATACAGCAAATGCACTTCAGTATGCTCATCTGTGCTGGGCAATGATTACGTTACGCTTGACTTATGCAGGAAAGAATGCAGAATAAAATTTCTTGAAGAAAGCTAAGCCTTGTTCTCAATTATTGTAATTGAGCATGAGCACGGCAGCTTTGACGCGGCCCTTTCAAGGGCTTTCTTTGCCAGCGGAATGTGCTGCTTTTCGACATCAACCTGGAAAACCGTCTGGCCCTGCTTCATCTGGGCGGCATTGCCTATGGGCTTTCCAAAGGCTTTCTGCATCCCTGTTGAGAACCTGTCAGCTCCGGCTCCTGAAGCAAGGGGGTTTTCCCTTAGAATGTGAAAAGGATAGACTCTAAGCTTAAGATGGAACCCGTTCTGCCCAAGGCCTTTTTCAAGCACTCTTGAGCTTGTCTGCCTTGCGCTCTCAAGTGCATTGTCCCTTATCTGCAGGGCTGATTTTACATTAAGATTGACTGTGAAAGGATACTTCTTTGTAAGGTTTCCAATATCGAACTTTACTATATTTTTGTGGGGGCTTGCGTGCACATAAGCCTTATCCTTGTATTTGGAGGTTCTTGTATAAGGCCTTTCAAGCTTCCTGTAAGCCACAAATTTCCTTATTCTTGCCATTCAGCTAAGGAAAAATCGGCTGTTTTTAAATGTTTCTGCTTGGTGGAATGTGAATATGGGGCATATGGCGCCGTAGGTGGCGGTGCCACGGTCTTTTGCTGCGCAAAAGCCCTATTCGGCAGCCCGAAGGGCGCAACCCCCGCCTCATAGCACGCCACAACGGCGCTGGGCGCGACTGGGGACGCGCCCTACGGGCTGTCGCGCAGGATATGAGAAGCATATCCGTCCAGCCGCCTTTGTTGTGGCGAAGATTGAATATCTTAATCTTTTATAGAAACTTTTATAAAGTAATTCATCAAGGATTATGAAAAAAGAGGTGCAGCATAGATGCGTTTTCACAGGCTGAATAAGAAGGCTTCTCTTGAGATGTCTATCAAGACTATTGTTGTTATTGTGCTTGCCATGACCCTGCTTGGGCTTGGGCTGGGCTTTGTAAGGAACATGTTTGGAAACATAAACAGGCTTTCAGAGGGCACTTTCAACCAGATAGAAGACCAGCTCCAGAAAGCGCTGACTGACGGCAACCAGAAGCTCGCATTCTCCCAGAGTAAAATGTCAGTAGAAAGGGGCAAGTCAACTTTTCTCGGATGGGGCATAAGGAATGAAGGGAGTGCCAAGCTGAATTATTGGGTTGAGTTTAAGCCCATCAAGTGCCCTACCGCATGCCCAACTCCTAATGAAATCAACAATGGCTGGTTTACTTTCAAGTACGCATCAAATGGAGTGCCCCAATATTCTGTTGATGCGGCAAGCCAGAAAGTTGAGAGAGTTGACCTTAATATCCCAAAAACCGGCGGAGTTGACACCGGGTTATACCTTATAGAAATGTCTGTTTACGATGGCCAAGGCACCGCCAATAAATATGATTCAATAGACCTTTTCATAACAGTAACTTAGGTGATTAAATGAAAAAAAGGCTTACTGACCAGCAGGAATTCGAGATAATGAAGATGGTTCTGGACAAGTTCCTCTGGCTCGGCTTCATAGTGATGGCATACGGAATGTACCAGATGTTCAACAGCACGATAGCAGTCGGCCTTACATGGCTTGCTGCGGGTGCAGTACTGCTGATACTGTTTGTCGTGATGATTGTCAAGGAATATGAAGTCATCAGATGAAAACTTTTTTATATTAGGTTCTAGATTTTTAATGATAAGATGAGAATAATGAAAAAAAGCCTGATTTTGATTCTTTTTCTTGCGATACTGGCCCTTCTTTTAAACGGCTGCGGCAAGGCAGAGTGCAAAGTCAATTCTGACTGCCCTTCCGTCCCGGGCAAGAGCGCTTCATGCACGGAAAAGCAGTGCTCGTATAACTCTCTGCCTAATGCATGCGGCAACGGCATCATGGATGCTTTAGAAGACGGCAAAAAGGGAAGCAAATGCACATGCCCTGAAGACTGGGGCGGCAAGTGCGAGGGCAAAGAAAAGATTGAAAGGGATGGCCGGGAATATGATGCACAGTACCTTGAATACTACTGCAATGCCAGGCAGGACTGTGTCTTCGGAGTTGACAAGAATAAGGCAAGGCCCATCGATCTTATAGATGAAAGGCAGCTTTCATACTTTACCCTTGAGACAAAAACCTCCTTCATCCGGCCGATGGATGTCGCGTCAGACAAGTTTACATTCAGGATAGCGCTGAAGGACAAAGGGAAAGAGCTTGTGCTTCCTGTAAAAATAACAAAAGTCACTGTTACAGGGGGCGAAGTGCTTTTCGGTGAAAATGCCAATGAAGGCTTCCTGAACGGCATTGGGGACTCTTTGGCAGTGCAGGTTCCCATAACCTACATCCCGGAATACAGCGAGGAGGAAAAGGCATTGGGGTATAAAATAGACTATGAGTACCGGATAACGCAGCAGGGCCAGCGCCTTGAAAACGGAAGTTTTGAGTCTGTGATTTCAGAGCCTCAGAGGAGCAGCTTCGACAAGTACTTCAGGGAGAGCGTATTTTTAGTCAAGGCTGGTGAAGCTAGTGGATAGGCGAGGCATAGAGCTGTCAGTCAATTTCATGGTCATAATAATAATTGCAATTGTGGTTTTTTTCTTCGGAGCCAAATTCATCTTCAATCTCGTTTCCGAGGCAACAGAGATACAGCAGCTCTCAAACGAGCAGCTTGATGCCAAGATAAGCGACCTCCTCTGCTCGGGCAGCCAGAAGGTCTGCATTGGCCAGGACAGGCAGTCTGCGCAGAGAAACGGGCTTGCCGTGTTTGGGATGAAAATAATAAATGCTGACACTGCGCAAAGGAACTTTGACATTATAGTGAGAAAGTCAGCAGCATTCAAAAATGACAAGAGCCCGATAGTTTCCATCAACTTGAATCCCATACCCGAAACAAGGTCTATAACACTAAAGCCCAATGATGGCAAGACATTGGGGCTGGGAGTAAGCGTCGATAAAGCCGGAGTCGAATCAGGCACGTACATATTTGATGTTATTGTCTGCTTTGACGACGGAAAAACCGGAGACGATGCAACAGGGAAATGCCCAGTAACTCTCAGTGGGGCCAATAAAGACCTTTACGACTTTAAAAAAATCTACGTGGAAGTTTCCTAGAATTTCACAATCTTCTCGAAGCTTTTCGCATCCAAGGAAGCTCCCCCGACAAGGGCGCCGTCAATGTCCTTTTCTGCCATCAGCTCTTTCATGTTGTCCGGCTTTACAGAGCCTCCGTAAATTATCCTAATCTTTTCAGATGTCTCCCTTCCGAATTTATCGGATAAAATGCTGCGTATGAAAGCATGCATCTCCTCAGCCTGTGCCGGAGTTGCATTCACTCCTGTTCCTATTGCCCATATAGGCTCGTAGGCAATGGCAATGTTAAGCATCTCTTCCCCTGAAATATCTTTCAGGCAGCTTTCAATCTGCCCCTGCACTTTCCGCTTTTCCTTTCCTGAATCCCTTTCTTCCTTGCTTTCCCCGACACACAGGATAGGCCTGATTCCGTGCTTCAGTGCTGAAATAATTTTCTTATTAAGAAATTCATTGCTCTCATTGAAATGCTGCCTTCTTTCTGAATGCCCGATAATAACGTGCTTGCATCCAAGCTCCTTAAGCATCACGGGCGAGATTTCACCGGTAAAAGCGCCCGCGTCTTCATAGTGCATGTTCTGCGCGCCAAGCATGATATTTGTATTTTCCAGAAGCCTTGAAGC
>JAGVYR010000008.1 GCA_018303185.1 Candidatus Woesearchaeota archaeon | reverse complement strand
TAAAAGAGAATTGAACTTGAGGTTCGGTATTCTTTTGTTGCTTTTAGATTTTCAATGATTTTTTGGCTTTTTTCTGTGACCTCTTCTTTTGAGAGGCAGTCTCTTTTTTCAAGGATTTGCTGGCGTAAAGAATGTTTCATAAATTAAAATTGGAGGGTATGTTATTTAAGATTTGCTCTTTATTGCCATTTCATAGTCTATTAATTTTAATGCCTAATAGTTCTCCTTTTGCCTTCATCGTATAAATACTACTAAATTAAATACTACTAGATAATAGTAAAAATAGTAATATTTATAAAGGACTGAACTATGACTTAATAGTATGCCAAAAGAAATTAAGCCATTCCAGTACATTAGCGTAAAGCAGGCTTATGAGGAAGGAAGATTCTTAATAGCTGATGATATGGGCATGTTTAAGACAGCCCAAGCTATTTTGCTGAATAATAAAATCAGAAAATCGAAAAGAGGCAAAGCAAGAACTTTAGTAGTGGCTCCTACTTCTGTAAGGGAGCATTGGGCAAGAGAAATCCAAGATTGGAGCTATCCCAAGACGCATGATATTTCATTGCTTACAACTCAAAATTATTCATCAGAAGTTTTAAAGTTAAAGAAAAATGACTGGGTCATAACCAGTTATTCGTTATTCTCTAATGTGGATGAGGGCTCTTTGCAGAGATTAGCCAAAATAGGATTTGACCATATTATTTTTGATGAGGTACATAACGCAAAAAATCCTGAAGCTGCCAGAACCAAAGGTGTGAGAAGCCTGACAAGAAACTTAGAGCACCTTACTTTATTATCTGGAACCCCTGTCCCAAACACCATTGAGGATGCTTATATGCTGATGCATTTCCTAGAGCCGCAGAACTATCCACTTTCTGATGACCCGAATGATGGCAGCCTGAATGCAGCCGCAAGACATTGGTTTAAGGATATTTATTGGAAAAATCCCCAAGCATTCAAGGAGCTTATGAGCAGGAAAATGATTCGAAGAGAGGCAAGGGGATTAATAGGTGCTAAATTGCCTGAAGTTACAGAACAAGACATACACATCGATATTAATGGGGCATGGCTAGAAATTTATAACAGGATTCTCGAGCCAGAAATGCCTCTTGGAAGGAAATTAATGCAAATTGAGAAAGCCCTTACGGATACAAGGCTGGTTGACCCATCATTTACGAAAGGGCTTCCAAATATAGCTCCAAAATATGACGCTTTGGATGAAATTGTAGCAAAAGAAACAAGAAAAAGGGGGAAGGTGCTGATATTTACTAATCTCAAGGAAGGAGTGGTTGTACCCCTTTTAGAGAGATATCGCAGATATGGAGCAATAGCAATTACAGGAGATGTCACCTCTTCTAGGGATAATCCAAGGGAGAGATTAAGAATGCAATTCCAGGAAAATTCAGCGACAAAGGTAATGATAGCCACAACTGTTATGAATGAAGGGGTTGATTTAACCGCAGCTACTGCAATAGTTAACCTTATGCTGCCTTGGACGCCTGCTGAGCGCCAGCAAAGAACCAAGCGCTCTGACAGGTGGGGAGAGGTTGAAAAAGATCATCTGATGGTTTATAATCTTCTGGCAAGATATCCTAAGAAGATAAGAAAATCTTTTGATGAAGCCAGACAGGATATGCTGGTTGGAAAGCAAAGGGTCGTAGATTATCTTTACTCTGGACTGGCGCTCACCCGTGAGCAATTAACCGATTTTCAAAATCCAAAATACGTTCCAAGGATAAAGAGGGCATTAGCGTCAGATAACCAAATAGTCTTCAAATATTTCCTAAACTGGAGAGGAATAGGGACTAAAGGAGCATTAAGGAGGCTCAAAAGGAATCCTAATGCAAATCAGGAAACAGCTGAAATGTACGCCCAGTTCAATATGGCCAGAAATGCTGCAAGGTTGTATCTGCCCATAATTGAGGATTTAAATCCCGCCGGTCGCTGGCTGGATCTGGCAGGAGGTCCGGGAATGCTGGGCTACTTTGCTGAAAAGCCCGTTCATGTATTGGATATATCCCATAATTATCTTAAGGAAGGCCGAAGGCTCAACACAGGACATCACGTAAATGCAAGCTTTTCAGCAGTTCCTTATGCAGAAGGTAACTTTGGTGAATTATACCACCATGAAAGATAGGCAAAAATTTGAAAGTGCATTAAATTTATATGGCTTCGAATCTATCAAGAAGTACCATGGGTTGAACCTTGGACCTTCAAAGCTTGAGTTATACGCAGTCAGGAAAATCGGAGAGCCCGACTCCAAAATTCGCGATTTAACTTTCCAGGGAGATAGAGTGGTTGGGAGATGAAAGATAAAGAACATAGAAAGTGGAAAAGTATGAGTGACAGGAATATAGTTAGGTATGCTAAGAAAAATAATTATCTTGGATTAAGCATTACTGAAATTCAACAAATGGATGGGACTTTTTATTCTGTAGCCTTAAGAAGGGGTCTTATCGATAAGATTTTTTCAAGGAAAAAACCAGTACCTATACAATGGCATAAAATGAGTAATGCAGACCTAATCAGGTATGCAAGATCTCACGGCCTTTGGGGGAAATCGCGTAACCAAGTCCTAAGAGAAGTTCCAGGATTTTATAGAATGATGCGTTTACGTGGTTTAGATGAAGAAGCATTTACTAGGATTTCAAGACAAAATAGAAATTGGTTTGAATTGAAAAATTCTGATATTCTCAAGTATGCTAAGGAACACGGGTTCTATCGAATCAATCCTGCGGAAGCTCAGAAAAGAGATCCGGGTTTTTATAATGTTGTCAGAAAAAGACACCTATTAAATACAATTTTTGTTAGAGCAAAATCACAAGAAGGGAGAGACTGGAGTCTGATGAGCGACCAGGAAATAATCAGGCATTCAAAAAAAAGTGGTTTTTATGGTTTATCTTTGGGAGAAGTAATTGCTTTGGACTCAGTTTTTTATGATGTAGTGCGGAAAAGAGGTCTCGCTGATAAGGTATTCACTAGGAGAGTACTTAAAAAGAGAAATTGGGAGCTAATGAATGATGATGAGCTTATAGAATATGGTAAGAACAATAGTCTTGTAGGATTGACAATATCAACTGTTTATAAGAAAGACTCAGGATATTATAAGGCTGTTAGAAAAAGAGGATTAGTTGATAGACTTTTTCTGAGAGTACAGATAAAAACTAAAGACATTACCGAATTATTTGAAAAAAATGAAGTATCAAGCACATTAGTCGATTTATCTACAATAAATGGCTACACCTCAGAAGTCGCCCATATCCTAACCCAAGAATGGCCCGACAGATTCCCATCGTATGAAGAAGCCATGCGAAGGCTGCCGCAGATAGTGCCAAAAGTTGTGAGTGCTCTGGAGCCAATCAGCCCAGGAGCAGGAATAAACGTGGAGAACCTTGAAAGATTTGTTGGATTGCTTAGCCACGATTTTTCCCAAAGGACAAGATTGGATTTGTCAGATATTTTATATCAGATTGGCTTGCAGGAATACCAGGGGCCTTTTAACCAAAGCCCTAAGAGAGCTCTTGCAAAATTGGAACGAAAAGTCAAGACAGCGGCAAATAAGGAGGTATCGCAACTGTACAAAAAAGTTTACAGTTTTTTCAAAGAAGTGTATAAGTTCGATATACCTGGTTATGGCAGTTTGGCTACGAGAAAATGATAAAAGAAAAGACATCCGATATTTCAAAAGTCGTTGAAGAAAATGAAGTATTTACTGGCAAAAATAGAGAAGTAGCTGTAACCTCTCCCTTATTGGAATGCGCTGGATTATTTATATATAGTAACAAAGATAAAAAAGGAATATTGGCCAATTGGAAAGAAAAAGCCAATTTAGAGAAAAGACTTGCCAGATCTTTATCCAGATTGAATTTGAAAAATCCCCATGCTATAGTTGCTGGTTGTAGAGTTCCAATGGAATGTATGTTAGAGGACTCACAAACCTATTCAGAAGTTTCAAATTTCTTAGATCATATGGGAATTCCGATACGCTATGAGGAAGTTGGCTTAAACCACCTGGTTCAATTGAAAGTAGATTTCACTAATGGTAATTATGAAGTAATAAGATTAGGCTCTTTGACCACTTCTTACTTTGCCGTTTCCGAAAAAGTTGAAGGGACTAAAATTGCCGTTGTTAGGCATAAACTGAAGTTTATCCCATCAGAATACGAATGGATGCCAGAATTTGCACCTTCGGATAATCTGCTTGCAGATTATAGAAAAGGGCTTCCTTGGAGCAAATATGTTCAAAGATATGCAGCTGAGCAAAGACATCATTTTAAACAAAAGCCAGAAGATTTCACAGGTTTGTTAGAAAGAGCACAAAGCGAAAATCTTGTTCTATGCTGCTATGAGCGGTTTGAAGGAGATAAAACGCATTGCCATAGGTTACCTTTGTATAATATTTTGAAAAAAACTGATACTAACTTAGGGATAAATGTCATTTTTGTAGATGAAAGTGCCTATCAAAAGAAAAGATAAATATGGTGTTTATAAGGCTTATCACAAACTTTATGGCACCAGCAAAAGCCGTTGAGCAGTTCATTTAAAAGAAAGCGCTTTCCTAACCCTCTTCCCAATCAATTCTTCAGTCCCTATGTCCTTCCTGTGGAAAACATTTCCCTTTACAGCTTCAGTCGCCTTCTCAGCAATCTTCTCAGCTTCAGCAATCGTATTCCCTATTCCCAAAAGCCCTATTGCCCTTGAGCCTGTCATGTAAAGCCCGTCAGCCCTTTCATCCACAGAAGCATAGTAAAGCCTTGCTTCTTTGGGAATCTCCATGACAGCAATCCTGTCCTTTACAGGCGCATCCGGATACCCTTTCGGCACGGCATATTTCAATACAGTTGCCTTGTTTTCAAACTCTACCTCAATGGAATCAAGCTTCTGGTCAATTATGGCTTCGCACACAGCAACAAAATCAGTCTTCATTATCGGCAGGATATTCATGGCTTCCGGGTCGCCAAAGCGCGCATTATACTCTACTAATTTAACCCCGTCTTTAGTGATGATAAAGCCACCGTACATCACGCCCTTGTAATGCTGCTTTAATTCAAGGTAAAGTGCCTGCGCAACCTGCTTAGTAATCTTAAGGGCTTCATTGACGTGCTCTTTCTTAAGAAAGGGAAGCAGATGATTTTCTGCAGAATAAGAGCCCATGCCTCCTGTGTTCGGGCCTTTGTCATCTTCATAAGCCCTCTTGTGGTCCTGCGCGGGAGGAGTTAAAACAACAGTTTTTCCGTCAGTAAGGCATTGCAATGAAAATTCAACGCCGTCCATTTTTTCCTCAACAACAACAGAATTGTGCGTTAAAAGGGCTTCTTCGCAATACTTCAAAGCTTCATCTTTAGCCTGGAAATGGTCGCCCTGGACTTTTACTCCTTTGCCCCCTGTAAGGCCATCAGGCTTCACAACTACAGCAGGCAGAGTGTCGAGAAATTTCTTGATTTCGTTTTTATTCTTATTATTGAAAATTTTGAACTTCGGATTTCCGCTGATGTGATACTTCTCCAAAAGATTCCTTGTAAAGCTCTTGCTCGTCTCCAACTGGGCAAGCTTCTGCTTTGGCCCTACACATGGAACTCCAATGCCTTCCAAAGCATCGGCAACTCCGTTTGCCAGCGGCTCTTCAGGGCCGATAAATGCAAAATCAGCCTTCACATTCAGCGCAAACAGCTTTATAGCATCGATATCAGAATAGCTTCCAATCTGAATTTTCTCGCTCAACTTCTCAATGCCGGGATTCCTTGCCTTCATGAAGGAATACAGCTTTGCATTCTCATTCTTTTTGAAAGCTTCTGCTATCGCATGCTCCCTTGCGCCGTTGCCGATTAGAAGGATTGGGGTCATTTTAATAAAGTGTATATGCAGTATTTTATATCTTTTGTTGTTTTATCTGCAGGATAATCTTGCAGATTCACTGCTGTCAGCAGGAGTCCATATGCCCCTTTCAATAAAGGCTCCGTTACCTTCTAAATCATTTCTATGGCCAGAGTGCAACACAGTAATTTCAACATCAGACAATGGAGAGCCCAAAAGAAAAACTGGGCCAAGGAAGTCAAGCAGTTTGTGCCTCACGAACTCAGTTTCTGCAAGATGGACTATCTTTTCGGTGAGGATTCCATTCAATCCGAGGCTGCTGAACAAATTGCTCCACTCCTTAACCTCTTTAGGCAGCGGGTTTAGTATTCCTTTCAGTTCATCAACAAATAATGCATTGTAGTTCGTAATTCCAATTTTATCAAGTTCATCCACACTGAAGTTTTTTGACCTTCTAACAACACCTCGTGCTGCAGAAATCTCATTCAGAAACGTTTCAGGAGTTATGATAGCATGATACACTTGAGTACCTATGCTTCTGGGAAAATACGGATAACCTGCGATGTACAGTACAGTTAGATTGCCTCCGGAATTACGATGCTCAACAATAATCTTGTCAGTATAACCTTCACTGCCGGAAAATGTTCTTTCTTCCAATGATTTGCTCATATTGACAGTATACAGAGTTATATGATACTGAGATTTTATCCTATGCTCAATTAAAGCGGCAGTCAATCTGCTTACATTAAACTCCATCCTAGGGACGATAGGGCCTTGTATTTCTACGATAGCATCACGGATTTGAGCACCATAAAGAGCCGCACAGACATGCTCTACCTTTAATACTGTAGGGTCTTCTGGGCCGGGTATTCTCCCGGACCCTGTCCCAAGCCCAATGCAGCTAAATCCGTATTGGTCGTCCTTATAGTGAAAGGCATGGCTCAGTTTTGCCGGAAATATTACGCCATTTCTGGCAAAATACACTCCCGGGCCATAAAGTTTGGGATCTAAATCATTTGGCCTTACAACAAGCGGTTTTGTCTTACCGGTACCAAGCTCTCTGCCTTCAAACTCCAGCTTTCTGTCAAGAGTATATGCAACTGCCATCTTATCCAAAAACAGGTAACCCTTTAAAATAATTACTACTTTTTAATAGAAAACCATCTGTTTTCCTCAGGAGAGTGATTTTAGCATTTATATAATTTATATAAAAATAGCCAATAAAAAATCATTATTGCAAACATTTATATACCTCATCAGCTGATTAATCATTAACACAAGGGGGACTTAGCTTGGACGACGAGATTCATGAAGAGTGCGGCATCGCCGCCGTTTACATAAAACCAAACGGCAACAAGGAGGCTGCCAACCGCGCATTGTTCTATCTCTACAAACTGCTTCTCAACCTTCAAAACCGCGGGCAATTGAGCGCCGGCATTACAACATACAATCCAGAAAGAACCCAGATTCTTGACACTTACCGCGACCTTGGGCCTGTAAACGAGGTATTCAGGACAAGCAACAAGCCGAAAAGCATGCAGATATTCCAGAGATATTCTGGCAGCAAGGGCATTGGGCATGTCCGATACGCGACTTCAGGAAGCGATGACCGCGGCTCTGCTCAGCCCTTCGAGAGGCATCACGGAAGAACATGGAAATGGTTTGCCTTCGGCTTTAACGGAAACCTTGCGAATTATGCCGAGCTGAAGAAGAAAGTGGAAGGATTTGGCTACCATATTGTCTATGATACTGATACAGAGATTATGATGCACCTCATTGCCAAGGAGCTGGGCAATTACAAGAAAAAGCCGAACCTTGTTCATGTGTTTTCAAGCCTTGCGAAAAAGTTTGACGGCAGCTATAACATAACTTACATTGACGGTGACGGAGACATGATAATTGCGCGCGACCCGTACGGGTTCAGGCCTTTGGTTTATTCAATTGATGAAAAGCAGGGCGTTTTCCTTGCCGCTTCCGAGTCCAATGCCCTGATTAACTGCGGGATGAAAAGCTACAAGCCGCTGCCTCCCGGCCATCTGATCCACGTCTCAAACGGAAAAATAAGCATCAAAAAATTCGCCGAATCGAAGAGAAAGGCGCACTGCATGTTTGAATGGGTTTATTTCTCAAATGTAAGCTCTGTGAATGATGACCGCTCAGTCTATCTTACAAGGGCAAGGCTCGGAAAAGAGCTTGCAAAGTCAGAGCCGATAAAGCCCAACAAGGATTTTGTCGTTGTCCCTGTCCCGGATACAGCAAAAGCCGCTGCAGATGCGTTCGCTTTCGAGCTTGGGATTCCTTCTGTCGAAGGGTTGATGAGGAACAGGTATGTCGGGAGGACTTTCATTGAAGGAGGCAGCAGGCACGAGCGCATTCAGAACAAATACACCGCCCTCAGGGAAGTTTTGGAAGGGAAGAAGGTCTTTTTGGTGGATGATTCCATCGTCCGCGGCTCAACGACACAGCAGCTTGTGCGGTACATTAAGGATATGGCCGGCGCCAGGGAAGTGCACATGAGGATTACCTGCCCTCCAATTCGCGGCCCTTGCTTTTACGGCATAGACATGTCCACTATTGCCGAGCTTTTGATTCCAAAATACGAGAAAAAATTCAATCCGGGCGAGATTTCCAATGAAGTGTGCAGGAAGATTGCGCAGGATGCAGGCGCCGACTCATTAAGGTACCAGACAATAAAAGGGCTGATAAGCGCGATAGACCTCCCTTCCAGCATAAATAGGAATTACCCAACTTTATGGGGAAAGAAGCTCATCCAGAAAGCAGAGGAGAATTTCAGGAAAGGCATTAAGGACAGGACTTATAGCTGCTGAAAATATTATTTTTCAAAAGATTTATATACAGTTTTATCAAAAATTGGTTCTTAATGGAAGGGACAACTCTCACATTGACTGAAAACGATATAAGATTTTTTAAAGAAAAGGCGGGTTCGCCAGATTTTTCTAGCGGCACAATAACTGACCCTTGGAAAGTACTGGATTTATTATTAGATGGTTCAATCTCAGAGGAGATAATAGGAAAGCCGAAGAGCAAAAAAATATCAGAGGAGGAAGCTCTTAGCAGGATTGCAAAAACTTTAAGTCCCGGTGAAAATCCGCTGCTTGCTGGCTTTAATTCAGAAAGCCCAAGCATTCTGCTGGTGGAGCAGCCGGGATTAGACGGGATAGTCTCCCAAAGTAAAGTAATCAGAAAAGGGCTTTCTATAGATTTGTACATGATGGCAATCGCCACAAGAGCTATTGATACAGATGTGCTTAATTTTAAGTTTAACGGGAAATTCATTGATAAAAGGGCTTATGTCCTCTATATCGCATCCATACTTTCCAGATTTGCAAAGCAAAGGGATTTTGGCAGTCTTCCTATAACATCAGAAATAGGCATAAAGGACATGAGCGCTGGATATGTCACGGATGTATTTTCGCATGCGAAGTATTGGCTTGAAAAGGGATTTGCAAAACAGTCTGCTGAAGCATTTCAGCATGCTGGCGAATCTGCCATGTTCCAAAGCGGAGTCTTGAGAAAGTTTGTAGATTACCGGGTGGCCTATAAAAAAGGGCACATGAAAGTGGAAGATTATGTTCAAATAGGAAAAGAAGCTTTTAAGGCTACTTTCTGGCTTGGAGGCATCCGGGAAACTGGAATTTTGGGATTAACAGAGGTTTTTCAGTCGACGCGCGCAAATTTGGAAAGGGCAGCTGAAGAGTACTTCAATCTTGGATCTGGAGATTCAGAGTTTAAAATGACTCCCCTAAGAGTAATTTCCAACGGCGTGATATATGCTACTGATGGAAATCAAAGCAATCCTATTTTGGACAGAAGGCCTCAGCCGGAAAAAAGAGCATACTATCCTGTCCCCGCCCATGCAACATTGATGCAGGCAGTTTCGCGGGTGTACTTTAATCTTTCAAAAGCCTTACAATATATCATACACAACCCTGTTCACTCCCTTCACTTCATTTATTATTCTAGAGGAAATCCTCTCAAGCAGCCAGTCAGGAAGCCTTGCCCAGTCCGCTGTCATTGCATCCGTTGAAGTGACTGCCCTCAAGGCTATCATGAAATCATAAGTCCTCGCATCTCCCATCACGCCCACAGTGCGGACAGGAATCAGGGCTGCAAGGGCCTGCCACACTTGGCTATAGTAACCGCTTTTCTTCAGCTCCTCAATGAATATGTAATCGGCATTCCTTAAGATTTCAAGCCTTGCAGGCGTTATTTCTCCAAGGATTCTTATTGCCAGCCCGGGCCCGGGGAATGGATGCCTGTAAATGATTTCATCAGGAAGCCCAAGCTCCTCACCTAAAGCACGCACTTCATCCTTATACATCTCTTTCAGGGGCTCAATTACTTTCAGCTTCATCTTCTCAGGCAGCGTCACATTATGGTGGCTTTTTATCTTTGAAGCCTGCTTTGAGGGCTGCGCTGATTCAATCCTGTCCGGGTATATTGTTCCCTGCCCCAAAAACTTTATGCTCGGGTTTTTCCTTTCAAGCTCCTTCACTTTTCTCTCAAACACTTCAATGAAAGTGTGCCCTATTATCTTTCTCTTCTCTTCAGGGTCAGTAATCCCGGCCAGCCTCCGCAAAAATACAGAGGATGCGTCAATGAAATAAAAATTTTTGAACCTGAATTTTTTGAAAGCCGCCTTTACTTCCTCAGCCTCATTTTTGCGTATCATCCCATGATCTATGAAAACGCAATGAATCCTGTCCCCAATCGCTTCATGTATCAGGACAGACGCGACAGTGCTGTCAACTCCGCCTGAGCTGCCCATTATGACATGGCCATTGCCGACTTCAGCCTTAATGCCCGCAACAATCCGTTCCTTAATGTCCTTTATCCTCCAGTCTTTCTCAGCCCTGCAGACATCAAAAACAAAATTTCTGTAGATTTTCATTCCATTGGTAGTATGCACAACCTCGGGATGGAACTGCACGCCATACAGCTTTCTTGAAGGGCTTTCAACAGCAGCAAGGGGGCATGTGTCTGTGCTTCCTAAAACTTTAAAGTCAGGTGGCAATTTCTTTACAAGGTCCCCGTGGCTCATCCATACCTGCTCTTTATTTTTCAATCCTTTTAACAATGTTCCCTGTTTTTTCACCTGAAGCTCTTTTTTTCCAAACTCTTTTTGTAAATGCGGAACAACTTTTCCGTATTCTTTTCCAATGAGCTGAAGGCCGTAGCATATGCCCAGAATAGGCACACCCAGAGAAAATATTTTCCTGTCAGCCAATGGGGCGCCCTTCTCATAAACAGATGCAGGCCCTCCTGAAAGGATTATGCCCTTGGGATTAAGCTCTTTTATCCTTCCGGCTGAAATATCATACGGGACAATCCCGGAGTGCACTCCAAGCTCGCGCACTCTTCTGGCTATAAGGTGCGCCACCTGGCTTCCGAAATTCACTACAATTATTTGTGCCATGTTAAGTGCATATAAAATCCAGCATATTGCTGTCTGCCGCTTTCTTTATCTCTAAAGCTATCCTTTCGCCGTAGCTCATTGATTCCCCGTATAAATATCCTGAGTAAGGCGTGAACATCGTGCCAGGGCTCCCCGGAATGCGCATTGAAACATCGAAGATTACTATTTCCTCCCTGCCGTCTTCAGCTGCAACCGCGCCCTGCAAAGCAAAAGGCCCTATAATGCCGGGAGGATGCTCCCTTTTTGTTGCGGAAATGAACCGCTGCCCTATTTCAAAAGCCTTCTCAATCAGGCTTTCTTTTATTGTCACGGCAACATGCCCTGTTTCCACCATTTTCGGCTTCTGGTGCTTCAGGACTTCAATCTGCTCTGTTGCTGGCAATCTTAATAATCCGTCAAGGTTTGTCTGCCTCCTCATATCAGTGCCCATAAGCTCAAGTTCGTTATCCAAGACCGAGAAGAAAAAATTGAAGTTGACCTGTGCCCCGAGTATGAACTCCTCAATGACTGCCTTGTTTAGGTCTTTTTTCGTTATTATTTTATTTTTTAGCAGTTCTTCTGACTTTTTCCTGAAGTCATTGAAATTATTGGCAAAGAAAAATGCCCTTTCATATTCTCTTGACGCTTCCGCAACTTTTACCAAAGCTAATTTGTTAATGTCTTTTGGGCTTTTGAATATCTTCGGAATCCTGATTCTAGCCTTTTCAAGAAGATAATACTGGTTTTTCGGGACATCCCTTTCTTCAAGCCTTACCATTCCCCTTGTTCCGAAAATAGGCACCCTGAATTTGTTCTCAATATCCTTAAAGTCGCAGTAAACCCAGAAATACCTGTTGTGGACAAAGATTGTGTTCATCTCAAGCAGTTTTTTCTGGACATCCTCTTTTACAATGTCTGAAAATTTGTCAACAACAATGACTTTATCAACACAGCCTTTGCCGTTCCTGCTGAAATAATGTTCAGAATATGTTTTCTCGCGGCCTTTTTGGCAGACTGCAACAGTGTTGAAGCCCATCTTCTTCGCGCCCCTGCACACATCAAGGGCGGAATGGCCGCCAAGGACGCCTATAGCCAGATTGTTCTTGTTATAGCCTTCAAGCGTTTTTTTGATGTCTGATTGCTTCATTTTTTATCCCCGGAATATTGAAAATAATTTCCTGAAAAAATCTGCTATCTTTGAAAAGAAGCCAGTTTCTTCCGCTTCAGCCTTTGCTTCCTCCTCTTTAACCGGCTCAGGCTGCTCAGCAGGCTCATCCAGAGAAGCTTCATTTTCAGCCTTTTCTGTTTCCTGCTTTATTCCTTTTATTTCTTTTTCCGGTGCCTTTTCTTCTGCCTCAGGGGCTTCATTTTCAAAAATTTGAACTTCTTCCCCTTCAATGTCCAGTGAATATTCGTCTCCTTTGAAATCAAAATCCCTGTAATCAATGAGAGCATTGACAGCCTCTGCAAGCCCCTTGTCTGAATATGCATTCGCAACAATATGGATTTTTCCTTCGCTTGATTCAAAAAGCTGAAGCTTTGCCTCTCCAGCCCCGATTCCGGAGCTGCATGGCCTTTGGTTTCCAAGCACTTCAGAGGAGATTTCATTTATGCAAGCATTTCCGAGGATTATTGCATTTATTGAGCTGATATCCTCAACGTCTGATGCCAAGAGTGCTTTTCCTGAGAGCGGCTGCCCGAATTCATTTCCTAGAGCTAAAGCAAGCTTTGACTGGGCTATTACATGCGTTGCAGGAGCTTCGTTCCCCACAATAATAAAAACATCAGGCTTCCCTTTTGAAAGAAAAAAGCCCGGATAATCTCCAAGGTCAGCAGTAGTTGCAATAGTTGAGAATAGGGCAATAAAAATCAATAATATTCCAAGTTTCATCATTCACCCCAGCACTCTGCTTAATTGGCCTGCTGTTATAGCCTGCTTTATGTCCCTTGCTATTCTTCTTCCTGTGGACATAGGCTCATCATACTTCAGCCATGTGTAAGGGCTGCCATTGATGTAAGGGTTTGTCCCTGCAACAATCCTTGCTGAAATCTCAAAAGTGAATATCTCCTGCTCCGGCGTCATTATGGTTTCAAGGCAGAACGGCCCCCATAATCCGCCTTTTGTTATCTTCTTGCTCTCTTTAATGACATTCTCGCCCATCTCCATTATCAGCGGCAGGAATGACTCTCTTACAACAATCGGAATATTTCCCACAATGACGTAGCTCGGGTCAATCTTTGGCAGTGCAATCTGGTCTCTTGCCGATACCCTTCCAAGAGAATCGACATTGCTCTCATACCTTTTGTCAAAGCCCATCAGCTCCAATTCTTCAGTAAGAGGGCTGTAGAAATAATGTATGAACATGGGAACTCCCACAATGTACTCCTGTATGACATATTTCTCCTGCTCATTGTTAGCAGTCATGTGAGATTTCATCTTTTCCTTGAAGTCCTTTTCATTCTTTGCGAGGAAATAGCCCTTTCCGCCCTTGGCGCCGTGGAACTTTACAATAACAGCACGGTCAATGTCTTTCGGATTGTTAAATATTTTCGGCAGTTTTAGGCCGGCATTCGCAAGCCATTCCCTTTCAATGTCCCTGTCAGACTCAAAGCGCAGGATGTTCTTGTTTCCGTAATAAGGCACTTTGAACTTCTCAACATTGTTCAGCCCTACATACTCTATCAGGGAGGCGTGCGGGACAAGAATGGCATGCTCCTTAATCAGGCTGTCCTGTATGTCCATAATCTCCTTATAAGAGCCTATAGTCATTATTTTGTCAGCAACCTTGAACTGCCTGTATACATTTTCCCTGCCTTTCAGGCAGATTGCTATCGTGGAAAAGCCTTCCTGCTGCGCTCCTTTCAATATTTGCAGTGCAGAATGAGAGCCGATTGTGGCTATTTTATAGCTTTTGCTACCCGCCATATCATAGGGCATACGCTGAGGTATTTAAAGGTTTTGGATAGTTTAAATAAGTTTTTTATACCTATTCCTTCTTTGGAACCTTATGGTTGAGGATTTTAAAAAGCATTGGAGCAATGAAATTAAAAATATTGAAAAAAGTGAGTTAGACAGAGGACAATGCAATATAGTTAGGCATCATTTCAGTATTTCTCAAATAAACTTATTGACTTCTATGCCGATGACGCGGTATACTCATAAAATGGGGCAAGATATAGATTTAATACACCAGCTAGCTTTAGAAAGAGCATATTCGAGATATAGGAAAAGCTCTTGGTGGTATAAATTATTGAGTAGAGTAAAAATAGGGACAGATTTATTAAAAAGATTTTTAAATTGAGAGAATATCCTTTTTGCCATGCCCAGAAACATCGCAGTCATTGGAGCGCAGTTCGGAGACGAAGGCAAGGGCAAGGTTATAGACTTTCTTGCGGAAAAGGCGGATGTCATAGCACGCTTTAACGGAGGCAATAACGCGGGGCACACTATAGTTGCTGAGAAAAAGAAGTTTATTCTCCATCTGATTCCTTCTGGAATACTCCACAGGAACAAAATCAACGTAATAGGCAACGGAGTCGTTGTCGATCCAGAGGTACTTTTTGAGGAAATAGCCCATTTATCCAGGGGCGGCATTAAAGTAACGCCTGAAAACCTTGTAGTAAGCTCAAGCGCGCATATGATACTGCCCGAGCACATTGAGGAGGACAAGGCAAAAGGCTCAAAAATAGGGACGACAGGAAGAGGCATTGGCCCTGCATACGCTGCAAAGGCAGCAAGAAAGGGAACAAGAGTCATTGATTACATCCAGAAGAAGGAAAAATACTCTGAAAAGCTGAAGCCGTTTGTAAAAGATACTTCCCTCCTGATAAACCAGTTCCTTGACCAGAACAAAAAGATACTTTTCGAGGGAGCCCAGGGCACTCTGCTTGACATAGACCACGGGACATATCCTTTTGTCACGTCTTCAAATGCAATTTCTGGAGGCATATGCACCGGTCTTGGAATAGGCCCAAAGAGAATCGACAAAATCACCGGAGTTGTAAAGGCATACGTTACAAGGGTAGGCAACGGCCCTTTTCCCACTGAGCTTAATGACAAAACGGGCGAGAGAATCCAGAAAGCAGGCAATGAATTCGGCTCAACAACAGGAAGGGCAAGGCGTGTAGGCTGGTTTGATGCGGTAATGGCAAAGTATGCTGCAAGAATCAACAGCTTTGACTCAATGATAATCACGAAGCTTGACGTCCTCTCAGGCCTTGAAAAAATAAAAATTTGTGTCGGATACAGGAGAAAGGAAAAGCGGACAGAGGAATTTACGACAAACCTTGAGGAACTTGAGAATTCAGAGCCTATCTACATTGTCATGGACGGCTGGGATGATGACATAAGCAATGTAAAGCAGTTTGAAGACCTCCCAAAGAATGCCAAAGATTACCTAAGGAGAGTTGAGCAGCTTGTGAAAATACCTGTAAGCATGGTTTCTCTGGGGCCCGGAAGGGAACAGACTTTGATATTAAGGAGGAATGAATTTTTTTAGAAAAAAAGCTGCTTCAGCCGAACTTCTCAATAACAACTTTTCCTTTCTCAGCCTTTATTATAAACTCGCTGCCTTCGTCAAACTTTGAAAGTTTAGTGACTATCTGCGGAAGCAATATCCTGTCTGACCTGAAATCAAGGTTTGAGATTATCTGCTGCGGGTCGCTTAGCTGCTTGCCCGCCTGCAGGCCCTTAAGGATTTTATCGGCTTCAGAGGTCTTGTCCTTCTCCATAAAAGCCATTGTCTTTTCATAAAGATAGCGCGCAATCATGTCTGCGATGTCAAGCTTTGTCGTTTCGGTTATGCCCTGCAGCCCGGGGCTTAGGTTCACTTCAATGACTTCAGGGCCCCGGTGGCTTTCAAGCATGTCCACTGCGCATATTTCAGCCCCGATTGCCTTGGCAGCACTAACTGCTATTCTTTGAGTATTCTTGTCAAGCAGGTAAGGCTCCCCTTTTGCGCCTGCATGGATATTTGCCCTCTTCTCTCCGACAACAGCCGTTCTCCTGACAGAAGCCGCAACCCTGTCGCCGATTACAAAAGCTCTTATGTCGACACCGCCTGTCTCTATGTATTCCTGTATAAGGAAAGGCTGCTTCAAAGTCTCCAGGGCATCAAGAAGCGAAGAAGCAGAGGCATAGCTGTCTGCAAACATCACTCCTTTTCCCTGGGTTCCATGAGGGAATTTCAGCACAATTGGGTACGTCAGCGCGCTCAGTATTTTCTTTGCAGCCTCAGGCGAGGAAGCAAGGTAGGTTGAAGGCATCGGTATCTTATTGTGCTGCAGCGCAAGATGGGTAAGCAGCTTGTCATGCCCTATTGTAAAGGAATTGGCTTTAAGAGGCATATACGCGCTTTCATGGAACGCTGTTGTCAGTGACCTCAGGAGAGGAGCATACCTGAACGAGCCCTTGGCGAAGATACAGTCGTACTCCTGCATCGGGCTGCCTGCGCACATCACCTGGAAGCCCTTCGCATCAATCTTTATTTCGACATTCTTTATGTTTATGTTGTCAACTTCCCTGAAGTACTTCTTCATCGCTTCCAAAGTCCACTGCGAGCTTACACTTCCAAGGCTTATCAGTGCCGCTTTCATTTTAATCAAGCTTCCCCCCATCTAACATTAAAATGGAAGCTACGAACGCCAGTGAGTCTGCTTTCATCTTGAAGGGTCCACCAAAAACCCGTGCTTAAGCACATTCACTCCAATCAAAACTCGGTATTTCATGTGCGTCCTGTCTGCAAGCGTGAATTCCGACTTCAGCCTCTTTCCCGCTATCTCAATCTCAGCCTCTATTACCGGCCTCAGCTTTGTTCCGTGCGCGCTTTTAATTATTTTTGACTTTATTATCGGGCCGAGCCCCATCTCGTCTGCCAGTGCAAGGTCAAGCGAGCTTTTGCTTGCCCCTGTATCTATCTTTGACCTGAAAAGCTTTTTCTTCCCGTTGCCTGAGAAAATCCTTACCTTCTCAGAAAGGCCGACTATAATCCTTTTTGATGCCATGATGACCAGAATGCGACTTTTTCTTGGTATATAAGGTTTTCTGATAATGGCTTATATTGTTTAGAACCCTAAGCCTTCCCAAACAGTGCAGCAACCCTCTCCTTTCCAAGAGTAAGTATAAAGGGCGCAAGCTTCGGGCCGCGGTCCTTATCGAGAAGCACGTTATATGCAGCCCTGAAGAAATCAGTATTATTGAGCCCAAGATGCTGGCAGATAATATAAAACTCGTTAAACAGCTCTTTCTGGTCCCATTCTTTCTCATTCAGCCTTGAGGCAACTATATGCAGCGCTTCCCTCTGCCTGTCGCTCAGCTGCAGGCCTCTTGGAATTTTATCCTGCACGACAAACTTCACGTCTTCAGGCGCGTACCTTTCAAGCCAGTTCTTCGCAAGCTGAAGCCTCTTTTCCATGCGCTGCTTGTCCTGGGAAGTAAGTGTTTTCCTTGCTATCCAGCCTTTCTCATGGATTATGGATGCGATTTCGCCCAGTGGCTTCTCAGGGAATGTCTGGACAATGACTGTTGCGATATTATAATTCAATTGCACAGGCATCTTTTCAGGAATCTCCCTTATCTGCGCATATTTGTAAATTTCCGCAAGCTGCCTTTCCCTCTTGCTTTTTTCCTCTTTTTTGTCAAAGTAAATCCTTTCAGCCTCGTCATACCTGTCAGCAAGAAGAAAAAACTTATTTGAGTGCAGGTCAAAATTGATTACAGTCTGCGGCTTGTAAGAAGCCATCATGAACCTTAATAGTTCCGGCTCGGCAAAATCAAGCCAGTCCCTCAGCGAGATAACGTTCCCCGAAGAGCCGGAGAGCTTCGCGTCATCGACAAGCAAAAATTCCGTGGGAATCTGGTAAGGCGGCTCTTTCCCGAATATTTCCTTCAGAAACCTCCTTCCCGACTCAACAGAGCCTCCTGCTGCAAAGTGGTCCTTGCCAGCAGTCTCAAAAGTAACGCCGTGTATGAACCATGTTGCAGGCCAGTGAAGCCTCCAGGGGAGCTTTGCCCTTCCTTTTTCAGGCCTTACCCATGCCTTGTGCCTGCATCCTTCGGCGTAATTCCTGTGGTTTGTGCACAGGTATTCCACTTCCTGCCCGTTCCATTCCCTTACTTTCGTTGTTGATATCTTGCCGCATTTCTCGCACACAACCATTATAGGGTACCATCCTTTCGGCTTGTCCCCGCTCGTCACTTCATTCCATATCTTCCTTACTTCCTCTGCCTTGTTGAGGACAATCTTGATTGCTTCATCGTAAAGCCCCTGCTTATAGCAGTCATAGGATGAAAGTATGTTTGGCTTTACGCCAAATTCGTCAAGCGCTGAAAGCACCTGCTTTGAGAAATAATCCGCCCAATTCGCATACCCTTCAACCGGGCTTGGCACATCCCTTAGGCATTTGCCGAAATGCTTTTCAAATTCAGCCTCATTGACTTTTATCCCTTTTGGGATTTTATCGAAATCGTCAAAATCGTCAATAATGAGGTTGTGCTTAACCTCAAATCCCTCATCTTTCAAGGACTTCGAGATAAAAGTGGGAATCATCAATTCCGCTCTGGCATTCCCGATATGAAAAAAGCCGGACGGCGTCCAGCCGCCGTGCACCACGTGCCTTTTGATATTCTTCTGCTTAAGGTCGTCAAGCGCCTTTTCAATCCAGATGTAGTAATCGAGCTCTTTGTTATTTTCTTTATTGGTATGGTTGTTGCCGTTATTGCTCATTTCAGAGCCAATGACTTATAATTATTTTATAAACGTTTTGGAAAAATACAATTTTTTGGCAATTAATCAAAGATTTTTAAAATAGGATTAAAGGGATATAAAAAATTACGGAACATTAAAGAATCAGCCATTTGGCTTAATATAGCCTTTTGCCGCAAGAAGTTCTGCCATAAGCACGGCGCCGCCTGCAGCGCCCCTCAGTGTGTTGTGGGACAGTGCGACCATTTTCCAGCCGATAATAGCGTCTTTTCTCAGCCTTCCGGCGGTGATGCCCATCCCGTTTTCAAAATCCCTGTCAAGCCCCGTCTGCGGCCTGTCGGGCTCCTCAAAATATTTTATGAATTCCTTTGTCGCGCTTGGAAGGCTGAGGTGCGCAATCGGATTTTTATAATGCCCGAGCGCATTTATGATTGACTCCTTATCTGCCTCCTTTCCAAGATGAAGGGATATGCTTGCCATGTGCCCGTCAGACACAGGAACGCGTATGCATGTCGCGCTTATTTCCGGGCTTTTTGCCTGCTCAATCCTGTCCTCAACAAGCTTCCCAAGGACTTTCATCGGTTCGTTCTCAGATTTTTCCTCTTCTCCCCCGATGAGAGGTATCACATTATCCTTCATTTCAGGCCAAGTCTCAAAGGTCTTCCCCGCGCCTGAGATTGCCTGCAGCGTGGTCACAATAATTTTTTCCGGATTAAAAGATTCAAGAGCCTTTATTATAGGGACATAGGACTGTATTGAGCAGTTTGGCTTTACGGCTATAAATCCTCTTTCCCAGCCTCTGTTTTTTCTCTGGATATCTATCAAGGCTGCATGCTCCGGGTTGACTTCCGGGATAATCATAGGAACGTCCGATGTCCACCTGTGCGCAGAATTATTTGAGACTACCGGAATCCCCATAGAAGCGTATTTTTCTTCTATTTTTTTTATCTCATCTTTTTCCATGTCAAGCGCAGAAAATACAAAATCTACTTCCCGGGATATGGCTTCCATGTCCTTTTCAACTTCCTTCAGTATCATGCCTTTTGCCATGCCGGGAACAGCTGACTGCATGTTCCACCTTCCGGAGACTGCATTTTCGTACCTCTTTCCTGCAGACCGCGGGGATGCTGCAACTGCAGCAAGCTCAAACCATGGATGCCTTTCAAGCAGTGATACAAAGCGCTGCCCCACCATCCCTGTTGCGCCTAAGACGCCTGCTTTTAGCTTTTTCATCTTATTCACCGAAAAACTCCTTATGCAATGCCTTGACTGCCGTTTCTGTGGAGCTGCCATCAACAACAAAAGTAAGGTTAATTTCAGAGGCTCCCTGGGAAATCATCTCTATATTGACCTTCTGCCTTGCAATAGCGGAAAATGTCCTTGCAGATATCCCCGGCGTGCTTTTCATGCCTTCTCCCACAATCGAGATTACTGTCCTGCCTTCCAGGACTTTTATGTCAGCTATGCTTTCAAGCTCCTCTAGGATGCTTTCCAGATTCTCGTCACTGTCAATAGTGAGGGATACGCTTACCTCTGAAGTGGAAATCACATCAACGCTCTTCCTGTACTTCTCGAAGACCCTGAACAGCCTTGACAGGAACCCATAAGCTCCAAGCATTCTTGTTGATTGTATTATTATGAGTGTGGAACTTTTTTTGTACGCAATCGCTTTCACTATGCTCTTGCCGTTTGAAGGATCCTTTGCAATTGTAGTGCCCTTGTTTTCAGGCTCGAATGTGTTCAGCACTTTTACAGGGATGTTTTTTGCCATCGCCGGCTTTATTGTCTTCGGATGAAGGACTTTTGCCCCAAAATAGGCAAGCTCGGCAGCCTCAGCAAAAGAGATCGATTCAATGGTTTTTGCCGAAGCCACCATCTTCGGGTCGGTTGACATTATGCCGTTCACATCCGTCCATATCTGAATCTCTTCAGCATCAATTGCCGCTCCCACGATTGCGGCGCTATAGTCAGAACCTCCTCTCCCGAGCGTTGTTATCTCTCCCTTTCTCGTCTTTCCAAGAAAGCCCGTGACGACAGGGACAGAATCCATGGCCCTGATGTGCTTCCCGAGCAGCGCATAAGCCTCTTCCAGCGGCTCTGCATTCCCGAAATTCTCATCCGTAAGAAGCCCTATCTCAAATGAATTGACAGCATCCGCCTTAAGCCCATGCCTGCTGATCTCAAATGCTACGATTTTGGTGGACATCCTCTCGCCGAAGGACTGCATCTCGTCAAGGGTTTCCTTGTTCAGCCCCTCGCCCGCAATCCTGTCTGCGCAGGCCTTAAGGCCCATTAAATCATTGTCAAGAAGCCCCGAAGTAGTGCCCAATTCTTTCATTATGCCGATATGCCTCAGTTTTATAGCTTCATAAATCTCTGCCATCTTCTCAGGCGCGGATTTTGCAAGCTCTATGAGCTGGTTTGTTATCCCGGAAACAGCTGAAACCACGACAACAGGCTTCCTGTCTTTCATCCTTAAGACTACTGAAGCGGTATTCCTTATCATCTTCGCATCCCCTACAGAAGTCCCGCCGAATTTCATGACTATCATTTTTTTGAATTTTCCTGAAGATGCTTCTTCAGCCTCTCTACAGCTTCAATTATATTCTCCCTATGCCCGAATGCGCTGAACCTTACAAATCCCTCGCCTGAAGGGCCGAATCCGACACCTGGAGTCGTAACTATGTGCGCCTTTTCAAGAATGCTCTCGAATGCTTCCCACGAGCCTGAATTAAATTTAACCCAGATGTAAGGGGCGTTGTCACCGCCATACGTTTCATATCCGAGGCCGCTGAGCGCTTTCTTTATTATTGCGGCATTCTCCATATAGTATGATACCATATTTTCCATCTCGGCTAATCCCTTATCGCTAAGGGCAGCAAGCGCGCCATGCTGCGCTACATTTGAGGCACCGTTAAAGACGGTGGTCATTATCCTGTTCCAGTCCTTCCTTACGCTGGTTCCGTCATCAAATTTCAGCTTTTCAGGGACTATTGTCCAGCCAAGCCTCACTCCCGTAAACCCAATAGGCTTGGAGAATGAGTTTACTTCTATGGCCACTTCCTTAGCGCCGTCAATTTCGAATATCGACTTTGGAAGCTTGCTGTCCCTTATGAACTGGCTGTATGCCGCATCAAAAATAATTATCGATTTCTTCCTCCTGGCAAAATCAACAAGCTGCCTTAGCTGCTCTTTTGTAGCGGCTGCGCCTGTCGGATTGTTCGGTGAGCAGAAGAAAATTATGTCCGGTGAACCCGCTTTTCCGAGATTGGGAAAAAAATCATTCTCAGGGACGCATCTCAGATACTGCATCCCATGGAATTGTCCGCTGCCCGCATCAAAAGCTCCGGTGTTCCCCATCATCACGCTGCTGTCTACATAGACGGGATATGAAGGGTCCTGCACTGCAATCTTCCTTCCCGGCCCGAAAAGTATCTGCAGCCTTCCAGTATCCGGCTTCGCCCCGTCCGAGACAAAAACTTCGTCTTCAGGCACAATCCCGCCATAGAGCTTCTGAGCGATTGCCCTTCGCAGCTCGGGCATGCCCTGCTCCTCGCCGTAGCCTGTATACCCCTTCGTGGATGCAAGCCCCGAAACCTCTCCTGACAGCCCCCTCACTATAGCCGGGGTGAGAGGCTCTGTTGTATCCCCAATTCCGAGGCTTATGAGCTTTGCAGATGGATTTCTCTGCATGAATTCTCTTTTCCTCCTTGCTATCTCAGGGAAGAGATACCCTGACTGCAGTTTTGCAATGTTTTGGTTTCTTTTTGCCATGTTGGCTTTTATCCTGTCTTGATTGTTTTTGTTTTATTTTTTTTGTGCTTCGTTTATTGTTTTTTATTTCCGGTGTTAACCTGGTTTATTGCTCTTTGTTTTATTTTTTGTGTGTTTGCTTATTGTTTTTTAATTTGGACGTGCTGTGTTGCGTCTTTCTACAAATTTTTTCCTGCTATTGCCCATGATTTTTTCGCATTTCCCATTGTATCCCCATATCTTAAGCTTCTATAACGAAAGACCTAAGTTTTTAATAGCATATGTTAGGCCTTTCGAACATAATAGGGGCTAATTGATATTAAAAATTAACAGCCCCGATTATATGCCCTGAACTTCTTCAGCGCATTGAAATCCAGTGTAGCGAAATAATCATCCACTGCCTCAGCTCTCCTGATTTGCACAACAGAGCCGTCTTCTCTCAAAAGGATTTCCGCAGACCTCAGCTTTCCGTTGTAATTGAATCCCATGGAATGCCCGTGTGCCCCTGTATCATGTATCGCAAGCACATCCCCCACTTCAATTTCTGGCAGCCTCCTGTCTATTGCGAACTTGTCATTGTTCTCGCACAGTGAGCCTGTAACGTCATAAGTCCTGTCATTCTTCCTGCCTTCCTTTCCAAGCACAGTTATATGGTGATAGGCTTTGTACATCCCCGGCCTCATGAGGTTGGCCATTGAAGCGTCCGTGCCGACATAATCCTTGTAGATGTGCTTGATATGTATGGCCTTTGTCACAAGGAAACCGTAAGGGCCGGTTATTATGCGGCCGCATTCAGTAAAGACCTTAAGCGGCTGAAGGCCATTAGGAGGTATAAACTTCCTGTACTCTTTCATTATCCCGGCAGCAAGATAGCCATAGTCTATAGCCTTCTCCCCGGGCCTGTAAGGTATTCCTAAGCCGCCTCCAAGATTCACGAATTCAAGCTTTATGCCAAGCTTTTCCTTCACTTCCACTGCAATCTCGAACAGCATCTTTGCCGTCTGTATAAAGGAATCCGGATTCAGCTCATTCGAGACAACCATGGTATGCAGGCCAAATCTCTTTGCGCCCTTTTGCCTGCACATTTTATAGCCTTCAAACAGCTGCTTTCTTGTAAACCCATACTTTGCCTCCTTGGGGTCTCCAATTATAGCATTGCCTGCCCTTGCAGGCCCAGGATTGAACCTGAATGATATGACCTCGGGCATCCCTGCATTTTTCTCAAGAAACCCTATGTGGCTTATGTCATCAAGGTTTATTATGGCTCCAATCTGCCTCGCTTTGACAAATTCATCTGCAGGTGTATCATTGGAGCTGAACATTATGTTCTCTCCGACAATCCCTACGCTCTCAGACAGCATAAGCTCAGGATAAGAGCTGCAGTCAGCTCCGAAACCCTCTTCTTTCAGTATCTTTATCAGGAACGGGTTTGGGTTCGCTTTTACCGCAAAATATTCCCTGAATCCCGGGAGCATGCTAAACGCCTTCTTGAATTTCCGCGCGTTCTCTCTGATGCCTTTCTCATCATAGATATGGAAAGGCGTAGGATAATGTGCCGCTATCTTCTCTATCTGCTTCTTTGTGAATGGTAGTTTTTTCCCTGTCATTTTTATCATCTGCAGCATAAGCTTCAGGAATCAGATAAGATTCATCACATTAAGCACATTTTTCAGTTTTTCCCTATTATCCTGTTCCATTGTGCACATCGGCAGCCTGAATGATTCGCTGCACATCCCTTTCATCGCCAATGAAGTCTTTATCGGGATAGGGTTTGTCTCTATGAAGCACGCCCTGAATAATGGGTCAAGCTTCTTGTTCATCTCCTCCGCCTCTTTCATCTTTCCGTCAAGAGCTGCGTGTACCATGTCTGCAATCATGCCAGGCACAAGGTTTGAT
Source organism: Candidatus Woesearchaeota archaeon (assembly GCA_018303185.1). Classification (GTDB taxonomy): domain Archaea; phylum Nanobdellota; class Nanobdellia; order Woesearchaeales; family GW2011-AR4; genus JAGVYR01. The sequence continues at coordinate 719 of JAGVYR010000008.1, read as the reverse complement.
GCGACTGATATGACGCCATCGCCTCCTGCCTTTATGAGATCAAGCGTCATGTTGTCATCGCCGGAAAGGACAGCGAATCCCGGCTTTGCGCACTTTATGACGTCTTTCATCTGGTTAAGGTCCCCTGACGCTTCCTTGACAGCTGCAATGTTTTTGCAGTCTCTCATGAGCTTTGCAAGCGTCGCTGTCTCTACATTCACAGCAGTCCTTCCCTTTATATTGTAGACTATGACCGGAATGCGGACTGAGTCGGCAATCGCCCTGAAATGAAGGTATAGCCCTTTTTGAGTCGGCTTGTTGTAATAGGGGTTGACCTGCAGTACTGCATCCGCACCCGCCTTTTCAGCCTGTTGGGACAGCCTTATCGCTTCCGCAGTGGAATTGCTTCCCGCACCTGCAATCACAGGGACGCGGCCACTCACTTTCTTTATGACAAATTCTATGACTTTGTCCTGCTCATCGTGGCTGAGAGTAGGGCTCTCGCCTGTAGTGCCGCACGGCACTATCCCGTCAATCCTGTTCTTTATCTGGAACTCTATTAAGTTCCCCAAGGCTTCCTCATCCACTTCTCCTTCCGGCGTAAAAGGCGTTATGATTGCTGTATACACTCCTCTGAATGGTTTTTTCATTGTCCTAGGCAAGGATACTACACACGTTAGTGTGTAGAGGAATTGCCTTGCTTAATCCTCCATAAGTTTTTTCTACCATCTTAAATAAAA
>JAGVYR010000007.1 GCA_018303185.1 Candidatus Woesearchaeota archaeon | reverse complement strand
TGGCATTAAATCCACCTCAGAAGTGGGAATATTTAGCAAAATTAAAGCCTTATTTAAAAACTCAATAAAATGTAAACCTATTACGGTACTAAACAGTTTCTATTTTTGATACTGTCAACTTAAGGCGCCGTTTACCTGCCTGCGAGAACGCTTCGCCTTTGCAGCAGGTTCGAGCAGGCTCGCGTTCAAATCTCGGCGGTTTTTTGGATTTTTATTTTTTCTGAACCATTGAATTCTGCTTTATTGAGGAAAAACCGTTCCTTGCCTTAATCAGAGCGCATACCCTGCCTCGCAAAATGATATGAAGCGGCCTTAAGTCGACCTTATCTCTAGTTTTCAGGCTTAATATTGGAGTTTTAATTCAAAAGTGGTGATTTTATGCAAATATTTATATACTAATGGGGTAATAAGTACACTAATATGAGCGTTCCAGTATTGACAGCTATTGTAGGAGGCCATACAACTAATCAAACCCCTACTCAGGAACTCTTTAAACAGGCAAACGATACTTTACTTAAGCTTTATTTTGGAGATTTGATTGATAGAGTTACAGATGAGACACATGGCGAAGCAATTAGAGAAGTATTGGGGGGCATTTTAAATGATCCAATATATTTTAACGTGACGCAAGAGCTAGTAACCTCAGGTTCAGTAAAATTTACCCTCAACGAAAAGTTGTATGATCTGCGTATATCCGCTGGAGGTTATGGAATCATTTGTGAAGGAAAATACTGGAAATTAGATTCTCCGGCAAAAGCATTGGGAATCGCCAAGAATCTGTACACTAAATATGAGTCCTCCGTAGCGAGTGAGACAATCAGAGGCATAGTTGAGGAATTGACAGAGTCAGGCGGGGGTTTAGGGGCTATAGGCAGGCAGTTGTCTGAGCCTGAAAGACATGCACTCATAAAAACCGCCTATGCGCTTGAATTGGCAGCAGTACTCATTGATCCGAGCTATAGGCGAAATCCAGGCTCGCAATCCCCTCTTGCCCATAGAAACGGCAAAACCCACTAGGGCGCATTCTGTAATTTTGGCTTAAAAAACTTTTTCTACTGCTTAATAGAAAGATTTAAATATTTCACAACAATCAGAAGCATATCATTATTGAATGGTGATTGCATGAAAAGCTTTTTGTCAAGGATTAAAGAGAAGATGGGCGCAAGTTCCCGTGTTTTGCATGAGGCTGAAGATGAAGGGTATCTTGAGCTGGATACAAGCGCTGAAGCAGCGAAGGCAAAGATTACAGTAAGGCCCTTTGTCATTGAAGATTTTGAATCTGTCAAGCCAATACTTGATGTGCTGAGGGAAGGCACTACAATCGCTCTTGTCAACATAAAGCCGCTTAAGGATAAGGACCTTGTCGAGCTTAAGAGGGCAATAAACAAATTAAAGAAGACGTGCGATGCAATCGAAGGGGACATTGCAGGCTTCGGAGACAACTGGATTGCAGCTGTTCCTTCATTCGCAAGGATCCACAGGCACAAGCAGCCTGAGGAGAAGAAGGAAGACGTGTCCGAAGTCACCACATATGGTGATGAGTAGGGCTTCTTTTTGTTTTTCATTGAATTTTGTTCTTTTTTAGGGGGTTTTGATGGAAGAAATTTTTTCCAAAAGGGAAGTTTTTCACTTTCTGGACGATTTGCTGGATTTTCACGGCTTGGCAAAGAAGTCAATCCCATTCGGAGAGTATAGGGTCTATTTGATGCGTGATTTGGTGTTAAGGTTTGAGCTTGAAAAATTCAGAAATACCCTGAGGCATTACTTCACTCAGGACAGGGGCGGGCTGCTGAAGGCTATTGAGAAATACAGGGTAAGGTATAAACCCGGCGAGGTCTTTAAAGCAATAACAGCATTAGAAGCAGCTGTTCCGGCATTTGAAAAGTATTTCAGCAATTCACAGAAAAGTGTTATGCCCTATAATCCATAATTCCATCCATAGCTCCTAGAATTATATTTAGAAACCCCGCTACCCTTTCCTATAAACATATGCAAAGAACGCAATCATCACAAATCCTGTAAGGGCCATCATGGGCATCGTTATGTAATTGTAATGGAATATGTACCTTATTGAGCAGTCAACCGCATCCAGGCTCCCGCACGTGACAACCTTTGCTGAAAACTGGACATAGTAATGGTACAGCGCTATCAAGCCGCCTATAATGCACATTGGAAGGGCATAGCCTGTTATCTTCCTGTCCTTTTTCCAGGCTGCTATCGGCATAATCAAAGCCAGCGGATACATGAAAATCCTCTGGTACCAGCAGAGTTTGCATGGCGAAAAGCCAAGAATTTCCGAGTAGAAAAGGCTGCCCAAAGTCGATACAAGAGCGACAATGAATGCGAACCAAAGCCCGTATTTTTTGATTAAAGATGCTATGGGCTCAGAGAACCTGAATTTTCTTTTCATTATTTTTTGCAGAACTAAGACTAATACTGTTAGCACAATTGCAATATGGCTAGCCAGCACAAGATTAGCCAGCAGTTCCTTGACAAAATCAGTCCAGACCATCATCCCACTATATCCGCGCCTTTTTCAATCAGATAAAAACTTTTTCTTTTTGGAATATAAATTCCTTAAGATGCCAAGCGCCGCCTGTGGCAGGTGCGGCGGTTTCGCTGCACTCAGCCTGCCCGGCACCCCAGAGGGCTTCCCTTATAATGCCTTAAATGTTTTCCGAGAATGCATTTTCATGCTGCCGGCCTTCCTTTGTGGCAGAGCCCGAAAATAAAAGGAGCGATATCCAGAAATTTACCAGTCAAGAACCAATCCGCACTTCCCGCAGTAGTGCTCGCCGTTCTTGTATTCTACCTTGTCGCTGCCGCAGTCAGGGCATTTCTTCAGGGCATCTTCGCCCTCAACAGCCTCAAGGCTCTTTTCCTCTTTCTTCCTCGCCATAGCCATAACTTTGGAAAATCACATTATAAATCTTTTGGTTTTTTGGCTGGCACGGACAACTTAATGCGCCATTTACCTGCCTGCGAGAACGCTCGCCTTTGCAGCAAGTTCGAGCAGGCTCGCGTTCAAATCTCGGCGGTTTTTTGATTATCTTTGATTACTATTGGGTTTATTCAGTTAAGGCAGCGCCAGAGGCTTCGGTGGCTTTTTTATTGTTTTAACTATCCTGTCGGTTAGGATAAGGCGCCGAAGCTTCGACAGTTTTTTGATTATTTTATTTAATCAACCATTAGATATTTTTTATCGAAGAAAAACTGTTCCACTGACTCAGAACCCGTAACCCGCCTCAGCTTCCCATAATGGCGGCCTTATCCTAACCTTTATTGATGAAAAATGCCCTGTCTTTTAACCTGTTGCCTCAGCCTCAAATTAATGGCGGCTGCCTTAACCTTTATTGGAAAAAACCGTTTCTTGCCTTAGCCAGAATAGGTAACCTGCCTTGCAAAAACACAATAAGGCGGCCTTAAGTTGGCTTTACCTTTAGGCTCAGGAGAATATGGAATAAAGCGGCTAAATTATAGCGCTCTCGTGCTCGTGCTTCCCGACTCTTATAACATTGTCAACGAAGCTTTCAACTTTGGACTCATGCGACACGATTATTATCTGGTTCATGTCCAGCTGCCCCAATACAGCCCTCATCCTGTCAAGCTGCTCATATGAAAACCCTTCTGTGGGCTCGTCAAGTATTATCAGGTCTTTTGTTTTTATGCCGGAAACGATATCATTGATGACCTTGTTCAGCGCAAGCCTGTAAGACAGTGCGACAGCAGTCCTTTCCCCTCCAGACAGGCTCTCAAACAGCGTTTCATATCCGTTCTGCTCTATCACAGGGGAAAATTCATCATCCAGCCTTACTGACAGTGTCTCATCCTCTACAAGAGTAGAGAACCATTCCCTGAACAGCTCGTTGAATTCCCTGTATATTTGAAGCATGACATGCCTTTCCATAGTTCCCATGAGATTGACGAAAAATTCCTCAAGCCAGTTCTGCATTCCTGCAAGCCTTTCAAGCGCATTCTTCGACTCTTTCTTCCTTGTTATCTCCTTTTCTATATTGCTGAGCATCCTCGCATACCCTTCCCTTTCCTTTAATAGGGAGTTGCTTTCCAGCTCGGCTTTCTTTTCTTCATTCAGCGCATTTTGGAATGCTTCCTTGCTTTTTTTATAGCTCTCAATGAACTTTTCATTTTCAGCAAGCTTCTGGTTAAGTTCAATCTTCCTCATGTTGATTTTTCCTATCTCTTTCTTTATTGAATCCTGCTCTGTTTCCAGTTCTGCAGCTTTTTTCCTGTACTGCTCTATGGATTTTGCCTTCATCCTGAATATCTCGAGGGAATTTTCCTTTTTTCTCAGGGCATCCCTGCTTTTCCTTAATTCATCTATCCTGCTGTCAAGCTCCTTTTCCTTTTCAATGATGGCTTTTATGCTCTCTTCCGCTTCCCTGAGCTTTTTGCTCTCCCTTTCGTCAATTGCGTGCTTGTGCTCCTTGCTTACATCCTGCTCGCACATAGGGCACCTGCTCAGCCTGAGTATCTTTTCCTTTACTTCTTTTGCTTTCCTTGCCTCGGAATTAAGCTCGGATTTTTTCTCAAAGATTTCCCTTATTGACTTTTCAGCGGCTTTTATCTCAGCATCTGTTTTTTGAAGCGCTTCCTTTATCATCTCCGGACTTTCTGCATCCTTTCCCTGCATTTCCTTTTCCAAAGACTTTATTTCAGCCTGCAGCCTTTCAATCTCCCTTTTGTTCCTTTCCCTCATGTTAAGGCTGTTTTTCAGCTGGACTTCGAGGACATCTGCCTCTTTCTTAGCTCTGTTGAGCTGCTCCACTCCTTCCTCGTTCTTTTCAACGCTGGTTTTTGCCTCTTTCACAGCAGCCCTTGTCTTTTCAAGCCTTGGTGCCAGATTCTGAATTTCTTTCTCTAACTTCGCAATATCTGCCTTGAGGCTTTCCTTTTCTTTTTCCTTTATGCTTAAATCTGATATAAAGCCTTCAAACTCCCGCTTTTTCTCTTTTATCCCTCTTACAAAGACAGCTGAATTTTCCCTTATTGCCTTGTATTTGTCAATGTTGAACACTTTCCTTATAGTGTCTAACCTTACGTCTTTTGCTTCCAGAAGTATCCTTTTCAGCTCTTCCTGCGGCGTGTAGACTGTATACCTATAGATTAGGTCCTTGCTCCTTGACGCTGCATCTTTCGGATAGCCGAAAAGTTCTATGATGCCAGCTTTCAATTCCGTCGGCATGCCTTCCTTTTTGATTCCTTCAGAAATGATGTACCCTGAGCCCTGCACAATCCCGCTGCTGCCTCTTTTTAATGTTCTTTTGATAAGGTACTCTTTGCCGTCTACATCAAAATTCAGCTCAACATAGCCTTCTTTCTTTCCGTGCCTCAACAATGAAGATGCAGGAAGCTCATTGGGCTTCGCCCCAAATAAGGCAAATTCAATTGCAAGAAGTATGCTGCTCTTTCCTGCGCCAATATCCCCTGCCAAAAGAACAGAGCCTTTCGGGAAATCTATCTGGGCGTTTGTGTAGCTTCGGATGTTGCTTAGTTTTATGGATTTTAGGTGCATTTTCTACCGTAGGATGAGGGCAGCCTGAGGTTTATTAAGGTTTTGAAGTTATGCCGCTTTCGGCAATGCGGGCCTAGGATCTCCGGAAAGTGTAAGAATCTTAGATTGCAATGCCGCCGCCAATCTCCCGCCATAGGAATTCATTTTCTTTGGAAGAATGCAGGTGAACATAGGACCCCCTGTATTGAAATCCTCCCCATATAATATCTTCCCGCCTAAATTCTGGACTAAGTATCTTACTCCATACAGCCCCATACCTGAGCTGAATTGCCCTTCCATTTCAAAGCCGCTCATCCTGCCCATAAAAGCGATATCAGTTATATCCCCTATGGTGATATCCTTGACACTGTATCCTGACTGTTGCCATTTCCTGAATTTTCTTTCTATGGCTGTATTTGGGAACTTCAGGTTTTCAATACCTTGCGCCTTAATAGTCTCCCGCAAAACATCTTTCATTGCGTTCAAGTCAATCGGCCCTCCGTTGTCAGCGACAGTAATAATATAGCAAGACCCAAGATACGAAGGTTCATATACTTGGAGCGCTATCTTTTGAGAATTGTTTGGCTTAAATTTGCTGATTTTCTTATAGGCATTTTTCGCCAAATTGTAGATTATAGAGAAAATCAATCCAGAATTCCCGACTACTTTGAAATATTCGGCATCAACCGCAATTTCATTTGCATCTGTATCTGACAATCTACTGACTATGCTGTACGCGTCTCTATGGCTCCTTCTCTGGAGAGTCATGGCAGTCTGCATTGTTATGTCTGCAGGGATGATTAATTCAGCCTTTGGCTTTCTGCCGAGTTTCGAAGTGACAATATAGTGTATCATCTTATTAACATTTATCCAGTGGCTGAATATATATTCTGGATTAGTATTGTGCAATTCAAGAAAAGCCCTTACCTGTTCTCTTTGATTCTCCATAATGAATGAACTGGTTTTTTCTGGAGCGCTAGTTATAATCTTATATTGACTTGAGATATCCGTACATAAATGTGCGTGGTCATGACCAAGGAATGCCATGAGAATCTGGTCATCTGCCAAGGCATCTCCGATTTTGCTGTTTATTTCCATGCTCAATGGATCATAGAATAGTCTTTTCCACATTCTTATAACATCAATTTCGAGCGATTTTCCGGTGTTTTTGATTTTTTCATGCAGATTCTGAATCGTCCTTTCGTCTTTGCCGCTCTTTATCGCTTCAAGGTACATATCCCAGACAGACATAACCATGTCGATGTCGATTTTCGGTAGAGATTTGACTTCTTCTGAAAGCCTGTCGGGAAATGAAGAAATGTACCTATCCAGCATCAAGTCAAGTTTTTTGAGTTCTTCATCCGCCATAGAATTAAAACTAATGGGCGCGGATTTATAAATATTCCCAATATAACTACTAAAGAGTTATAATAAATCAGATTCAATTCTCCACCAGCTTCTTCTTCAGCGCCTCAATGACTTCAACAGGCGTTGGATCTACACGGTTCCTTATCGCCAGGAAGTAAGACACGAAATCACCAAGATAAGCTGAATATACCAATCTTGCAAGCAGGCTGTCTCCCTTTACCTTAACTTCCTCGACATCAATCCTTTCCTGCATCAAATCCCTTGTGATATTCATCCTCTTCCTTACCCTTTCACTGTCATGCTGGCTTTTCAAAATTACAGCAGCAAACTTCCTGTCCATTCCCCTCAAGCCTTCAATCTCGTTGTGGTTCATCTCTGAAAACGTGTTGAAGAAGCACGGCATCTTGGCATTCTCATTGAACTGCGTCTTCCATCTCATTGCGACAGGAGCCATCTCATTGGATGAATATATTATCGGAATTTTGTCTTTCAGCTTCTTTGCAAGCGCATCAGCCCCCTCTTCAATTTCTTTGCTGCTTTTGATTAATGCAAGCATCTCGTTCAGCTCATTGTTCTTGACATTTGCGATGCCCGTATTGTGCAATATTCCCAGTATAGGGAAGAATAAATAGCCCAAAGCCGCCCTCGGCTGCATTCCAGAAGGTATTTTTATCCACTTCTCAGACTCAGCCCCAAGCTTTCCGCCTGAAGTTACTGAGAATATCTGGGCGCCTTTGCTTTTTGCATCCCGGAAGGCGCTTAAGGTCTCTTCAGTGTTGCCAGAATATGAAACCGGAAAAACCAAAGAGTATTTGTCAACAAAGCTTGGCATTTTATAGTCGCGGACAACAAAAATCGGGATATTGATGTCAGAAAGGTAAGATTTCAGCAGGTCACCGCCAATCGCAGAGCCGCCCATGCCCGCAATGACTATGCTCGAGACATTTTTCTTTGCAGCCATGCCTCTTGGAAGGTCAAGGGCTTTCCTGCACTGCACAGGAAACTGCCTCAGTGTTTCAAGCATGTTGTGGCTGTCTAATGACATAATCAGTCTCTACTCTAAAGTAGGATTTAAACTTTTTGGTTTGTACGTGGATTATGAGCCTATTTAGCTAAATTATTAGGCACCAAGCGCCGGCGTTGCGTGCGGCAATTGCATTTGAAAACTTTGTTTTTGCTAAACCTGCAAATCCTAACCTTTATAAATACATAAAAAATCCCCCATATTGGAAATGTAGGCGTAGCTTGCCTGAATCCGCCAGCGTAATGCTGCATTAAACAATGGAGGCTAATGAAATGGGATATTACAAATACGTAAGAGAATTGTGGAAGCAGCCCAAGGCTAATTTGGGAGATTTGTGGACAGAAAGGCTAATCCAGTGGAGAAGGGAGCCGGCCACTATACGCATTGAGAAGCCGACAAGGATTGACAGGGCTCGTTCTTTGGGTTATAAGGCAAAAGAAGGCTTTATTGTTGTAAGGCAGCGTGTTTCAAGAGGCGGCCGCATGCGCGAGAAGTTTGCCCATGGAAGAAGAAGCAAGCACTTCAGAAGAAGAAAAAATGTGAGCATGAGCTACCAGATTGTTGCTGAAAGAAGGGCGGCAAGGCACTATGTGAACTGCGAAGTCCTTAACAGCTATTATGTGGCAGATGACGGCAAATACAATTGGTTTGAAATCATTCTGGTAGACAAGAGCAATCCAAGAATCCTTGCAGACCCGAATATAGCATGGATAGCTGAAAAGCAGCACACAAGAAGATCCTTCAGGGGCCTTACTGCAGCCGGAAAGAGAAGCCGGGGCATGCTCACCAACAAGGGCAAGGGCGCTGAGAAGATCAGGCCGAGCATGCGCGCCAAGGACAGGATGGCTAAGTAAGCTTTTGTTTTATTAATTTTTATTTTCTTTTTTTCTTAGTATTTGTTGAAACAGGGTTAGCAGCTTTCGCCCATAGTGATTTTATACAGCCTTATGTTTCATCCTTAATATGCTCCGCAACTTTAGTCACGAGGCTCGCTCCCCATCATAACGCTCGCCTCGTGTATTATATTGGGCCATCTAATGCCGCTACCTTCATTTTAAAAACCGCCCATTCTTAGAAAAAATTATATATCCAACCCTACAAATACTGGCTATGGAGCAATTCCAGTGCAAAAGGTGCGATTACGAGTTTGAATTGGCCAAAAAGCCAAATAAATGCCCATACTGCGGCAAAGAAGGCACCATCGGGCCGCTGAAAAGCGCCCAGGATTTCCTGGATGAGGAATAGCGGCTATTTTTCAAACTCAAAATCTTTGAATAATCCCTGTACATCCTCTTCTTTTTCTTCCTTCTTATGCTGGATTTTTTCCTTTATTATCCCTTTTCCGTAATAGCTTATGATCCCCAGCACAATAACTATTATTATTGAAGAAGCAAGCAGCGGCCTTGAGACAACATAGCTTCCTGCGCTGATCACTGCGCCTGTAACTGCTCCAATGCCGCCCCCTATTTTTCTGTACGATGGCCTGTTGTCCTCGCCGACTTCAATTACAGCAGGCTCATTGAGCAGCGGGGAAGAAACCGTGTATATCCCCATCGGGACTTCCCTGGAAAAGTCAATCTCATATGCCTCTCCGGGGCTAAGGCTTATTTTCTTTGCTACAGAATACTGCTTTCCTTCGCCCTCAAGAGTGAATGAAGCGCTTTCCTCAACAGCCACATTTCCATTATCCTTCAATATTACTGTGCTGCCCTGTATTTCAGCAGATAAATCCTGCACTGTCATTACTTCAAACGGCGATTCCTCTGCAATGCTTCCATAAACGCTTCTTACAGTATATGTGCCTGGAACTATGCTATTGTCAAGCTGGTAATTGAATGGGCCGCCGCTTTCTATGCTCTTTGATGCGACATTGCTGCCGTCAGGCCCGATTATCGCAACGTCAAGCTGCCCTGCCATCACGTTCCCGTCATGGTCGTAAAGATAGACATTCATCCTCACTATCTCTCCGGGATTCACTGAATTCTGCTCAATCCTGTTTTCAACTCTTGTAGGGACAGGAAGGACTTCAAGCAGCACGGTCTTTGAGGCGCTGTTCCCATAATTGTCCTCCGCATAGAGGTCTATGTACCTTTCACCGGCATGAAGGTTTTCCAGCATGATTTCCTGCTTGAACCTGCCGTACTGGACAGGGACTTCATACTCATTGCCATTGAGGCCAATCTTCATGGTTCCTGACTGGAGTTCGGCGCCGTCTGCCTTCCATACTGCGCCTTCAACCGCTATGGCGCTGTTGGGCTGGCTGCTTATCTTTCCTTCAGTCTCAAGCTTCAGGCTTTTTGACACATCAAATTCCAGTGAATCCGAGGCATCAACCTTTCCTCCGGCAGTGTTTTCAAAAATTGCCCTCAGCCTGCACCTTCCTGCCATTGACTCAAATGCCTGCAGCCCGGGAACCTGCACTTCTGTCCTGAAATTTGCCTCAAGCTCCAGCGGAGTTGTATAATACTGGAGGTCATAGCCTGTGCACGAAATCATTACTTTGAGGAAGCCCCGATAGCTGTTTTTCTCGATGATTGAGACAGATGCGGTTATTTTCTCGCCTATATTGTAGATATTTTTCTCAGGCAGCTTTACCCTCAGCTCTGCAAGCGCGCCGGGTATGGATATGAGAAACAACAATAGCACAGCGGCTTTTAACCATTTCATAGTTTAAACTCTTGGAATGGTTGTATTTATATTTTGCTGTTGAAAGACTCTCTATGCCTTCATTTCTTTTTCCTTTGAATGCCAGTCAGCATATTTTAAAATTCCAAAAAATCTCATTATTCTTGTTTTGTCCTTTTCCGATGCTTCTTTTTCATTTGCCATTTCATCCAATATGCTAAAGTCCTAAATGAGTTCAAGCCCTCATCTTCCCGTCAATCTCTTTGGCAACATCCTTTAAATTCTGGCATGCCCTTGCCATGTCCTTCTCCATCTCTTCTATCAGCTCGTGCAGTGAAGAAACCCTGAGCATGTAGCGGTTCTTGAAATGTATTGCAATGCCGGATTCCATAAGCTTGTTGACATGATGTATCACAGTCCCTCTTGTCAAATGCAGGTTAAAAGCGAGCTCATCGCTTGACAGCGGCTTGCTTGCTTTGGAAGCTTTCAGCAATTCAATGAAAATTCTGAAAAGGCTCCTGTCCTTGTCTCTCATATTGAACAATCCTAAAGATGTAGCCAGCCACTGCAATTCGCGGTTTATATTTTTCTCTGCAGGCTTTGTTATGTTGATTATAGTGATTCTTTGGATGTACATAGTGTATACTTTTATGCTTTGACTATATAAATATTTCTGAAATATATATCCTAGAGACTAGAAATCTTTAAATAGATGTTGAGCTAACCATGATTTCGTTGATTTAAAGTCAACGAAAATAAGAAGTGTAAAAATGGACAAAAACAGCAATACGGCAGGAAAAGAAGCAGAAAACAAGTTCCAGGATTTCAAGGAAAAGCTCAGTGAATTAAAGCAAGGGCAGAAAGAGCCAGGCAAAGAGGAAACTGACACTAAACCCAAAGAAAAAAAGGAATCAAGAAAAGAAAAAAAATCTGACAAGGAAACAATAGAAGAGCTTACCGATTCTCTCCAGAGGCTGCAGGCAGAGTTTGACAATTACAGGAAAAGGCTTGAAAAGGAGAAGCAGGAATTTGTAAAATATTCCAAGGCAGAAATTATAGAAAATATACTGCCTATACTGGACAGCTTTGAGCTTGCGCTTAGGAACAGCAAAGATCCTGAGAAGTTCCGCAAGGGCGTTGAGATGATATATGCGCAGCTCGTCTCAGCGCTTGAGAGGGAAGGGCTGAGGCCGATAAATGCTGCAGGAAAGAAATTTGACCCATACTATCACGAAGTGCTTTTGAAGGAAAAATTCGACAAAGACGAGGACATTGTTTTGGAGGAATTGCAGAAAGGCTACATGCTCAATGACCGCGTTTTAAGGTATTCAAAAGTCAAAGTAAGCCAGAAATAATGCTCATGGGGCATACACCTCTCGGGCAGCTTCCGGAGCTGCCTTGATATTCAATGATAACAAAAGACATGGAAAAAAGTGATGTGCTTAAGCTTGCGCACCCGTGCAGGTGCAGAGCCTGTACAGTAGGCTGCCTGCACGGCTCAGGGGCGCTTGCAGATGAAGATGTTCCAAAGCTTGCAAAGTTTTTGAAAATTTCGGAAAAAAAGCTCAGGGACGAATTCCTTGAGGAAGTTGAGAAGTTCAACACAAGGAAATTCAGGCCGAAAGTGCTGAGGAAAGGAAAGCCATACGGCAGGTGCATCTTTTACGATGAAGGAAAAGGGTGCACTGTCCATGAGGCGAAGCCGCTGGAATGCGCGATTGCAATGGGATGCAAGCCCTACGGAGAGGAGCTTTCAACATGGTTCACAGTAAACCAGTTTGTTGATCCGCATGATGCGGAGAGCGTAAGGCAGTATTCAGCTTACATAAAATCCGGCGGGAAGACAATCAAAGGAGCGGAGCTGAAAGACATTGTGCCTGATGAAAAGAGGCTGAAGAAAATACTGAGCTATGAGATACTGAAGTGAAGCGGGCGGCCGTTATGAAGGCCGCATTAAATGCGCCGCAGTATTGGCGGCGCCTAGATACCCACGAAAACCGAAGGTTTCGGGATTGAAATAATAAAAAAAGAGCAAAGAAATCACAATAAAACAAAAACAACGATTCAACAACGAAAAACAAAACAAAACAAACCAAACCAAACACTCAATAAAAAAAGTTCAATAAAAAAATCAAATCAAAAAATTACGCTAAAAAATACAAAAACAAAACTAATCAAAGGTGGTAAAAAATGGCTGAAAAAACAAAAGCAAAGAAAGAAAAAATAATCGGAATAGACTTGGGGACATCTAACAGCGCAGCTTCAGTGCTGCAGGGCGGGAAGCCCGTCATAATTCCCTCTGCCGAGGGCGTAACGCAGTACGGGAAGGCTTTCCCTTCTGTTGTCGCGTTTACAAAAGACGGCCAGTCTTTGGTCGGGGAGCCGGCAAGAAGGCAGGCAATCTCCAATCCGGAAAGGACAATAATGGCTGCAAAGAGGAAGATGGGGACTGATTTCAAGTATAGAATCAATAACAGGGAATACACTCCTCAGCAGATATCCTCGTTCATCCTGCAGAAGATAAAGAAAGATGCGGAAGAATTCATTGGCGAGCCTATCAGCAAGGCAGTCATAACAGTCCCTGCTTACTTTGACGATGACCAGAGGCAGGCTACAAAAGACGCGGGCCAGATAGCAGGGCTTGAGGTTGTAAGGCTTGTGAATGAGCCTACTGCTGCAAGCATGGCATTTGGGCTTGACAAGACTGAAAAGGAAATGAAAATCCTTGTGTTTGACCTTGGCGGCGGCACATTGGACGTTACAATCATGGAATTGTCTGACGGCGTTTTCGAAGTAAAGTCCACTTCAGGAGATACCCAATTGGGAGGCACTGACATGGATGAAGCCATAATGAAGCACATCATATCAGACTTCAAGAAAAAAGAAGGAGTGGATTTAAGCGATGACGACACGGCAATGCAGCGCTTAAGGGAAGCGGCAGAGAAGGCAAAGATTGAGCTTTCCACGACAGCCGACACAAACATAAACCTTCCTTTCGTAACGCAGAAGGACGGCAGCCCTGTGCATCTTTCAATGGCTATAAGCAGGGCGAAGCTTGAGCAGATTGTCGAGCCCATCATTTCAAGGTGCAGGCATCCTGTTGAGCAGGCAATCAAGGATGCAAAGCTCAAGCCGTCAGAGATTGACAAGATAATTCTTGTCGGAGGCCCTACAAGGATGCCTATAGTGAGAAAGTTTGTTGAAGATTACACAGGCAGGAAAGCGGAGGGGGGCGTTGACCCTATGGAATGCGTTGCTCAGGGAGCCGCAATACAGGCTGGCGTTTTGGCAGGAGAAGTCAAGGATATATTATTGCTTGATGTTACTCCTTTGACTTTGGGAATAGAGACTCTTGGCAGCGTAAGGACTGCCTTGATAGAAAGAAACGCGACCATCCCGACAAAAAAGAGCCAGATTTTTTCCACGGCATCGGACAACCAGCCTGCGGTCACAATAAACGTGCTTCAGGGCGAGAGGCCCATGGCAACTGACAATAAGTCAATTGGCAGGTTTGACCTTGTTGGAATCCCTCCTGCTCCCAGGGGAATCCCCCAGATTGAGGTCACTTTTGACATAGACGCAAACGGGATTCTGCATGTGACTGCAAAGGACCTCGGGACAGGGAAGGAGCAGAGCATCAGGATAACTGCTCCAAACAAGCTTAGCGAGGAAGAGATAGAGAAGATGAGAAAAGACGCCGAAATGCATGCGGAAGAGGACAAGAAGAGAAAAGAGAAAGCCGATGTTCTGAATGAGGCAGAGACTTTAGTGTGGCAGTATGACAAAACCCTGAAAGACATGGGCGACAAAGTTGACAAGGCGCAGCTTGAGCCAATCCAGAAGGACATTGAAGGCATGAAAGAACTGCTGAAGGACAAGGAAGCGAATTACGAGCAGATAAGAAAAGCAAAAGACGCTTTGACTGAGAAATTCCAGAAAGTTTCCGAGGAATTGTACAGGAAAGCTGCCGAAGAGCATTCAAAGCAGCAGCCTCCTGAAGGCCAAGAGGACAAATCCGAAAAGAAAGGCCAAGGCGACAATGTGATGGATGCTGACTACAAGGTAGAAGATGAGAAAAAGGGGAAGAAATAAAACCCCTTTCTTTTTTCTTTTTTTAATATGAAAATCCCGTCAAAAGAGGAATGCCTGGATATTTTAAGTAAGCACGGAACTCCTAAAAATATTGTTGAGCACTGCAAAGCCGTGTGCAAGGTAGCTGAAGAGACTGCAGACAAATTGATTTCTAAAGGCATAAAAGTCAATAAGCCTCTTGTCATAACAGCAGCTTTATTGCATGACATAGAAAGGCTCAAGGACGACCATATGAACGCGGGCGCAGATTTAATAAAGAAAATGGGCTATCCTGAAGTTGCAGAGGTTGCAAGGCATCATGGCTTCCATAGCTTCAAAGATGAGATACTGAAGCCGCATACAGTCGAGCAGAAGATAGTCTTCTATGCTGACAAGAGGGCAAACGGAAGCGCCATACTTTCTGTTGATGAAAGGATAAATGACCTTGAAAGGCGCTATAAGAAAGATTTTTCAATGGAGCGCAATTTTACAAAAAAGATTGAAAAGGAGCTGCTGGGATAATGCCGAAAGACTACTACAAGATACTGGGCGTTGAAAAGAGTGCGACAAAGGAAGAGATAAAGAAAGCCTACAAGGCTCTTGCCAAAAAATACCATCCCGACATCAGCAAGGAAGAAGGCTCTGCTGAGAAATTCAAGGAAATTAATGAAGCCGCTGCCGTTTTGGCAGACGACCAGAAAAGGGAGCAGTATGACCGCTTCGGCACGACTGCCGACCAGTTCGGGCAGGGCTTCCAGGGCTACGATTTTTCAGATTTCATGTCCGGCATGGGCGATTTTGGGTTTGATTTTGACAATATCTTTGAATCGTTTTTTGGAGGGGGCTTTGGAAGAAGGAGAAGAAGGGGCCCTTCAAGAGGCAATGACTTAAGGTATGATTTGGAAATAACTTTGGAAGAAGCGGCTAAAGGCGCTGTAAAGCATATCTCCATTCCAAAGCTGG
>JAGVYR010000003.1 GCA_018303185.1 Candidatus Woesearchaeota archaeon | reverse complement strand
AGGCAGCCAAGGACTGTGCATAGGCGATGACTGCAGAGCTGCATGGCCTGATAATACTGGAGCAGCGGCAGTTACATGCAACTGGGAAGGGGAGCTGGGTATCAACTATATAAAGGGAAGTTGCCCAAATAATGGTGATAGAAGTGATACTTATATCTATGCTACGTGCTCCGGGCAGAAGATTAAGGGGATGAGACTCGAAAATAGGGAGATATACAACGGCTGCTTTGACAATTTAGGAGACTAAAGCAAAAGCATCTTATACCAGTTATTTTAATTTATTTTCATGCAAAAAAGAGGGCAGGTTATAAGCTTTGACTTAGTGTTAAGCACATTCATCTTTCTGGGGGCGCTGATGTTTATCCTCTACCAGATAGACAATGCGTCTTTTCAGAAAACTCAGGATTTGAGCTTTGCAGAGGGCTCAGTAATCAATAATCTTTGGCTGAACATGAAGAATCCCGCATATGGGCAGACTTTTTTGGCTGATTCTCATATTGACGAGGCAAAATTGCAAATCTTTGAAAGCAAAGCCTATAGGGATGCAGTTCCCGATCAAAATTTTTTCAACGACCAAAAATCCCTTGTCCTGCATAATCTTGGAGTTGCGGGCTTTGCAGTGGACTTCTGCCTCTATTTTGTCAACGGGAGCGGAAATATAAAAGGAATAGGGCCAAAAGCGGGAACAGGGCAGGAGGATAATGCAGGAATGGAAATATTTGTAGGAAGAAATGATGTAAGATGTGAAGGCGCAATAGGCAGCAATGAGCCTTACGAAGACCCTCATTGTTCGCAATATTACTCTCACGCTTTCATAGATTCAAGGCCGGTTATAAGGAATCGTGAAATCATGAGCATGAAAATACTGGTATGCGCCAAAGAGGCAGGATGAAAAACAAAAAAGGGTATTATCTTGTAATAGACTCCCTTATTGCGATAGCCATACTGTCCATAGGCATATTCCTGATAAGGGGCAGCCTTGCAAACAGCCCCAGCCAGATTCAGGGCGAGAATCTTGCCCATGATACCTTAAGCTTTCTTGCCTCTGCAAAAGTATCGGATTTCTGTGACTTTGAGCTTAGCATCTGCTGGGGGCCTTTGACAAATCTGGAAATTCCGAAAAACCGGAACAATTCGCTTCTTGGCTATATAGGGGAGCTTAAGAAAAACGGCAGACAGGGGAGCATAACTGATTTGATAGAGAATTCAGTCGCAAATAGCCATATCCTAAACCAAAATTTTAATTTCACCTTTATGCTGGACGGCTCATTATTCTATCCGCGCGGTATCACAAAGCCGGAAGACATCAACGGATACAAAAGCTCACCTCTGGTTTCATCATCAAGCAGGATAATTTTTGGGCATTATGATGATCAGCTGCCTTCTGACCCGTTCATCCAATTTGAAAATTGGGGCCCTTACACAGCAGAGGCGAGAGTATGGGCAAAATGAAGAAAGGATTCATATTCTCATTGAGCTCTATAATGCTGGTAGCGATAATCTCAACTATAATCGGCATGAACGCAAGCATAGAGAGGGCAAAGACAGAACTTGAGCTTACAAGCTTAAGAGTGGCAATAATGAACAATTACGTCTCTGACTTTGAAGATAGTTATCTTGAAAATATCCTGTATGTTTCCGGAAAATACATGCTCGGCATGCTTGCAGAAAACGGAGTGCCGGCCGGAAAGGGATTTGACGATGTTTTTCCGCAGCTGCTTATTAACGGCTCATACAGGCAGGGCAGCAGTTTGGTGGCGATTGGGGGCTCTGGGGCAAAGTCATTTAATTTCTTCAGGAATGAAATAGAGCCAAAACTGGAGGAAGCCGGTATAAACATAGTGGACTTTGATGCAGAGCTTGTCGAAATAAGGCAGGACAGCCCCTGGACCGTTGAGCTGACTGTGGACTTCAAATACAACCTGCAGGACAAAAACAATGTGTCTGCTTGGGACGGCTCGATAAGAAAGAAAGCGAGCATAAGCATCATAGGGCTGAAGAATCCGGAAGGAAATGATGTTATAGTCAATGATTTTAAGGATGGCAGATGGGTAGAAAATCCCAATCCCCTCGCATCAAGCGACCAATATATGAGCTTTTTAACTATGCTTTCTGGTGAGGGCGGTTATAACATTAATGGAATCTGCAGGCAGGATTCGTCAAACTGCGGAAGGTGCGGAAACAGCTGCCCGGCAGGGCAGGCATGCATAATCAATCCAAATAACCATTATCTGGGCGCCTGCCAGTGAAAATTCATCATTCCAAAATTAAAAATTAAAAATACCATTAAAGAATGACACACTTTATTTTTAAACTCACAACAACAAAAATATAAAATGCTGAAAACGAATGTAGACTATATTCTAGGCATACTGCCGCATGGCCAGCCTATGGCCATAAAGGACATATCCTCCTCTCTGGGCATCAAGGAAGAAACCATTGAAAAGATTGCAAAATACCTGGAAGAAGAAGGCATTCTTAAGATGGAATTTAAGTTCATGAAGCCGTATATTGTGCTGCTTGGAACATCAGAAAACCCCTCCGCAGGCAGGATAGAGCCGGAAAGGCAAATGCGCTATTCAAGGAAGGAAACTGCCGAGGAAAACTTAAGGGCAAGGATAAGGCAGATTAACGAGCTTATATCGGGCAGCAACTTTGAAGCGGCCACAAGAGAGTTCATCCAGACAAAGCGCCTCTTTGATAAAACAAAAGGCCTGAAAAGTGAGGAAGAGATATTCAATGGCCTTTACAAAGCATACAAAAAGCTTGTGGCACCGGGAAAATGAAAAAGAAAAAGCAGGTTGAAAATGCCGGCAGGCAGCACGAAAGCAGCCATCAGGAGGATTCATACAACCTGAATGTAGAGAACATCCCGGTAAATGTGCAGATTGTGAAAGAGCAGGGAAAGCCGACAAAGGTCTATAAGGTCGGCCTTCTTGAGGTAAGCGGCCCGACGAAGATAGTAATCCAGAAAATCAAGGAGGAGATAGTGAATGAAGTCTCATTCAATCTGCTGGACAAGACAGAAGCAGAGGACGAATCATCAATAAGGGCGCAGTTCAGGGAAAAGATAAGCGCCCTGATGAAAGAATATTTTGGCAACCTTGATGAAAAATCCCTTAGCATGCTCACCAATTTCGTTGTGCTTACGAGCCTGGGCTTTGGCGAGATGGAGTACCTTCTTAAGGACCCGAATCTTGAGGAAGTTGTTGTCAACAACGCAAAAGAATGCGTCCGTGTCTACCATAAGAAGCATGGATGGCTCATGACCAATATTTTTGTAGATACTGAAAGGAAGGTAAGGCATTTCGCAACTATAATAGCGCGTGAGACGGGAAAGGAGTTCAGCATACTCGAGCCTCTGATGGATTCCCACCTTGCTACCGGGGACAGGGTCAATGCGACCCTTAGCCCAGTCACGACAAAAGGCAACACTATTACCATAAGAAAGTTTGCAGAGAAGCCATGGACAATAACAGACATGATAGCAAATAAGACTATCGATATTGATACAGCTGCATTCCTGTGGCAGGCGATGCATTACGAGCTGTCCCTGTTCATTGTCGGTGGAACAGGCTCGGGAAAAACATCAATGCTCAATGTCCTTACTAACTTTCTTCCCCCTAACCAGCGTGTTATAAGCATAGAGGACACAAGGGAGATACAGCTTCCCGATAGCCTTCACTGGGTGCCTATGGAAACAAGGCTCCCCAATCAGGAAGGAAAGGGGGAGGTAAGCATGCTTGACCTTATGACAAATTCACTGAGGATGAGGCCGGACAGGATAATTGTAGGCGAAATAAGGAGGAAGAAGGAGGCAGAAGTCCTTTTCGAGGCAATCCACACAGGGCACAGCGTCTATGCTACGCTGCATGCAAGCGACGTTGACGAGACAATAGCCCGCCTTACAAACCCTCCTATAGAGATTCCGAAAGCGATACTGTCTTCACTGGACCTCATGGTTGTGCAGAACAGGAACAGGCGTACCGGCCAAAGAAAAACCTTTCAGGTGGCAGAAATGCTGCCGGGTGGGCAGCCAAGCATACTCTTCCAGCTTGACATGCTTACCGGCAAAATGAAGCGGGCAGGAAAATCTGTCACGATAAAGAAGACGCTTAAGATACACGCAGGCCTCAGCGAGAGCACAATAGCCAAGGATTTGTCAGACAAGATTAAAGTGTTGAAGTGGGTGGTAAAGAAGGGCATTAATGACGTCAATGAGATAGGTAATATCATGGAAGAATATTACACTGAAAACACCAGCCTGATGAAAAGAATATCGGGTGGTTAATATATCTGGCCCGCTTATAGAATTTCTATCCAGTAAGAACCGCAGGCTTGATTTGCAGCTGAAGCAGGCTAACATAAAGGAGAGTGTCGACTCTTACATTAAAAAATCGGCGCTTATAGCCTTTGTGCTCTCATTCATAATTTCAGCGCCTTTCTTTTTTGTGTTCCTGAAGGAAAAGATAAGCATGCTTTACTGGATACTGGTTCTTGCAGGCTCATTCTATCTGGGCTATCATATAATGCTTGGCCTGCCTTATTATTCAATCAAAAAAAGGACTCAGGAGATTGAGTCAGACCTTCTTTATTCGGTCCGCTACCTTCTCCTGAAGATGAGGACCGGCTCACCTCTGCTTAATGCTCTTGCTGACGTAGCGCGATTGAAGACGAATTCCAGCAGGTATTTCGGCGAGATAATAGGGGACATATACCGCGGTGACACAGTCGAGAATTCAATCAATAACGCTTATCTGTACACGCCGTCAAAGCAGTTCAAGGAGGTGCTTAGAGTCATAAGGGAATCCCTGAGCACAGGTGTGGATGTGAAGAATAACCTTGAGGTTCTGCTGAGGCAGATGACGCGGGAGCAGCTCATAAAAATTGAGTCCTATAGCAAGAAGATAAGCTCCCTTTCAATGTTCTATATGGTGCTTGGAGTGATTGCACCTTCTCTGGGCGTATCTGTATTCATAATAGGGGCAAGTTTTGTCAATATCAAGGTGACAGGCACCCTGCTCGGCCTTATCTTTATGCCGATAGCGGGCCTGCAGATGCTTTTTATCTATATCTTCAAGTCTATAAAGCCCATGGTGAACCTATGAAGCTAAAGAAGGGATTGGACAGGGTTTTTGAAAAGATAGGCGATACATTTATGCCTGCAAGGGCAAGGCCAAACATAAGGCAGTACCTTATGAAAGCGGGCATAACAAAAGTGCCTTACCGTGATTTCGGCATGATGTTTTTTTTGGCGTTCCTTATAACAGTATTTTCATTTATATTCATCAATATATCATACCTTTCTGAGCCTGTTGTATCTGTTCTTGGGTTCGGGTTCGGCACCGGCAGCCTTTTCATGCTGTTTTTTACATTCCTCTACTTTACTTTGGTGCAGCTTTGCCTCAGCGTGCTTTTCATCTACATTGCCAAGTTTTACTTCGACCTTAAGATATACCAGAGGACAAGCAAGATAGAGGAAGTGCTTCCAGCATTCCTGCAGGCAGTCAACACCAATCTGAAGGCGGGAATGACATTTGACAAGGCATTGTGGAATGCTGTTGAGGAGGATTATTCTGTGCTTGAGAAGGAAATAGAGATTGTGGCAAAAAAGTCTATGTCTGGAGAGGACATGACGGAAGCCCTTAATGAGCTTGTCTCTAAGTATGATTCTCCAATTCTCAAGGAGGCAATAAGCATTATCATCGCAGGGATAGAGCAGGGAGGCAACATAACCGATATCATAGAGGAGCTTGTAAAAAATATTGAGGAGACGACATATATGAAGCGTCAGGCGGTGGCGAGCGTCACAAACTATGTCATTTTTATAGCGCTTATAGCCACAGTCATCTCCCCTGTTTTGTTTGCATTTTCCTTCAACCTGCTTGTTATCCTGCAAAGCATAGGCTCAAAAATCGCGGCATCTTCCTCGGTTTCCGGAGGCAATCTTCCGCTCTTCATAGGGGAAATACATTTCAGCCCGGGATCCTTCATCGCATTTTCCAGGTTTTCCATAGGTGCAATCTCCGTCGCCTCAACATTCATACTTGTCAGCCTTGTCAAAGGGGATATCAAGGCCGGGATAAAATATCTTCCTTTGTTTGTAGTAGGCTCCCTGCTCATATACCAAATCGCCTTAAAAGTCCTGACATATGTGTTCAGCGCGGTCTTTTAAAACGGCTCTGGTGAAAATGAAGCTGGTGCCAATATGCGAGCCCTGTGAAAAACTCCTTAAGCCTGACGGGGGAATTGCCCCCTGCGGGGTGGCAGGTCTGCGAAAAGCTCATTTAGGCGAGCAGGCACCAGCCGAGCAAAGCGAGATTTTCACCAGAGCCTTTAAAAACTGCTTGTTTGCAAGTTCATCCGAGGAGATTCAAATAAATGCATTATACTGTCTATAACGGCAAAATTCAAGGTTTTATGCTTTTGAAGAATAGCCATTAGACGGGAGATTAATCACCTTATCACGGCTGTACCCTAAAAGAAGCCGCCATTTGGAAAAGCGTCGCGACTGATTTTCGGCTTCTCTTGATGAAAGAAAACAGTTAACTTGCAAACAAGCCTTAAAAACAAAAAGTTTAAATACGCATTTCAAGGGATATAAGCTGTAAGAGGTGAGTTCATGCTCAAAAAGTCACAAATAGCAATGGAGTCTGTTCTTGTTTATGGATTGGTAATCCTTGTCGTAACATTGGCCATTGGGGCCCTGGTTTATTTTGGCGTCCTTGACCTAGGAAGGTTCCTCCCTGATTCATGCAAATTATCCGGAGAAGGCCTGACTTGTGAGAATTATGCGGTACAGGTGCAATCAGGCTCAAACGATAACATTAAGCTTGAATTTAGAAACCAGGTTGGGAAGAATATAGATATCAAGAAAGTAGCAATTGTGGGCGTCGAAGATATGGCTGGGATGTGGGGAAGCACCCCATGTGAAAAGCCTGTTACACTCTCAGTAGTCAATGGCGCATTATCCAGCCCTGTTTCCATGAAATGCACCCTGGGTATTCCTGCAGGTAAGAAAATTAAGGGAACTTTAACAGTAACTTATCAGATAATTGGGTCTGCAATTGACAGGACAGCTACAGGCACAATCCAGGCGACAGTAGCGCCTTAATTTTTTTCTTTATCAAGGAGAAGATGAAATCCCAGATTAGCTTTGAATACATCCTGATTATTGGCGTAGTCCTTATGATATCCCTGCCTTCCTTCTACATTTTGAGGTCTTACCTCCGGGATTCTTCTGACACTATAACCCTTGAGGAAATAGAGGTTATAGCGGAAAGGATAATATCCACGGCGAAGGAAGCCAGCTACAAGGGGGTGGGTTCGAGGATTACAGTGGCTTTTAACATGCCTGCAGGGATAGAAAAGGCTTTCATAGCGGAGATAGACAAGAATTCTGACAATAAGCCTGAGGAGCATATACTTGCAGTAAACATCTCTACCTCAGAAGGCTCTTCATTGAAGCTGTTTGACTCTCAGGTTCCTATAATGCTTGAAGGAAGGAGCCCGCTTATAGGGGAGTGCCTGAATACACCCAATATCCGGTGTAAAATCTATACATTCTATGAAAATGAAACAAGCCAGGGAATAAAAAATCTTAAGTTTGAGGCAAAAGGCGATGGTGTTCACATCGGGGGTGTTTCCCTTGGCTAGAATATCCCAGGTTTCTATGGAGTTCATGCTGGTCTTTGGTCTGGTACTGCTCGTCTCCGGAATTTTTCTTAAAGTGCTGAACAGTAAAGTTTCTGACTTTCAGGATCAGGAAGATTTTGTGCTGATGCAGAACCTCGCCTCTGTCCTGAGGAATGAAGTTCTGCTGGCAACCCAGGTGAATAACAACTACATAAGGCAGTTCGTTATTCCACCCAATCTTAACGGCAAGAACTACTCTCTGGCGCTCGAGAAGGACATACTCTCCATAAACATAACAGGCGAAAAAGGGAAGTCAGTTGCAGTGATATTCCCGGCTGAAATTAAAGGCGGCTTCCTTGAAAAAAACCACCCCGGCTTCCTGAACTACTGCATAACCAAGAACAGCAATGACATAAGGATATCAAGGAATCTTGTAAGCCTGGAGCTGGCGTCTGTAAACGGTGATTATGTCGTCTTAAGCAGCTCTATAAAAAAAAAAGACACATTCACATTATATCTGAGGTCTGACTGCGTCTTTAATCTTCAAAGCGTCTCATTTGATCTGGTTTACAGCCCTAAAGTGTCATTTCAGGGAGCAAAGGTGCCGGATACGCATCTAAGTGCAGTTGCAAACAGCATTAATGATCCCCTGAGCAAGTGGATGGGAAAAGCGGGATATTACACCTCAAGCTGTTCTGCTTCCTCGGCCCTTAGGTGTAATCAGATGTTTATTGTAAAGCTCGGAAAAGGGCCCCTCGGTTCCGGAGTTGTTCTGGAGCTCGAATTCAAAGCCGATCAGATAGGCGATTCTGATATAGGCGTAAGGAATTTAGAGGTAATTGACAATAAGATAGGGCCAAATTCTCCCGGATATATCCCTCCTTCTTCACAAGGAGTCAAAATTAATATAAAGAGCTAACAAAAAATATGAACCAGAGCACACGGGTTATCTTCTTTTAACCTTTTTCTCCTCATCCAAAATGGCAAGTGTAGTGGATATAACCGCATCCGGGCTCAATGATATGGAATCAATCCCATGCTGCACAAGGAAGCGCGCAAATTCTGGGTATGTCGAGGGAGCATCTCCGCAAATCCCTATTTTCCTCTTGTTCTGCTTTGCCTTCATTATTGCCAGTGCAACAAGCTTCCTTACAGCTAAATCCCTTTCATCATAGATATGGCTCACAAGCTCTGAATCCCTGTCCAGCCCTAAAGTAAGCTGCGTCAGGTCATTGCTGCCTATCGAAAAGCCGTCAAACACTTTTGAGAACTCATCGGCAAGCAGCGCATTTGATGGGATTTCGCACATCACATATACCTGCAGCCCGTTTTTTCCCTGCTTCAGTCCGCGCTTTTCCATCTCTTTTATCACAAGTTTCCCTTCATTTACAGTCCTGCAGAAAGGCACCATCAGCTTGACATTGTTAAGCCCCATCTCGTTCCTGACGCGGGCAAGCGCTTTGCACTCAAGCGCAAAAGCAGGCTTGTACTTCTCCGAATAATACCTTGATGCGCCTCTCCAGCCAATCATAGGATTGTCTTCAGAAGGCTCAAATTCCTTTCCCCCAATAAGGTTTGCATATTCATTGCTCTTGAAGTCAGAAAGCCTTACAATTACATCTTTCGGATAAAAAGCAGCCCCTATCATTGCAACTCCCTGCGCAAGCTTGTCGACGTAATAGTCAACTTTATTCTTATAGCCGTGAGTCAGCTTCTCTATCTTTTTCCTTGCATCGTAATCCTTTAGAGAGCTGAAATTTATCAGCGCAAGGGGATGTATGCCTATGTAAGAATTTATGATGAATTCTTCCCTTGCCAGTCCCACGCCGTCATTTGGCGTAAAGCTAAGCTCAAAAGCCTGGTCTGGGTTGCCCACATTCATCATAATCTTTGTCTTTGGCCTTTTCAGCTTCCTCAAGTCAGTCTTTTTTATCTCAAACTTCAGTTTTCCCTTGTAGACATTGCCCTGCTCTCCCTCAGCGCAGCTTACAGTGATGTCCTGCCCGGATTTTATTTTTTCAGTTCCCTTTCCGGTGCCGACAATGCACGGGATTCCCAGCTCGCGCGCGATTATGGCGGCGTGGCAATTATTCACAAGAATTGGGCTATAGTCTTCTGTGAAAACAATATAATTATGGTTGTCCTCGACAGTTATGTTGTATACGTCATCCTGCCCGATTTCCCTTAGGAATCTTCCCCTGACCATCCTGGTATCCGAATCAAGTATTTTTCTAATCTGTGCTCTGGATTCTTCTGGGCACAGGGGCATCACATTTTCCCTTAATTTATTGGCGTCTATAAGCAGGTTTTTATTGATATAGCTTAGTACTCTCCCTTTGTAATTTGCCGTTTCCCTGATGTCATGGAGAAGCTGCCTGGCAGAAAAAAAACGTGTTCCCTGCCTGCTTCTGAGGAATTTTCCTTTGACTCTCTTTGTGTAGCTGAGTATCTTTTCCACAGACTCGACTATCTGCACATTCCATATTGTCCTGTTCCTGGTGATTTGAGGCATAATCCCCAGTCTTAAGCATGAAATTACAATTGCTTCCAATAAGCTCGGTTTGGAGCAGTAAATGTTTATCCTGCTGGAAGCATGGTTGAAAGAGCCGTCGCCGTCTATGACTCCTGCCAGAAAATTCATTATGATATCCTCACCGGCATGCAGTAATGTCATGGATATGTTCTCCGCTTTGGATTTAAGCTCGTATGCAAGATCTTTGCTGTAGAGCCTGTAGGCATTCGCATTTCCTATTGCCGGTTTTCCCCTTATATCCCCGCTGGAAGTCAGCTTCTTTGAGACAGTAAACCTTTTTCCCAGCGCTTCTGCCGCATATTCCTGAACTTGCTCTATGAACTCCTCTTTTTCTTTTGTCGGAGACTGTATGAATGTTATCTCCCCGTGTGTTCTGCTTGTATGAATATGGCCATCAGTCATTATAGCTCCAAGAAGGTATGCAAGCTTTTTTTCCCTGCTGTCCGGCATTGAAGGGTTTGGGATGTATTGGGCTGCCAGCAATAAGCTTCCGCCAGCAATCAAATTCCCTATTTCTTCGGATATTAGCTTCCTGTTTGAGAAAGTCAGCATTTTGTGGTCCTTTGTCAGCTTTAAAGTATTATTTTTGCACCTGCCTGTCTGTGAGGCAGTAATCTCAATCAGGGAGCCTCTTCTTTTCATAGAAGCTAAGATACTTTTCCATTCGACTTTCAATGTGGAACGGTCTAAGGATGGAACCCTCAGCCCTTCATGATTTTCATAAATTTCCTTTATTGTCTTAAAGCCTCGGTCAGTTAATATTTTTGTTTCTCCGGCAAAGCAAGTTCTGCCCCCTCTGTTGGTAACGATTGCAGAAGCAATTTTCATAATCGGCTCCCAGTCAGGGTCTGTCATGTCAGTAACAAGCACTTCATCTTTTTCAAACCGGTTTATATGGCTCACTTCCTTTATCACATTCGCATTTCCTGCTCCAATCCTGTTGCCGACGCTCCTTCCTGCGACAAGCAGCGTTCCTTTCTCCTTCAGCCTGTATTCCTCAAGAATATTCACATTCTTCTGGCTCTGCACTGTTTCAGGCCTTGCCTGCACTATGAACAGCTTTCCTGTCTTCCCGTCTTTTGCCCACTCCATGTCCATGGGCTTGAAATGCCCTGCCTTTTTTGAGTAATGGTCTTCTATTATGCATGACCATTTGGCAAGCATCAGAATCTCATCATCATCAATTACGAATTTTTTCCTTTCATTTTCAGGCACACTTATATTTTCTGTTGTGTGCTTGCTGCCCTCGTTGCTGTAAACCATTTTTATCGCTTTCTCGCCCAGTTTCTTGCTGAGTATGGGCCTGAATTTTCCCTTTAGTGTGGGCTTGAATACATAGAACTGGTCAGGGTTTACAGCGCCCTGCACGACATTTTCCCCCAGCCCATATGCTCCTGTAATCAGAACCGCGTCTTTAAAGCCGGATTCAGTGTCTATGGAGAACATAACTCCCGAGGATGCCAAGTCCGACCTTACCATTTTCTGCACTCCGATGCTCAGGCCAATCTTGAAATGGTCAAACCCCTTGTCAACCCTGTAGGAAATGGCCCTGTTTGTGAATAAAGACGCAAAGCATTTCTTGCATGTCTCAATCAGAAGATGATCGCCTTTGATGTTAAGGTAAGTCTCCTGCTGGCCCGCAAAGCTTGCATCAGGAAGGTCTTCGGCTGTAGCGCTGCTCCTTACTGCAACATCAGTATTTGCTCCGTATTCCTTGCACATGTGCTTATAGGCTTCTATGATTTCATCCGCAAGATTTTTCGGGAAATGCGCTTTCAGTATAGCTTCCCTCACTTTCCTGCCCCTCTCGGAAAGATTCTGCATGTTGGTTGTGTCGAGGTCTGAAAGAATCTGCCTTATCTCATCCCTGATTCCCGCTTTCTCAAGAAGGTAATGGTAAGCATGAGCTGTAACTGCAAACCCGTTTGGGATGGCAACCCCTTTAGAGGTTAAATTGCGGTACATTTCGCCAAGGGACGCATTTTTTCCGCCCACAAACGGCACGTCGTCAATAGCCAAATCCTTAAACCAGAGAATGAAAGCCTTATTCTTATCCATAAATGCACCTCTTTTTAAGGAAAAAACAAAGAAAAGTGTATTTAAAGGTTTTGGTTAAAAAATAAATTAAGGGGATTTTTTTCTTAAAGCTCTGTCTGCCTCAATAATCAGTTCTTCCATTGTTGGAAAGCTAATGCACGGGTCAGTTACAGATTTGCCATCAACTAAATTCATATTTTCAAATCCGTCTAACGGATTATTTAAGGGCTGTTTACCCTCTAGCATATAAGATTCAACCATAATGCCTATAATCCCAGGGTTACCGTCAACCCTTTGTTTAAGTGCATCGAGAAAGACCGGAGGTTGCCTTTTGTGGTTTTTATTTGCATTTTCATGGCTGCAATCAATCATAACATAAGGCGGCAAACCTCTAGTTTTAAGCATCGCTTGGGCTC
Organism: Candidatus Woesearchaeota archaeon; assembly: GCA_018303185.1. GTDB lineage: Archaea > Nanobdellota > Nanobdellia > Woesearchaeales > GW2011-AR4 > JAGVYR01. The sequence continues at coordinate 37,849 of JAGVYR010000003.1, read as the reverse complement.
TGCTAACATTTTCGGAGTCGAAATTAGTATAGTTGTTTTCATTTAGTTTTCCTCCTCTTAAAACTATATGCCCATGCGGATTTCCTTTGGTTTCAATAAATATTGGATTGCCAAAATAGCTAATGCTATTAAATGTGTGCTCATTTTGTGATGTAACGAATGCATCAATCGCAAGTGCAATATCGCCGCTAGTAGCATTTTTATAACCTACTGGCATAGATAGCCCTGATGCTACATGCCTTAATAGCTGGGTTTCTATGCTCCTTGCCCCAAGAGCATTCCAGGAGACAGTATCCGCTAAATATTGGGGGGTCACCGAGTCTAGGAACTCAGTTGCAATAGGCATTCCCCTATTTACAGCGCTTACCATTAACTTCCTTGCCATCCCATATCCAAGATTGTAATCTGCTTCCCCTTTTCCAAGGGGGTCCGCAACAAGCCCTTCCCAATCAACACCTTTCCTACTGATTGTCCTTGGTTTTTGGCCATAAGCTCTAACAACACTGATTACTGGGCTGTCCGGGCCAAGCCTTCCATGCAGTTCTAATGTGTTCCCAACATATTCTTCAAATCCCTTTAAATCTCTGGCCGAACAAGGCCCATGAACAATAAGCATGCTTCTTGTATTCTTCCCATCTAAAATATTGCGAATCGCTTGCCTTGAGTCTAGTACGGTATCAATCCCTTTTTGAGTCAGAGGATAAGCATTTATTATGCCAATAGGGGGAATCTGCTCTTTTTGAGTATGTATATTTGCATCATTTAATGGATATTCTTTATATTGCGTTATCATACCTATTCTACCTCCTAGTTTTAAATTGATCTTTTGTCACCCCTTTTACCAAATCAAAGCCCCTGTTCTCATCCCGGACAAAAGGTTTTTCAGACCAAGCCAAAACGGGACTTATCAGGAGCCTATGGATTGCTTAGAAGTAAAGCCTAAAATACCAAAACAGTGTGTTGGCTTTCATAATTATTAGAATTGCGAGGTAGTATATAAAATTTTTTATTTGGCATTTAATAGTGTCAACTTAAGGCGCCGTTTTGCTCGGTGGTTTTTTAATTTTTTATTTTGTTCAAACAATGAATTTTTTATTGGGGAAAAACCATTCCGCTGAATCAGAACGGGTACCCCGCCTCGCAAAAAACAATGGGCGGCCTTAAGTTGACTTTGCTCAGTATTTATACAAACGTTTTTATAGTTCTGTTTCCCTGTAAACTCTATGGGCATATTTGATTTTTTCCGCGGAAGAGTGGAAAAGGCAATTGAAGAAAAAGAAGGCAGGCCTTACATCCCTTTTACAGTCGAGAAAGAAGAAAAGGGCAGCTATGAAGAATTCTACAAAAAGCTGAAGGATACAAGCCTGATAATGCTCATCATCGGAAAAAGGGGCTCCGGGAAAACATCATTGGGAATGAAGCTCCTAGAGCTTTTCCATAAGGAGTCAAAGAGAAAATGCTATACAATAGGCTACAAAACCACAAAGCTGCCGTGGTGGCTGAAAAAAGCTGACAAGATTGAAGACATCCCCAATAATTCCATAGCATTGTTTGACGAAGGCGCAATTCTCTTCTCGGCGAGAGAATCAATGAAAGCCCTCAACAAGGAATTGAGCAAAGTAATGGCAATAGCACGCCATAAGAACCTTACATTGATACTTATAACTCAAAATTCAGCGATGATAGACCTAAATGTCTTAAGGCTTGCAGATACCCTTCTGCTAAAAGAGCCTTCACTGCTCCAGGCAAAATTCGAAAGGAAAGGGCTCAATGAAATCTTCGACAAGATTAAGCCGGATTTTGATAAGCTAAAAGAAAAGAAAGCCCACTTTTACGTCTGGGATGACGAGTTTCAGGGAATTTTGAAATACGGCCTTCCAAGATTCTGGAGCGATAAAATAAGCAAGTCCTACAGCAATGCCTAAGCATCTTCCTTAATCAGCCTAATTCCGCTTCTTTTCATATGCTTCAAAGCTTCCCTGTAGGAAAGAAGAATATTTTTAGCGCCGTGGTACCTTATCACAGACTCGGCATTCACTATCCCTAATTTTATTGCAAACTCAATCTCGCCTTTTTTTATCATGCCGGACAAAAAGGAAGCTGCAAAAGCATCTCCTGCGCCTGTTGTTTCCACAACTTTAACATTCCTCGGCTTTGAATGGTAATACGCTCCTTGAGACAAAACATGCGGCCCCCTGCTGCCGTCGGTTATTATGGCTATTTTTGGGCCGAGCGCATTTAATTTTTTCAGGTTTTCCAATATAGTTCCCTTATTGTTGAGGAAAATTTCAGCCTCTTCCCTGTTCATTACAATAATCTCAGTATTGCTCAAAATTTTCCTTAGGCCTCCTGCGCCCTTTTTGGCGAGATACTCGCTCAATATGAAGGCAATCTTTATCCCTTTTCTTTTTGCATAGGCGGCAAGCCTCTCCTGCGTCCTGAAAGACTCGCCCTGCAGCGACGTGAAGATGAACCACTTTGCCTTTAATTTCTTAAAATTTATTTCATTGTACCGTAAATCATTGTTTGAGCCCCTGAATGTCAGTATTGTCCTGTCATGCTTTATGCTGTCAAGAATCAGTGAATACCCGGTCCTTGCCTTTGGATTGCTTACAATAAGTGAAGTGTCCACATTGTCCTTTTCCATCTCCAAAATAACGCGGTGATGGTTTTCATTCACTCCTGTTTTTCCCAAAAAAGCGACTTTGTGCCCGAGTCTTGCAAGCGCGACGGCAGTGTTTGTGCCGCCGCCTCCGGCAGATACAAGCAGGTCATTGATAAGGATCTTAGACCCTATAGGGTATGCAATGCACTGTGTTTTTTTCCTGTCTCTCAGTGTTTCAGAGAACTCAGTCTTCGCAAACACATCCACAGTCGCAGAGCCCACGCAGATTACGTCGTACATATTACTTTCCCTGAAAACTGAGTTTAAATATTTTTGGATAATTTGGTTTGTCTCAAGAGAAGTTGGCATCTTATAAAATCGTAGGCAGAATACCCACAAATTTATTTGTGGGATGAATGCCGTCCTCCTTCTGGTATTTGTGCAAGAGGCAACATCAACTAACTTTTAGTTTGTGCATTTAATACACCCCTCTATTTTAACATTTTTACCGAAACCTTTATAAATCCTTAAGGATTCCTTAAGGTAAAAGTTAAGGAGGCCTATAAAATGAATGGAAAAAATGAGTTTTTACATAAATTGAAAGAAAAATCAAGTGTCGAAAGAGCTTACAACTTAGGAAAACCTAGTGCGTATAAGATTGATGACCTTGAATATATATATCTTAGATACTCTAGAAAATATGCTCATGGCGAACAACTTGAATATTGGTATGGTGTTGAAAAAGAATTTTTGATGAAATTGACTGAGATAGATGGATTTGTTGTTTTTATCGCAGAAAATCCAAACAACAATTTTAAAATTCCTGCTAAGTATCTATTGGAATTACTGAAGAGCGAACCAACTGCAAATGACGATAACTGGAAGATACATATCTTTGAGACCAGAACAAATTTTGAGTTTAGGATAAGTAAAGAAAAAATAGACTTAAGTGACTATCTTAATTTATATCAAATAGATAATGGGGAGATTCAATTTCATCAAAAACAAATTCTAGTAAAAGAGATATCAAAACTAAGTGTAGAAAAAAATCTCGATGTGGATTTTGACAATTTAAATATCCAAGACCAGATTAGGATTCTTAGAAAGAACCAATTAGATATAATGAAGAAAATAGGTTTATAGGGGATTGGGTTATAATTCTCCCCATACATAAGGATTAATTCACATAACAGAGACCATCTGTTAAACTCAGTTGAGGAAATCACCTATTTTCAGTTGTCCTTTTAATTCGGTTGGACATCTATAGATATCATATTCAAAGACATCTTTGCCCTGCTGTTCTTGAATGTACCTTTTGACTTGCTCTTGTGAAACATGGCCAGCAGAGCCACAGTAATAACCTCTTGCCCAGAGGTTATCAAAGCCACTTCCAAAGTGCTGTTTGTATCCAAGATACCTTAACTCAGGAAAGCATCTTCTCAACTGTATCGAAGTGTTGCCTTTCAGCTTATGGATTATCTTGAAGGGTGTTACTGTCGGCTTTGCACCTACGAATAGATGCAAATGGTCAGGCATAATCTCTAATGCGAGATTGTTAATGCTCATCTCTTGGCATTGCCCTTCAATAATTGCTTTAAGAACTTCAACAACCTTTCCAGTCAATATTGGCTTCCTGTATTTCGGAATCCAGATAATATGATAATTGATATTGTATTTGCAATGGTGAGATGTCCTCACAGTTGCGATTTTACTCTCGATTTTGTGCACTTCTGGATTAAAGTGCGGATATATTTGTTTAGTCATAGCGACCACCTCATGCTGAAGGTGGTTGCTTGTATCGTTAGGGGGTTCTCGTTTAGCGAACTATACATTAAACTTTTAGCTAATAAGCGACCTCACAAGAGAGAAAAGTTTAAGTTAAATGGTTTGCGTGAGAAACCCCCAGCTTTAGCTGGATTTATTTTGGGAGTATGTCATTTGCGAGGCTTATTAATTGACATGGCAAAAGAGTTGAAGGGGATGCTCCATCCGGGACTTCAACGATACTTTAAGAACAGCATCAACAGCCGAGCCTGATGCCAACCGAGCGAATGCGAGTCTTGAGACAAAAATAAAGAATTAAAGAAAGTAGGCCCCCCGGAATTTTAAACGTGGGGGTGGTTTTAAGAATTCGACGCAGGGGGCCTTTGAGCTTAATCTGTTTTTCTTGCTGGCTTTCTCATCTCCTGCACCCACATCAGCCCGATGCGGAGCATATCCTTGTTGAACTTGTCGCTTAATTTGTATGTTTTCTTGTAAAGATCGTAATCAATGAGCCCCATGCTTTTCATCGGCGTCAAAATCCTGTCGTAAAACTGCCTTTTGTTGTAGCTGACCTTGACTTTCTTGCCCTTGTACGGCGGCTCGTCAATCAAATCTGTGATAAGTTCCCCGTCGTGGAGCTTTGTCGCAAACAGCGACATTTCTGTCTTGTTTATCTCGCCCTCGTTGATCTTTATCATCTCTATGAGCAGCTTAGCTACTATTATCTGCTGCTTCGTCGCGAAGATAACCTCATAGATATCCTCGGGGAGATTAAAACGGTCAAACAAAATCACCATACCAATCCCTACTAAGAGGCACTCCTATATAAATATTACGTTTTCGTATACTGGTATGGTAAAAGATATAAAGTTTATAACAAAGGGCATATTCTTACTTACCACTCAAGTGTGACAAAAAATAGAAAGATTTATATAGTTGGTGTTACAGATTAAACACTAAGAGTGATATCATATGCCAGAATACGCTTTAAAAGGGCCGGTGCAAAGTGAAAGTTCTTATTCACTTGTTTTTGCCCAATTTGTTGCTTACGTAAACGAAAGGATGCTGGAATTGAGAGCCGGTCTCCCAGATGATGTGATTCAGGCTGAATGGAAAGAGGAATTCGCAGTATATTCAACAGGGCTTCTTGCGAGGTTAGGACCTGATGATAGATTGCCATCACATGTAACAGCAGCAAAGAAATTAGCAAAGAAGGTTATAGACTATGTAGTGCCTACTGAAAGAGAAGTAGATTTGCACAGTTCAGTTATTGGAGAACTTATAACTACTGCTTGGTTTGGGCAGTTGAGGGATGGCAGGGTAATCGCAAGAGGCAACAGGACAGATCTGGTAAGTTTTTTACTCAAATAAAGATACAACTCACTTTTTGTATCTCAACAGAAACCTTTTTATAAAAACCTAATATAGATTTCTCCAGTAAAATGAAACTCCGCGAACTTCTGGAAAACATAAGCCCCGTCCTTGTAGACCCGAAGTCAACTTCCATTACTGTAGGCATTTCAAACCGCTTCTTTATCTTCCAGCTTCTGAAAAAACTGGCGGAAAAGATAGAAGACGACCCTTACCTCAACTTCATAAGCATCCTGAAAAGCTACAAGATACTCGGGAAGATTCTCAATGGGACTTTGCACGAGCTCCATCGCGACAGAAATAAGCTGTATTTCAAGAATTTTTTCATAGACCGCAGCCTGTACAGCCTTGTAAAACGGGATTTGGAATGGCTTTACAACAGGCACCAAAAGCACCATGGCGTAAAAATGACAATAACCAAGAGAGGAATAATAATCTATGACAACTACCAGAAAAACAGCTTCAATGTTCTCCTGCTCACAATACATTCCGGAACATGGATGAGGCAAGACATACAGGGGAAGCAGTTTTTGACAGAAAAGCAGCGCCTTCTTGAAGAAGATATTGATACTCATAGGATTTACAGCAGCCTTGTATTGGAAAAAGGCGGCATCTGGATTGACAACAAGGCCTCAAGGTTTGAATGCGATTACAACCGGAGTCCAGAAAGGGCAATCTATTCGAACCGCTCTGAAAAATGGATTGAGGAAGTCTGGAAGGAAGAGCTTTCTGAAAGCCAGAAGAAGTGGCTCATGGAAGGCTACAATGAATTTTACTTTACCTTAGGCAGGCTGATAGGCACTTACCGCTTTAATATTATCTTTGACGGGCATTCAATGAAAGATGCAGAAGGCAGGCCCGCGCTTAGTTTCGGCACCAGATATATCCCCAAATTCTACATGCCTATAGTTAGAAGCATGCAGAGAAAGCTTCAGAACATGGAGTACAGCCCAGTCGCTTTGAATCAGCCCTATGGCGGCGGCTATATACTGCAATGGCTCAACAGCCGCTTCCCTGATGTTTTCATCTGCTCGATGGAAGTCAACAAGAGGCTTTACATGGCCAAGAACAGAAAAAGGGTAATAAAGAAAAAGCTCGAATCGTTGTCTAAAGACATAGCCCTTATTTTTGATATTGAAGATGAGCCTTTGCCGGCGCCAAGCCCGGATTCTAGTGCTGGCTAGGCATTATTGGAGTATACGGCAGCGTTCAAAATGTAGGTTGCCATCTGTTTTGTGAGCAATACATGCCAACAATAAAAGCAGGGCATTCATCCCAATAAAACCGCGGGGCGAATGATATCCGCAAAAATCGTAGATTTTTGGGATGCCGAAAATCTTTGATTTTCGTGCATGCACAGAGAGCGAGCCTCGCACAAGCATTGCGGAGCGGATTAAGAATAAAGAATAACCAAAGTAAAAACGCAAGTGCGAACGATGGCAACCGAAGAATGAGATTTTATTGCTGCGAGGATATACCAAACATATTTATAACATTAAAAATTTTAGCATACTATGGCGAAAGAAGTCAAGAAAGAGCAGAAGCAGGAGTCAGTCCTGAAAAACCTTACTCTTGGAATGGAAGCCGAGCTGTTTACTTTGGACTCCAAAGGCAGCATGGCAAATGGAGCCGACCGCCTAATCAGGAAAGTAAAAGGGGCCAACCCCCAGATAGGCATAACTCACGAATGCGGCAAAAACATGGTTGAGATAAGCACATTCCCCCATGCAGAGACAGGCAACGTTATGCTCCAGTTCCTTGATGATTTTGAGGCTGTCCTTCACTGCGCGGAAAAAGAAGGGCTTGCACTTTATTCTTACGGCACATATCCGGGCTCATTTACTCCTGAGATAAATACCGACAAAGGATATATAATTAAAGAGCAGATTTTCGGAAAAGCAAGGTTTAGCATAGCAGCAAGATGCATAGGCCTGCATTGCCATTACTCCTTGCCTTGGGGCGTCTTCGACCACAAGCGCAAAGTCATAAAGCCGCTGATCAACTCAAAAAATAAGCAGAGCATGATTGACAACTACAACCTTTTCATCGCCATGGATCCGGCAATAACAACCTTTGCCCAGTCTTCCCCGTTCTATCAGGGCAGTTATCTTGGCAAGGATTCCAGAATCATTGTTTACAGGGGCGGAAAGATCTTTAACTACCTGCAGGGGCTTTATGCAAACCATCAGGATTTTGGAATGCTGCAGCCTTACAAGGCAACCGGCACAGACCTTCTGCAGATAATATGGCAGAGATTTGACCTGTGGACAGGCATTTTGAAAAATCTGGACATGAGCCTTAAAGTTTTCCTTAAGCACGGCTCAATTCTGGATACAACATGGAATCCTGTGAAGATAAGCTCACACGGCACAATTGAACAAAGGGGGATGGACATGAACCGCCCTCAGGTTGTTATAGCAATCGCAGCCCTGATTAAGGCAATCTCAAAGGAAGTCCAGGACAGGTTCATGCATGTGCTTCCATCTGATATTGGGGTAGCAGAGCCCTTTAAGCAGGAAGGAAACATAATTCACATACCCCCCCATACCCATGTCCGCTTTGAGCTTCAGCCAAAGGCAGCATATCACGGCCTTGATGACAAAAATGTGTATGCCTACTGCAGCGGCCTGCTGAAGCTTGGCAAGGGCATCATTCCAAGGAAAGAGCTTCCATTGATAGCTCCGCTGGAAAAGATGATAAGCGAGAAAAAGACTGCCTCTGATTATTTAATCCGGGATGCAAAAAAACTCGGTGTAAGCCTCAAAACAAAAATGACCAACAAGCAGGCTGCCGAACTTGCGCTGAGGCACTCAAGAGACCTCTTTAGAGACATAATAATGACAAAGCAGGCAATCAAGAAATTAGTATGAAGTTAAGGCAGCCGCCATTTGGTTGAGGCTGAGGCCGCATTAATGCGCCAAGCCAAGCATATGCCCATGTTTTTCAGCATAGGTTAGGATAAGGCTGTCTGTTGTGCGAAGCTGAGGCAAAGAGCGTGTTTTGAAGCCAAGGAACAGTTTTTTCTTCAATAAAAAATTTCAATGGTTCAAAAACTAAAAAAATCAAAAAACCGCCGAATCCTCTGGCGGCCTTGCCTTAACTCAGGCACCCATCAGGAAGCTTTCTGGCTGAAAAAATCCTCAATCCTGCTTTCATATACCCTGCTTATCTTGAAGTCCATGTCTTTTGGAAAGAACTTGTAATAATTCTGCCATGCAAACCTCTCGTCAAGGAATATGATAATCCCGTGGTCTTTCTCGCTCCTTATGCACCTGCCCGCGTTCTGCAGGCTTTTTGTAAGCGCAGGAATAACATAGCCATAGTCAAAGCCCTTTCCAAATTTCTTCTCATAATAATCAATCAGCTCCTTGGTCTCCAGATCCGGCTTCTGCAGCGGCAAGCCTGCAACAATCACGCATTTCAAAACGCCCGGCATGTCTATGCCCTCCCCAAAGCTTCCTGAAGCCACTCCAAGCAGTACAGCTCCATGTTTCTTGTATCCTTTAAACCGCTCAATCATCCCCTCTTTCTCTTCCTTTGTCATTCTTGGCTTTTCAAGAAACATTGTCTTCTTGCATTTCCCGTTGAAGAAATTATATATAGAGTCCCTTAGCAGATAGCTTGGGAAGAATATAGCAGTGCATCCAGGAATCCTGTTTACAATGTTTGAGCATATGTCCGCTATTTTCCCAAATTCTTCCTTATTGCGCCTGGTAAATTTTGTCGTTGTCTCAGGGATTATAATATTCAGCCTGTTATTCTCAGGAAAAGGGTTCTCAAGCTCCCTTTCAATAGCATCATGCTCAAATCCAAGTATGTCTTTGTACATGAATGTAGGGTTTAAGGTGCCGGACATCATAATGGTTGAATGGCTTTTTTTTATTATGTCTCTGGACACCATGCTTGGGTCAAGGCACCGGTATGACACTGTTACAAGGTCCCTGCCCATGTAGCCTCTTTTGGAGATTATCCTTGCAAAGCCTTCATCCTGCCCAAGCCAAGCCTGCAGGAATTTTGCCACGCTGCCAGTATAGCTGTGCTTCTGCGCCTCCCTTATGTCATCTCCTGCATCTTCCAGCTCTGACACTATCTGGCCATAATCCATATCTTTTTTCAATAGCCCTGTGAAGTCCTCTTTATCAATCAGTTTTTCTTCTTTATCAATGCTTAAATCCCTGCTCAAATCATCAATCGCACCTTTAATTGAGATTAGCATCTCTGCAGCTTCACTGAATTTGAACTTCTTTGCTTCCTTGAGCGCCCTTTCAAGTATATTGTTCGAGAGCTTTGCAGTCATCAAATCCCTTATCCTTGAAGGCAGGTTATGGGCTTCATCCACTATTATTATGCACTCTTCAAGCTTTTTTTCAATCCTGCTGAAAAGGCTGTCTCTCACTGAAGGGCTGAATATATAATAATAGTCTGCAACAATCACATGGGCATCCTTTCCGATGATTGCAGCCATTTCATAGGGGCAAAGCTTCTGCTTTTCGCATTCATCCTTTAAAGTTCCGATGTCATAAGGCCCCAGCTCTTTCGATTCCATCAGTACCTTTTCTGCGCTTACAGTCGCTGCCCTTGACTTTTTCCGGGTGTTTGTGTAGAATTCGCATTTGCTCTCTTCCCTCAGGCTTTTGCAGTAATCCGCAAAATCCGCAGAGTTCATTATATTTGCAGCGGGCTGCAGGCACATCCACTTTTTTCCGATGATGTCAGCGACAGAAAACTTTATCCCGTGCCTTTTCTTTATCTGCTTCAGCGTGTCTATTGCAATCTTGTGCTGAGTGTGCCTGCTTGTGAGAAAAAATACAGTAAGCCCTTTTTTCATAGCAACGCTTAATGCAGGAGCCAGCACAGAAGCGGTTTTTCCTATCCCGGTAGGGGCGTGCACGAGCATGCTCTTCCTCTCTTTTATCGCGCTGTACGCTTCCATGACAAGAGCATCCTGGTGCTCCCTTGCATTTTCATGGGGAAAGTAAACTTCATCAAGCATGTCTTTTTCCATTTTACCCTAATATGTTGTTCCGAAGCCCGACGGCAAATGCCATTAATTCCGAAACATTTAAATATACCTCTATTTTGCAAAATATATTAAACAATATACAGGTAAAGTTTGCGTTTGGGGGTAAAATAATGCAGAACAAGGAAATCTTTAACGTGTTTTTCCGCGAAAAGCCGGCTATGATGCTCGTTAATCTTAAGAATGCAAAAAATGAGGTTTACGCATCCTCCCTTGCAAAGCAGATTGACTGCACATACTCTCATGTTGTAAAAATCCTCCAGGAGATGGAAAAAGCAGGCCTTATCAACTTCGAGAAGCAGGGCCGCCTTAAAATCCTGACACTGACAAAGACGGGAGCAGAAATCGCTGACAACATTGACAGGATAAGGGCGCTGCTTTGAGATTTTCTTATTTCCATTGGTTTTCTATAATATCGGCTAATTTTGTTCAGTAAGGCCAGCTTAAGGAAAGGTGCCTGATTATTTCTGCATCACAACTTTCTTAAATAACCCTAATTTTGTTATCACTAAAAAATGATAAAAAAACGAAAGATTTAAAAAGGCAGTTTTGCCTATACTATACTATTATGGCTACGGGGAAAGAAACTGAAGGTAAAGCTGTTTTTGAATATTCTTTAGGTAATTGGTTAACTGTTGCAGCGCCCGCAACAGTGGCAAACCTTGGCGTTGGTTTTGACGTTATGGGAGTCTCAATCCTTAATATTGAAGATGTTGATGCAGATGGGAAGCTGACTTTTTTAGGGGATATAGTAAAAATAAAACATTCTGAAGGCGGCTCGCCTTTGGAAATAAAAGCAGTTTATGTCAGAGGGGCTTTAGACAGTTCTTTCATCAGAGATGTAAACAAGAATGTTGCAGCAATTGCAGCGCAGGAAGTATTACGGGCCAGAGGGTATAGGCAACCTTTGGAAATTATTCTTGAAAAGATGCCTTTTATGGGCTCAGGAATGGGAAGTTCCGCTGCAAGCGTTGTTGCGGGGGCGTATGCCGCCCTGCTGATTTCAGGTGGCAGTTCCAAAGAGGACATTGCCAATATTGTTGTTAATTGTGAAGTAGGCAAACATCCCGATAATGTATTGCCTGCATTGTTTGGTGGCTTTGTGGCTTCCTATGGGGAAACAAATAGCCATAGAAGGCTGCAGCGCCTCTATGATCAGGATATACTATCTTTGAGCCAGGCTCAGCAAATATTGGCCAGTGGCAATCTTGGCATAAGTGATTATAGGGCGGAGATGGAAAAAGCAAAAGACAATGATTCTATATCCGAGATAATCAGCAGGATGGATAAACTGGTAAGCCGTTTTCAGAAGGTAAGAGAAGGTCAAAAAGAGCAATATTATTCCATTTTATACAATTCAATACAAAATAAAGCAAAAATTCATAGTGATGATCCAAGATTAAAGGAAGCCATAAGTATTATAGAAGAAAGCAGAGACTTGGATTTAAACTTGCTCATAGGGAGATTAGAGAATTTAGGAATCGAAAGCATATCCCCTGACCTTGAAAGACTAAGGACATACGAAAAAAGAAGGTTAAGGAGGATTGAGTGCGATAAGACCTATACAAGCCCCGGTATAAAGAAACGTCTGCTTGGACTGGTTGAGGAATACATTGCAAAAAAACGCAGAGAATCTGCACCATCAAATACTGCTTCTGCTAGCACCAATGATTATGAAACATTGTCAATCCCGGACAGGTTCTTAGATAATCTTTATTTTGTATTGATAAAGCCGGATATATCCATAAGCACTATTGAGGCAAGAAAAAGAATAAACAGGACACCCGACCTAGGAGATGTTGTTGCAAACTCAAGAGGCCTTGCTAAATTACTGATTTCACTCTATAAGGGGGATATTGCCGGATTTGGAGAAGCTATGTCTGAAGATAGGATTGTAGAGCCTGCAAGAGCCCCTTTAATTCTAGGATTCTATAGGGCAAAAGAGGCTGCAAGAAGGGAAGGCGCTTACGGCTTTACCATAAGCGGCTCAGGTCCGGCTTGCGTAGGGGTTACTGATACTTTGGATGCAGCAAGGAATGTTGCAAGGATTAGTATGCGTATCTTCGGTGAAGAAGGTCATAAAAGCTCGGCTTACATATGCAAAGTAGATACAACTGGGGCTAGAAAATTATAGTATGCTTTCAAACAACCTTCTCTTCCATTGCTAAACTTGCCAAAATTTCCTTCGCCCTCGCAACAAATTCCTCTTCCCTGTCCATCGGCACCAAAGCGCCGGCAGCATTCTGATGGCCGCCAGCCTCGCAGCCTTCAATTCCCGCAACTATCCTGCCCATGACTCCTTTCAAATCCTCTTCATTGTTCCTGCCTGATTTCCTTATTGAAACCTTGGAATTTCCGTCAACCAGCTTGGCCATTGATAATATATACGTATTGTCCGGAAGCTCATTCGATTTTGAAAGTATTGAGGCCAAAGTCCCTATTATTGTGTGCATCACTTCATTCTGCGCATTTATTATCATAAAGCCCTTGCCTTTGGTTACAAACTCAGAATCTTTCTTCGATTCATACCATCTCATTGCATTAACAATCTGTTTCTTATATTCGAGCATGCTTTTCAGGGCCCTTTCTTTCATTTTTTCATCGCCTAGGCACACTCCGATGCCTAAAGATGCCTTTCCCATCCTGCCGCACGCATTAAGAAGTGTGGCAAATTCCCTTGCATCCTTTGTCGGGCTCTCATGGCTTTCTTCCTTTAATATGTACACATTGCCTAGCACATCTTCAGGATCTTTTTCATTGAGCCTCTTCATAATGACGCCTGCAACAAGCCTCTGCATCTCCTCTTCTGTAAGATGCCCTACTTTTTTCCAGCCTTTGCCGTTCTTTGGATAAATTCCGAGTGAAGAAAGAAACTGTATTGCTCCTGACTCAGAGCCGCTGACTCCCGGAATGTAGGGATCGGTGCAGTATTCAAGCACCTTGTGCAGCGGCTTTGTCTGCGCCCCAAAGAGCCTAAGCCCTTTTATGACTTTAAGCTTGCCCCTGCTTACCGCTTCGGCAAGTATCTCCCTGTTTATCTTTGAAAATCCGCCGCTTTCCTGCAAATCCCCTATCGCGCCTATTATTGCAATATGCGCATAATCCTTTATCCTCTCATCAAGGCAGCTTGCAAACAGGTAAACAACGCCAGCCCCTGAAACCTCTATGCCTCCGTCTATCCCGAATTTATGGGGATTGAGCATGAAAACATTCTCCCCGTCTTGCGTAAGCTCAGGGTCATGATGGTCAAGCACTAAAACCTCCTTCCCTTTCAGCACTGCCTTTATTGAATCAAGCATGCCTGCCCCGATATCAGTAAAGATAACGTATTTGTAAGGCTCAAGCGCAACCTGCTCCAGAACTTCCTTGTTCAGCTGCTGGACAATGGATATCGAATAGCGCCTGTTCGCGTTGTTAAGGCACTTTACCATCAATGATGCCGCACTAATGCCATCAGCATCCAGGTGGCTTATCAGCCTTATCGGGGCATTTTTGTCAAAACTATTGAAGAAATCAACAGCCTTTTTAGTGTCCTCCTTAAGCAGTTCGTAAGAATCCATCAACTCACCAATAACTATAAAATCACAATCTAAAAAAGCAGATGGTGGTATTTATAGGTTTTCTTTTCGCACATTTTCACGTCCCGAACCTTCTCTCCCTTTTCCTGTACTCTTCAAGGATTTTCCTCAAATCAGCCTTTGTGAATTCAGGCCAGTACTTCCTGGCAAAAAACCATTCACTATAAGCAGACTGCCACATGAGGAAATTTGAGGTCCTTACTTCTCCGCCGGGCCTTATCACGATTTCCGGCTCAGAAGCAAGGTAAAGGTTATTTTTTATTAGTTTTTCATTGATTTTTATCCTTCTGTTGTTTTTTGCCTTATTGAGAATACTATTGATCGAATCCACAATCTCAGCCCTTCCTCCATACCCCATTGCGAAATTGATAGTGAACTTGGAATTTCCCATTGTCCTTTCCATCAGCTCTTTCATGCCCTTCTGTATGCCTTTTGAAAACATGCCAATCCTTCCGATAAACCTTACTCTTGCTCCAATCTTCTCAAGCTCCCTGTCATCTCTCAGTTTTTCTATGTACTCCCTGAACAGGCCCATGATATACACTACCTCTTTCCTGCTCCTGCTGAAGTTTTCTGTAGAAAATGCATAGAGTGTCAGTTCTTTGATGCCAAATTCCCTGCACCACCCGAACAGGTATTCCAGCTTTTTCAGCCCGTAAGAATGCCCTTCCCACGGCTCCCTGCCAAGCTTTCTTGCAAATCTTCTGTTTCCGTCAAGTATTATTGCAATGTGCTTAACCATCTTCATCTCCGCTCAAATCATCCTTATATATCTTGCTGAACATCCCCACAAATAATTCCTTTGGAACTTCAATGCCTGCTTCCACAAAGGCTTTGGCAAATTCCATGCCCGCGTTATGCCCTTCAGCCTTGAAATTCAGCAGCCTGGCAAGAGTATAAGAATTAAGGCAGCCTTCATTCATTGCTATGCTCACTTCCTTCCTGCCTTTCCTGACTTTTTTCTTTGGAAAATCAACTGTGAAATCAGCCCCTGCATTATGCCTTGAAAGCTCCCATTCCACCAGCTCCCTCATGATATCAGCATTTTCTGCAGATTCGCAATAACTTTGTAAATTTTCTATTTTCTTAAATTCCTCAAAATTCCCATCATGCGCCTTGTCAAAAGAGTACACTCTGCCAAGGTATCTCATAACTTTCTGCCTCGGTCCCCTGCCCTTGCCTTTATGGCCTCTTTTGTACCATTTGTTTTCAACAAGATAAGCATACTTCTGCCCATTTACATTCTTGACTCTGAGAAACGCCATAGCTTTTAGGCACTATGTATATGTTTATATGTTTTTCCTTTATAGGAGCTGAAAGCCTGAAATTTGCAACTCTGTAGGGATTAAGAAAACACAGAAAAATTACTTTATTTCCTTCTTCACGTCGGCCCTTATCTTGTCATTCGCCTTTTTAAGCCTTCCGGCAGCTTTTGCAAGCACTTCTCTCGGGTCAGCGCCGTCTGTCTCAAGTATCATCTTCGGATTGCCCACAATAGGGTGCTTTTTTGAGTAGGTAGCGATCTTGACATGGTCATCATTATGCAATTCGTTCTTGAGAGCGTTTAAGATGCCTTCCTGCACCCCCTTTATCTCAAATACGAACTTGCTTTTCTTGTCCTCGATAACTTCTATTTCCATTTTAGCATGAAGGAAAAGATTTCATTTTAAAAATGTTTGCTTTGTGTAAAGTCAAGTTTCCAGTGTGTTGCCGCACGCCACCACAACGGCGGCTGACGGGCATGCTCACTATGTTCGCATGCCCTGCTCGGCATTCCTTTGGAATCCCTGCCTCGCCAGCGCCGGCGTGGCGTGCGGCGAAGCAGGGGATGCTCCATCCGGGATGCTGAGCAGGTTTGGAGCTAAGCGGAAAACCATCGCACCGCCATAGCCGGCGCTTGGATATTAAGAACTTTACTTTACACTTTGGGTGTGTCCTAAAGAAGGTTAGCAGCCAAAGGCGAGCCCATAAAACCATGAGGCGAGCGAATTGAGCAAGAGCGAGCCTCGTGGCTAACATTGTAGGGCATATTAAGAAAACTGTATTTCGGATAATTGATTATCGGCGGAAGTTGCTAACCTGAGTGAACTTGAGATTTAGTACAAAAAATTTCCGTATACAAATAGGGGCGATTCTAAATTTGTCGTCGTCAAACAACCTTCTCCAGCCTGAAGCAGCTGACAGGTATCATTTTTATCCGTCGGGAATGAAACCCAAAAGCCGCTTTCAGAGGAAAATCAAAGTCCCAGACATCAGTAATCCTGAATCCTTTTTCCCTCGACACTCCGTCGACAAATTTTCTGCTCCCGCTCTTATGGAAGCTGTACACAATCGGGGCAATTTCCATGGCCTTATTTAAAAAGGGCCTGTCTGCATGCCTCACTTTCACTCCAAAAGGAGGGTTCTGCACTACTATGTCTGCCTTCCCGGAGAAAAGGGCTATGTCCCGGCATACGAAATGGGCCCCCCCTTCTATTGAATGCTCACTTTCCATATTGGAGTAGTTGGATTTGGCTATTTCCACTGCTTCAGGGTCAGAATCCACGAAGAAGCACTCTTTTGCCCCAAGAAGAAGGCAGCCAATGCCCAATATGCCGGTTCCGCAGCCTAAGTCAACACTCACTTTCCCTTCATGGCTGCTTAAATCGCCCCTCATATGAGCTGTCCAGAGCACTTCAGCAGCTATCTCAGAGTCTGTAGGGTACTGCTCAGCCATCACCTTAGGCCTTTCAAACACCTTTAGCCGTGAAAGAGCCACCGCAAGCCCGGATTTTGACCCAATATAGCTCATTTTAACACTCACTTTTGCTGAATAAACCTCTTCAAACCCCTGAAAATGCCTGAAAAGCCCTATTGGAACACTCACTTTCAGCCAAAAGCAGCTGTTTTAGGTCCCAGAAGGCCTGAAAAGCTATATACAGGCACTCACTTTTAGCCTTTTTAGCCTCCTTCTGGAAGTTACTGCCTTATTAACCTTTTCAAAATGCCGTTTTTAGGTCTCACTTTTGGCATTTTTCCAGTGCTTTAGGTCTTGCTGCTTGATCTTTTTTATTGGTATTTTTTGATGGTTTTTCCCAATGTTTCTTCTTTTTATCGCCCGTTTTTTAAATTTTTCTATGCCTTTTTTCACGTTGTTTTTTGATTTTTTTATTGCTTGAATAATCCTGCCCATTCCCAGCCCAGTCTCATTTCATTCCCATTTAATTCCCAATTTAGTCCCATTAAATTCCCACTTATTCCAAACTTGTTATCGACGATAATTCCAAAGCTAGTCCCATAATAGTCCCAGATAATTCCCACAGAAGTCCCGGGAAAACGAAATATTTAAATAAAATCTTTGAAATAAGCAGGATTATGCTCTGGCTGGGAAAGAAAAAGGAGGATCCGAGGTTTCAGCACTTCCATAATGTGCTCGCAAAATCCTTCGCAAACGTCAAGAAGGACACTGCCTCCTTGCAGCAGTGGATATCCTTTCTGCACCAGAAAAGCCAGCAGCAGGAGCAGCTGACAAGGCAGCTGCAGACAGAGCTTTCTTACATCCCTAAAAGGCCGGAAGACATCAAGAGGATTGTGGACAGCTACTACTCCTATGACCATCTGCTTGGAAAAATCAGCATGCTGAACGAGAAGATTGACGCGATAAAGGAGCAGAAGAAAAGTGAGCCTGAGGTCATGCATACTCCCGTCTCCAGGCCAAGAGAATCACATCCTGAGGCAATAAGGCAGATTGAGGAAAGGCTTCAGGTTTTGGAGAGGCAGAGGCAGGCGGCAATAAGGGAAAAAGTCATAAAAAAGATAACAAGGAATTCAAAGGATTATGTGAAGAATCTTATCCTTTCTTACATCAGGAAATACGGACAGATTGGCGCACTGCAGCTGAAGGACATGATAGTTGAGGAACAGGGATTATGCTCCAAAAGCTCATTCTACCGCATTTTGGACGAAATAGAGCAGGAAAGTGATGTTTCCGTGGTTAGAAAGGGCAGGGAAAAATATTACCTTCAGAAGGCTGCAAGGCCCCTTTAATTGATTTCTGATGCTATATTTTGCCCAACAATAAAGTTTTTAAGCTACCTCGAAATCATCATTCTTAGGGGGGTGAGTAGCATTTTTGACAGTTATTTTCAGAAGAGGAAGCGCTCTGTGATTAAAAAGCAGGGCAAGGGCAGTTCTGCCATTAAAAGGGCATTTGAGAGCGTAAAGCAGGAATTTGAAGAGCATCTGCAGGCTATTAACGAAAACACGACAGAAATACAGTCAAATTATGAGCATATTTTCCAGAGTGACTCTAAAATTGACAAATTGGCTGAAAGATTGGATAAAATTGAGCTTTTTTTGCAGAAACAGGCTTCTTTTGCCTCAGAAGGCAGCAGGCAGTTTGATGTAAAGCCCTTGACAAAGACCGAACAAGAAATCTTCATGGTGCTCTACGCTCTGGAAGATGATAAAGGCCTTGTAAGCTACCATGACATTTACCGAAGGACAGAAATTTCAGAAAATTTGGTTGGAAATTACATCTCCTCTATGATAGAGAAGGGAATTCCAATAGCCAAAAAGTACTTTAACGGAAAGCCTTATCTCAAGCTGGACGAGCAGTTCAAGCAGCTTCAGGCCAAGGAAAACATATTGAGCATTGATCCAGCGCAGAAAGTCTTAGTCAATTACTGACTTTATTTTTTTTCATTTTTCTTGTTCTAATACTTTTAATCATTTCCTAAAAGTTTTATTTTAAGGTAAAATTAAAAGATTTAAGCATTGATAGAATATTTTATTGTAATATTTGCTATATTGAAAGAAATAAACTCGGCTTAAAAAAACAAAAGTGATTAATTTGCACTTGAATAATCGTCAAAAAGAACCTGATACTTTCCAAGTCTTCTAAGATCGATTTCATGGGCAAGACGCTGGTTTATTCCCATCTTAACTTTAAAACCCTTGCCTGACAGCATTTCTTTTGTTTCTTCCAATTCCTCAAGAAGAGTTTCCAATGCTATGCCTGAATCATACACTTTAACGAAAGATCTGTCGGTTTCTGATGGGTTTCGTGGTTTTCTTTTTTCCCAAAAACTATTCGTGCTTCGTATGTAAGTGCCGTCATCTCTGAGCTCGATGCTTATCCGTATTACATCTTTTGCCGCATCATGCCACGGCTCAATGTTGCCTACAGCTCGCAGTATCCCATTTGGTTGGCCTGGTTTCATTTGGTTAGGTAAAACATTCCAAAATAAAAACATAATGCCAAAATAATGGGCTTTGTTGAAAATGAAGGTTAGCGGCATAAGGTGAGCCCATTTTATTTTTCCATCAAACAGAGGTCAAGGGGTCGCTCCCTGCGGGACATGACCGATACTTTATGCTGTACGTAAATTGGGTGAAAGCCGCTAACCCAAGCGCAGCGAAATTTTCAACAAAGCCGTCAAAATAATGCAAACCTTTATATACTCTATTCCAATAAGGCTACACTAGTATTCCAAAAAGGGAACCCATACCGGAATGGTTTAAAGCCGGAAATTTCGAGGTTACAAGCCCCATGACCCAAAAAGCCGGTATTTACGTAAGAGTTTCGACAGAAGAGCAGGCCAAGGAAGGCATTAGCATAGACGCACAGATTGAGCGATGCAGGGCATTTTGTACAGCCCGCGGCTGGAAGGTCTTCAAGCTCTACACTGATGCGGGCTATTCCGCCGGCTCAATGAACAGGCCTGCCCTGAAGAACATGATGGATGACATCAATGCAAAGAAATTCACAATCCTCCTGGTTTACAAGATTGACAGGTTTTCCAGAAAGCTGAAGGACTTGATTTCCATACTTGAGGAGCTGAAGGAAAAGGGAGTGAATTTTACATCCGTTACTGAGCAGATTGACACCACAACTGCCATGGGGGAAGCCTTTTTCCAGATTATTGGAGTGTTTGCGCAGCTTGAAAGAGGCATGGTAAAGGAAAGGGTGGAGATGGCCTTTGACAGGAAGATATCTTCTGGAGAGGCATTAAACAGGGCTCCAATGGGCTATTTTTACAGAAATGGGAAGTTAGTGGAAAACCCTGCTGAATCAGAAAAAGTGCGCCAAATCTTCGAAATGAGGGCTTCCGGAGTGCATTACAAGGAGATATCAAAGCAGTTTGAATTGCCCATTTCCACTCTCTATGAAATTCTGAAAAACCCGACCTACATTGGAAAAGTCCGTTACAGGGGGAAGCTGTTCAATGGCAGCCACAAGGGAATTATCTCTGAGGAATTGTTTGAGAAAGTGAATGGGCATGAATGATTCGGGTAATGGCATTTTGTGCCTTACCCGCGCTAAACATTCATGCTATAATCGGGGCTGTTAATTTTTAATATCAATCAGCCCCTATTATGTTCGAAAGGCCTAACAAATGCTATTAAAAACTTAGGTCTTTCGTTATAAGAATTTGCAATTGTTGCGCATATGAGATTAAAAACCCAAAAAATATCCAGCATTTTCAATTATTCTGTATGTTTTTTCTGCGTAAAAGCAGATTATACCTCCACCAATGCTAAAGCCTAATGGAATTATGCTATCCGGAATCGAGCCCTGTCTCTTCTCAGAAAACATTTCCGTAAATGTCTTAACACCTAATGCTGCAACCATGGCTAATCCGGTATATTTAGCTTGAGTCACATTACCGGACCCCAGCAAGAGCCCCGTAGCACTACCCGCCACAACTGCAATCGGTCCAGATATCTTATTCGCTAATTCCCCGATGTTTGAAGGCATTTCCATTTGGAAGGGGGATCCAAAGGTTCTTTATAAATATTCCTATTTGTAACTACTTATGAATAATAAAGTCTTGAATGCGTAACCTAGGATTAAGCCGTCATACCTATATGGCGGGTAAAATTAGGACTCGTCGGCACAAAAAACTTCCGAGTCAATATCATTTCTCAGAAAAGCAATGCTTGTAACAAAGAAAATAAAAAAATAAAGAAGAAAATTTACTTCTTCTTTCCTTTTGCAGGCATTGAGCCGGAGCAGCACGCATTGCAATCAGGGCAATGGCATGAAGCTGATTTCACGACGCCAGCTATAAGCAGCGCTACTGTATACCAGCTAAGGCCCCAGAAGTCCCAGATTGCCAGATCCTGAAGCAGGAACAGAACTCCCGCGACAAGCAGCAAAAGGCCAGTAATTTTTTTGCACTTTCCGCACATACACATTAAACATCACCTCTCCTCTGTTCTTTGGGAGAGTTCTTTATAAATTTTTCTATTTTTTCCCGTCAATACACACTCCCATCTCGTCTGCAATTTTCCCTGAAAGCCCGCATTCATATCCTGCCGGGCAGCCAAATCCTGCAATACCGCCGCATTCGCATTGCGTTACGCACATCTGGATGCAAAAGTCTGCGCCTGTTCCAGCGCATGCACTTCCGCACTCGTTCCAATAGCCATTTGCGCTTTCACACAGCCCCTGGGTCATGCTTTCAGGCTCGCTAGGAATTGTATTTGGCTCCTGATTTTGAGCTTCTTTCAGATTAATCATGTCTCCAATTCTTATTCCGTTTTTCTCTGCAAACCCGCCATTGGCTTCCAGGACATAAAGATGGTTTTCAGCAGGATCATAGGTTGGGCATTGGTCTTTTTCACAGGGAACTGCGCTCTCAATGCCCACAATTTTCCCGCCGGCATCAATAAAAATCATATCTAAAGGAATTAAAGTGTTCTTCATCCAGAAGCTGTACTTCCCTTCTTCCTCAAACACAAACAGCATGCCTTCATTTTCTCCAAGGCTTTCCCTGAACATCAGCCCTTTTTCCATGTCAGCTGGCTTATCAACCACTTCGGCATTGATGATTATCTCATCATTCCCATTGTTTATTTTTATTGGCTTTACATTAGTCTTTTCATTGCTTTTTTCTATTGCTTCTCCATCATCTTTCCCAATGTTTTCTCCATTGCATCCGGAAATTACAGATAAAATCAGCACAAAAATTACCGTCAGAAAAGCCATCTTTTTTGCCATTTTGCTCTTTCATTATCTTCAAAGAATTTAAATCTTTTTGAAAAATACATCAATTGGCAAAGATTAAATAATTTAGGCGTATAATACCGATAGGAAATAAATATTAAAACAATTATATAACCTTCTAGTTATTAAACAACATTATTTTGCATTATTTATCTTTTAATATAGCTATTAAATCACCATATAGCCTCAATTTAATTTTTACAATATTGAAAATAATAGCTCATGAACAGATGTGAAAGATAAAAAGTGAGTGTTCGAATAGGGCTTTGAGCAAAGAAAACTTCCGCAAACATCTCTGGATTGCCGATTTTTGAACAAAAGCCTTAGACACAAGAGGGTCAACAGCCAAGTGGACTGTACCTGGGGCAAGAGGTCGAGGGTGGTGCTATGCAGATTCCCGACTTATGCGTAGACTAAATAAAAATCCACCATCCAGGAAGTAAAGTGAGCCATTAAAGGCAGTATTGAGAAAAAAGTGGTTTAGGCACCATAAAATGTGATAGTAAGAATTGGGTTAAAATGGCTGAAAGTTAAAAATTTTGGACTTCTAGCTTGTGATATACTATCACAATTAGGAGTAAGTGAGAAATCAAAATAAGAATCACTTAAGGCTACCAACTTTCTTTTTTTCCATATTCATAACAGCCTCTATATCTATTAGTGCTTTATGGACCGTTTTCATTCTCGGAAGTATCTGGGTTGGGTGAGTTAATCCTCCATTTATCTCATTTATTATAACTCTTAAATCCCTGGCACATTGAGATAACTTTGAATTTTGAAAAGTATGTTCCTCATACTCTTTTACCAGTGGAGTTATCTCTCTAAAAACATCCGCTAATATCTTTATCATGGCCATCCTATTCTCTTCAGTATAGAACTTGTCTGGATTCTTTGATACAGTTATCATAATTTCAATTGCTTTAGACACACTTTCTGAACTCAAAATATCACCAGACTCTACTTTTTCTCAATACAATAAAAACCTTTCTATAGAAAATTATAAAAATTCACTACCCAACATAGCTCATCCTTTTCTGCTCAGACAGCTCCTGTGCCTTGGCGCCCTGCTCCAATATCCCGCGCAGTTTGCCCTCGAATTTCTCAGCCTGCTCAAGCAGCGGCTTTGGATCGACATCAAGGCCAAGATACTTGTCAAGAACCTCAATTATTTTTGCAGCAGCCTTGCTGTCCGGAAGATTGGAGGCGGTTTCAGCGAAGATGCAGCTTATAGGCACGTTCTCAGTGCGCAAAAGCAGGGCGCCGCTTACCCCGATGATTATGCCTTCTTTCAGCACATTGATGCCCATCTTCTCGAATTTCGAAGCATTCTTTTTTTCATTAGCAAAGAAAAATGCCCTCCCCCCTTCACTCCCGTCCCCGCTCCCGACGCCTTCCAAAGACACAATCTCTCTGGCGCTTAAGTCCTTGGCCAGCTTCATTATTATGTCGGCAAGCTCCCATTCATGGCCGTGGGAAGCCATTATAGCATGCAATAAGACAATATTGTATTTTTTGCTGTAAAAAATGCCGAAGGGCTCTACAACTTTACTGCCATGGATGGCAACCATTGCAGGAACTTCTGTCATCACAACCTTGCCTATCTGCTCAACCCCAAGGTGCTCAATGAGGAACTCTCCAGCTATCGTCCCCACTAATCCGAAGCCGGGAAATGCATCTATCAGGGTCACATTCTTCGGCTTTTTGAACATATTTATCTCCATCTTACCTCAATCTTTTCCTTGCCTCTTTTATAGTTTGCTGTTTGAGCTTGTAATTCAGGGCACGCAAATGCTTTGCCTTTTGCCTCAGGTAGATTGAGGTCTTTATGCTGGTATGGGACTCGCTTACCAATTCATTCAGTATGCTGTCAAATTCGCCATAAGTTTTTAGGACATAAGGCAGGTATTCAGGCTTTTCTCTTGCAGTCCTCTGCAGGTCACGCCCGTCTCTCCTTATCACGTCAAGGAATGCGCTCGTCATGTTGTCAGAAAGCCTTTTGTAAAGGCTAAGATTCCGCCTGATCAGGCCCTTTTCCTCCAGATTGTTGATAGGATGCTTACCGTCATGCTTGCTGACATACCTGTAAATATCCTTCAGGAGGTAATGCAGCCGCCTTATTATCGTGGAAAGAGAATGCACTGTCTCCACAAGCCCCGAAACCATATTTTGATTTTTAGCTGAAGGGTATATAAATGTTTATTGTCACTTTTCTATAAAGGCATTAAGTCTCAATAACCAGTTTATTCCCTTCCGGATGCAGATAGGCTTCCTTGCCCTTCTCCAGTTTCAGAAATCTGGCAATTTCCTTTGGAATCCTGACTGAAAGGGAATTGCCTGATTTTGTTATCTTTGTTTTCTTTGCCATGCCCCATATCCCTCTTTTCTTCGCTTCTTCCTCTATTGCCCTTGTTGTCTCAGGGCTTGTGAAGCTTTCATTGCACTTGCTGCAAATTTCAGCAGGAAACTCCCCTAGGTAAACTCCGAACATATGCTCCTTAATTTTTCCCTGCTTCAATATTCCTTGCTCACACATTGGGCATTTCATTTTAAATCACCTTGGCTTTACAGTTATAATGAAAATTTTTCCTTTGAGCTTTTTGTAAACAACACAAAAGTACTTGTAATATGACAAAATTTTATCAGGTTTTTGCAGCTCCTTTGAGCCCATTTCAATGCCTTCCCTAACGTCTTCTTCTCCAATGCCGCGCGCAACCATCTGCTCGCGGACATGTTTGCTATATAGTATATCCATGTAAGCTCTGTAATCATAGTATACACAATAGTATTTAAGGTTTTTGGTTTATCGTTAGGTAAGGCCAGTTTAAGACTGTCATGACTTTTTGCGAGACAAGTTACAAGTTCTGATTAAGGCAATTCTTGCCGGCTTATTGCCATTTTTAGGCCCTTCCGGCATCAATCTTGTAAAGTCTGAGTATTTGTCTTCAAATCCGGGCTACCAGTTACCATAATGGCAGTGGGCTTTATCGGCATGATTTATGGGATTATTGCGATATGATAACGCTATGGTAACCTAAGAATAAGTCTAAACTAGCCTGTTCCCGGAGGCGCTCATGTTTCTTTCTTGGCCATCATGGTTGCTTCAATTTCTTTAATGCCTTCTTTCATCAATACCTTCTCAACATCAAGGACAATTTCATTGATTTTTTCTATATTCGCCTCTAAATTGCTCTGCTCATTTCGCAGACTGTTTAAGTCAGCTTGAAACCTAACCTTGCTCTCAAGGTTTCTTGAGATTTGCTCACAATGCTTCAACAGCATCCTGACATCTTTGTCCTGTAAAATGAGGAAGTTTCCGATACCATACCAAAATCCTTTATTAAGAAGTTTCCATTTTCTGTACTTGTCCAAAAACTTAATATCTTCCTCTAATGACTTTTGGTCTTCTCTATTTAATCTGCTAATCTCTCCCAGTATATTCATGTATGTTTCAACTTTCTTTTTATCAAGTTGCAAATCATTGGATTTTGCTTGTACTTTCTGAAGAAGCTGCGTAATAAGTATTTTTTGTTGTTCGTTAATCTCATCTATATTCCTTGTCAATCCATGTTCTATGAACGTAGCATGGTCATCTTTATGTACAAGTCTTTGACCTTTTACAAGAAGCTTGAATGCTCTTCTGAGGTCATCTGCTGCCCTGTCGTCGATTTTGCCTAATGCCCTTACTATAGCTTTATGGGTGCTCTCAAGCTTTTTCCTGTACTCAACTGTATTTTCATCTTGCCTGATAGCCTCCTTTAGCTTATACAGCAATTCAGAAACCTTATCAATAAACTCTTTGTACACCCCAAGGTGCTCTTCAACATCACCTAGTTGGTCTTTATATGCAATCCTGTCTTTATTCATCTTTGAGAGCGTGCTGCTCAGCACCCAGCCGGCATTCCATGAGCCGCGTAACAAAGGCAGCATCTCAGCAAGCATCTTTTTCTGGGTTTCATAGGATTTCAATTCATGGAATTCCTCATTTTCTTCGATTTCCTTTAATTTGTCAAGTTTCTCCTTTTTAATTAGCTCCATCTCAGTTGCAAGTTGCCCAAGGTCAGCTACAGCAGCTAAAGCTTTTTTTTCCTTCTTTTCGGCTTTCTCTTCATCATGCTTAGCTCTTTTTGCAGCCTCTGCTGCACTATGGCTGCCTCCATCTCCTCCTCCACCATACCCTCCATGGCCGCCGTCATGCCCTCCGCCTTTTCCGCCTCCGGCTATCTTCACTATGCTCACAATTATGTAGATTATCAGTATGATTATCGCGACATCAAAAGAAATCATGAGGTCGTTGGGAGTGAATGCCATTTTAGCCGATAAAGCCTCCGCCTAGGACGAAATCAGCCACAACTCCCCTGAGGTAAAGCAGAAAGCCGAGCGCAACAAACAGCAGTATAATTCTTATGACATTTCCCATAGAATCGTCAGGCAGCGACCATGACGTGTACATCACCGCAATAACAAGCCCGAGGGAAAGCATCAGCACGACAACCGCAGTCCACACCATCCCAAGCCCTATGACTGTGCTTGGCTTTATCAGCAGCGTAAAGAGCGCAAATATAAGGGATATGACTACACCGTGCCTCGGGTTCATGCCCGGTATTTTCGAGGTGCCGAAATGAACCATGGTAAAAACCAAAAAGAAGAATGCAAACCGCAAAAAGGCCATCTTTCCTGCTTCTGTCTGTAAAATTTCTGGAGTAAATATTCCCTCAACAGCGCCCCACCATAAATTAGAGACGCGCCTCATGCTGTCCCTGATGCCGCTTTCCTGCGCAAAGACGGATGCCGGGATAAGGTTAATTAGGAACACCAGCAATAGTATAAGAAACGCTGCCCTTTTCCCTTTCATCATAGCACCATAACTACCTTGTTTCTATTTTCCCAAAACCATGTTTATAAACTTTTCCATTGACGAGAGGTAAAAGATTTGCGGCTGCGTTCAAAATGTAGGTTGCCATCTGTTTTGTGAGCACCAGCTTAAAGCTCATTCAGCCTGACAGGGGATGCTCCCAATGTTTTAGGAAAACCTTGACCAAAACATGTATGGCTTACAGCCATACGCCGCAGCTATCATGCAAGGTGAAGACTGCGGCAAGGGGCTTTATGCCCCATATTACCTGTCAACCGGGCGTAACCAGTTGCGGGATGTCGGGCTCCTGAATAACTCAGAAAGTGCGAACGATGTCCCTGAGCAAAGTGAACGGGATGCTGGAAACGAAGTTTCCTTGCAGCAACCCGAAGTATGAGATCTTGAACGCAGCCAAAGATTTACAAAACATTTAAATAATCAGAACAAGAAGAAAATAAAAAAAGATAAAAGAGGTAACCACAATGAACAAAAAAGCGTTTATTTTTGGAATGATGCACCCGGGTCTTATGTTTATCATCGGAATTGCATTGGGAGCGGCTATTGTATACTTTGGAATCACAAAAGGGTTCATCCCAGTCAATCTTCCGGCAGTAAAATGAAGCAGCCGAAAATCCCCGGGCAGAGCGGATTTTCAATAACGACCATACTTGGGCTTCTTTTTGTCTTTATTGGAGTGATGCTTTTCGTCTCTTTGCTGGGAAAGCTCCCCCAGAACATGAGCAATATAACGCAGCCCCTTGAATGGGGCGCTGCAGCAGGCTCATTATTGGGTGGAGTAAGCATGCTGTTCAAGAAAAATCAGAAGCCTGCGCAAATCAGATTGCAGTAAAATCAAGCTACTTTCACTTTTGTTGAAACACTCTGGCCGGGCATCCCTTTCTCGAACTTTACCCTAAAGGCACCCTTATTGCCGTGTGCCCCAAGAACCTGCCCTTTTATCTCTTTTCCTGCAGGGCTTGTCCAGACTATCTGCTTCCCAACTAAAGAAGAAGCCTTGTCCTTGCCATTTACAGAATCAACTTTGACAATCATCTGGGTGTCATGCTGCATGTGTATTCCCCTTCTGAAGCTCATTATTGTCCCTTCCATAGCCGGAAGGAAATTATGGATGTTTAAAAAGGTTTTGGTAAGTAAAATTGTAAGCAAGATAGTTGCCCTAGGATACCACGAGTTATTGGAACAGGGAAAAGCAGAATTTGCCGGCGACTTCGCAGCTTTCTTCAATGAGCGAGAAATGGCAAAAAAAGCATATGAAAAAGCAGCCAAGGGGGCTTTGAACATAAAATTTGTTTTGCCGGGCGCCAATATAGCAGAGGCAAATAGGCTATATTCTAAAATTGAAGCACTAAAAATTTCAGCTTAAGCCATTCACAGCAGAAAAAACAAAATAACCGGCAGTATCAGGCATCCCATCGCATGGCTTCTTTTTACGTTCACAACATTAGGAATAATGCCGATAGCTGTCGAAGTAATAAGTATCAAAAGCCCCATAAATGAGGAGAAGTAGAAAGTCAAAGCCACAATGAATGTGATTATTGACAATGTCAGCACTTTATAATTCACGTGGGAAATAACATTCGAGAAAACCCTTGAAATGTACAGCGTTAAAAAAGTCGCTATGCCTGCTGCGAAAAGCGAAGTTCCGATGAAAAGGATAAGCATATTGAAGTCGACTTTGTCGATTATCTGCTGCATTGCCAGCACAGCGCCATTTCTTGCCTTGTCTATGGTGTAAAGGGAAACAAGGCTGACAAGCATGTTCACTGTATTTATGCCCCCGACAAGCACAAGAAAAGTGTAATTGTTGGTTTTTCCCATTGTATTGCTCCCTATGATGGCAGCCTGCGCAGGCCCCAAGCCCGGAAAAAATGACACAAGGCTTCCGGAAAAAGTCGCAGAAAGCAAAGCCTTGAAGCTCTGCCATTTTCCAAGCCTGATTTCATCTGTGATGTACTGCTTTGGAATCTGTGCATTATCGCTTAAGCTCACTATGAGCATGCTTATCCCGAAAAGCCCGGAAAGCAATGGGAAGAGGGGTTGGTTAAGGTTCGGAAAGTTGAACACGAAAGCCCCAAGAATGCCGGAAAGCAGAAAAACAACAGCAGCATAAAGCCTTGCTTCATTGCTCCGCTCGCCCAGTATCATATAGGCCATTATCACAATAAGTATCCATGCGATCCACTTCTGCAGCCCTTCATATACTCTAGGCACAATCCATATGAACAGCGGGAAGAATGCAAGCGCAAGTAGGAAGCTGAAAAAGCTGCCCACAATTGTCAGCTTTACAGCTTCGTAGCCCCTTCCCTGAAGAAGCAGCTTATGGCCAGGCAATACTCCGAGGGCAGTATCGGCTTCGGGCGCCCCGAGGAAAATTGCAGGAATCGTGTCCAAAAAAGTATGAGTTATTGCCATTGCTATTATGAAAACCCCCAGGCTGGCAAGGCTGAAGATTCCAAGAAGATAGGATGCAGAGGAAACGACAAGTATGGCTACAAGGTTTATGTGGACCCCGGGAGTGAGGCCTGTGAAAATTCCTGCAAAGATCCCGAGCGATGCCGCAAGAAGCAGTTCAAGGAACATTATCCAATCACTCTCACCCTGTTGCCTATCACTTCAAGGCTGCCTTCATATTCTTCCACTTTTCCCATAATCTCAAGCTGCGTACCTTCTGCAATGGAAAGGTTTCTTGCCTTGTTCTTGAACAGCACGACTTTCACAACAGAAGGCTTCTCAATCTCCATTATCACTATATTGTCGCCTTCATAGTAATCGACAATTTTCCCTTGGACTTTTATATTTCTGCCTTCATCTTCAAGCGATATTGAGTCAGCAGGCTGCATCATCCCTTCAATCACTCCGGAGCTTATGTAAATCACGAAAATCCCCGCAATTGAGCAGATGAAAGCAGTCAGGAGCATCAGTCTTTCGTTCATTTTGCCTTTTTAAAATAGAGAAAATAAAAATCTGTTGGTCATTCTGCCGCATTTTTCTGCCGGACTAGTGGCACTACCCTCATCAAATCCCGCGCTTATGCCTGCGGGTTCTTTACGATACAGCCCAAATATTGCGAGCATATTGCGCGAGCCTAGCATTGAAGGGTATAGTTTCTTAAGCAAAACACAAAAGAGCAATAAAAAACAAAAGCCAATAAAAAAATACAAAATAAAAAATCAAAAAAATAAAACAAGCCCTTAAACACAACCTTTTTAAATTAATGTCCTATCACCAAGACATATGGCTAAGCTAAAGTTCAGGTCGACTGAAGAGATAAAAGTGCCTAAGGCAATAGTTGAGCAGGTAATAGGCCAGGATGATGCAGTTGAAGTCGTAAAAAAAGCTGCGGAGCAGAGAAGGCATGTTTTGCTGATAGGCGAGCCCGGTACAGGAAAAAGCATGCTCGGCTTTGCCCTCGCCGAACTGCTGCCCAATGAAAAGCTGGTTGACATCATTTCTTTTCCCAATCCCAATGATGAAAACATGCCCTTAATCAGGACTATGCCCGGCGGGCAGGGCCGCGATCTTGTTGCAAAGGCAAGGATACAGGGCATGAACATGTTCAAGAACCAGAACATCATCATGTTCATTCTGGTCATAATCTCCATGTTTGCCCCGTGGTGGGTAAGGAGCTACTACACTTCGCAGGACGGCCCTTTGGTCGGAACAATGATGTTCGTTGCTTTTTTTCTCGGAGGCATGCTTTTCCTTGCAGCATTTGTTATATTCCTCAACATAAACAAGAGGATGGACGGGCGCGTAAGAACGCCAAAGGTCATTGTTGACAATTTCAAGAAAAAGCAGGCACCTTTCAATGACGCAACAGGAGCCCATGCAGGAGCACTCTTAGGAGACGTTCTCCACGACCCATTCCAGTCTGGCGGCCTTGGAACGCCGGCTCATGAAAGGGTTGTCGCAGGCATGATACACAAATCCCATTTGGGCGTCTTATTCATAGACGAAATAGCAACCTTGGAGCCGGCAACCCAGCAGGAATTGCTTTCTTCACTTCAGGAAAAGAAGTTCGCGATAACCGGCCAGTCTGAAAGGTCAGCAGGTGCAATGGTAAGGACAGAGCCGGTGCCATGCGACTTTATCCTTGTGGCTGCAGGAAACCTTGAAACAATAAAGCACATGCATCCCGCGCTGAGGTCAAGAATCAGCGGCTATGGGTATGAAGTCTATATGAAGGACACAATGCCGGACACTCCGGAAAATCAGGACAAGATTGCAGTTTTTGTGGCTCAGGAGGTTACAAAAGACAAGAAGATTCCTCATTTCAGCAAGGAAGCGGCTGATGAAATCGTAATAGAGGCAAGAAGGCGCGCAAACAGGAAGAATCATTTGACATTAAGGTTGAGGGAGCTTGGCGGCCTGATTAGGGCTGCAGGAGACATTGCCCTGAAGCAGAAGTCAAAGCTCGTGATGAAAGAGCATGTTTTTGCCGGAAAAAAACTGGCGAGGACACTGGAGCAGCAGCTTGCCGACAAGTTCATTGAGCAGAAGAAGGAATACGAGATAATAAAAGTAGAGGGTAAAGAGATTGGAAGGGTCAATGGCCTTGCAGTCATCGGCATAACGCCGCCATTCTCAGGAATAATTCTGCCGATAGAATCCCAGGTAACACCCGGCGGCAATGAATCGGAAATCATCGCAACAGGAAAGCTTGGGGAAATAGCAAAGGAAGCAATAAAGAATGTCGCCGCAATAATAAAGAAATATTTCGGCCAGGACATCAAGGAAACGTACGATATATATGTCCAGTTCCTCCAGACATACGAAGGCGTTGAAGGAGACAGCGCAAGCATTGCAGTCGCAACTTCTATAATATCTGCCTTTAAGCAGGTTCCTGTGAAGCAGGATTATGCAATGACTGGCAGCCTTTCAGTCCGTGGAGAGGTGCTGCCGATAGGCGGAGTTACTGCAAAGGTTGAGGCAGCGATTGAGGCAGGCATCAAGAACGTTATAATCCCAAAATCCAACTTTAAGGATCTGGTAATCTCTGAAGAGAATTTGAAGAAGATAAAGGTAATTCCTGTTGAAACTATAAGTGAAGTTCTAAAGGAAGCATTGGACTGGAAAGGCAAGGAGAAGATTTTGGAAGCGATACAGAAGAACAACTAAACCCACGTCACCTTAACATCATCAGCCCTTTCATAAGGCCTCATTATTGTTTCTTTAAGCTTTGCAGCTCCTTCTGCTTTATACTTTAAAATACCGAGCCAAGCTATCATAGTCCCATTGTCCACAAGAAATTCATTCGCAGGCACGAAAAACTTCGCTCCTCTTTCTTCGCACATGATACTGCACATTTCCTGAAGGCGTTTGTTGCAGGCAACCCCTCCGCCTAGAACCAATTCTTTTTTGCCTGTGTGGGCCATCGCCCTCTCGGATATTTCAGCCAGCATTGCAAACACAGTTTCCTGTATTGAGAAGCATAAATCCTCTAATTTATATCTGCCGGAGTTAAATTTGTGCTTTACATTAGTCAGCAAGCCGCCAAAAGAAACATCCATCCCTTTTACTGTATAAGGCAGTTCGATGAAATTTTTTCCCTTTAATGAAAGCTCGTAAATCTTAGGGCCGCCTGGGAAGCCAAGCCCTGCGAATCTCGCGAAAGAATCCAGAAAATTTCCAACTCCCTGGTCTAAAGTCTCTCCAAAAACCCTGTATTTTCCGGCTTCATAGGCAATAACCTGGGTATTGGCGCCGGATGCATACAGCAGGACAGGGTCTTTAGCCTTCGTCAGCAATTTTCCGATTTCCTGATGGGCTACGGCATGATTGACTCCCACTAAAGGCTTTTTTAATTTCAGGCTTAAAACGCGGGTCATGAAAGATCCTACTCTGAGACATTGTCCAATCCCCGGGCCTTGAGAGAATGAAATCAACTCGATGTCTTTTATCCCAATCCCTGCCTTTTCCAGCGCTTCTTTAACGACAGCATCGCAGACATCTGTATGATGCTCTGCTACCTGAAAAGGAACCATCCCCCCTTTCTTTGTTGTAAAAGCTCTCTTTACATTAGCAAGGACTTTCCCTTTTCCATCCACAATCCCCACTCCGAATGTGTGGGCTGTGCTTTCTATCCCGAGGCAGATCATTTTTCAGCGAATTTTGTAAAAAACCGTTTTTTGTCTTCAAATCTGGACTCAATATTTTTCATAAAGCTGAATAACTTTGCCATTAATTCATCCAATTTAGAAAAAATTTTGTCATACTCTTTTTTGTTAATATATCCTAAATCATAGCACATCATCAGAAGAACATCAATCTCTTTACAAGATCCATAGGAATAATTAAGAAAATTCAGGAATTCTCGATAGGATTTCTTGACGCTTCCCTCTGCAATATTCACCGGAATCGAAGTCGCAGCCCTCCTCAGTTGTGAAGTTAAATTGTCTTTTTCTTTTTCTGGGAGATTGTCTAAAATCTTATAGACTTCAAGGCAAAAGCCGTAGCCTAGCTTGAAAATCTCCATGTTTTTGTATAGGCGAGCCATAGTTTGTTGTGTTTTTTAGTTTTTTATAAATGTATACTCTTAATTTGCAAGCGCGTAAATATTATAAAGAGCTTAAATAGTTTAGTCTTATGAAAAGAGAGTTAGGGCTTGAAGTGTTGAAAAACAATGGAGTATATCTTTTATATTTATGCTCTTTGCTATTGTGGGTTTCAACGAGTAAACTGGGTCCCATATTTATTTCCTCCGTGGAAATTGCAGCCTTATTGTTTGTTATTCTCTTTTTATCTGAAAAAATTAAAGTTTTTACAATAATACAGTTGCTATGTAAGATGAGTTCAGAACGCCACATAGTTTGATATCTACTTAATAGAATTTAAAAATATTCTATTCTCAAATCTAGAACATCAAAATAAATGAAATAAAAAAAGAAGAAAAAAATGAAAACCATGCATAGACTTAAGGCATGAACTTTTGGTGGCAGCGAGCTGAACACGTCGTTGCCTTCGTGCTTACACTCCTGCTCCATCAAACCCGTATTTTGCGGGAGTTCTGCGTTGTCTATTTTCTAGGAGGGCTTCGCGCTTAGATGCTTTCAGCGCTTATCCCTACAAGGCGTAGCTGCCCTGCATACCCTGTCGGATAACAGGTAGACCAGAGGCCTCGAGAGCCAGTTCCTCTCGTACTATGGCTCCCTTCCCATCAGACAACAACACTTCCAGTAGATATCAAACAAACTGCCTCACAGCGTTCTGAACCCAGCTCACGATTCCTTTTAATCGGTGAACACCCGCACCCTTGGCCGCTTCTGCACGGCCAGGATAGGAAGAGCCGACATCGATGTAGCAAGCCCCGCCGTCGATGTGAACTCTCGGGCGGGACAACTCTGTTATCCCCGGAGTAACTTTTCGGTCATTCCTAGCCCCCATCAAGGAGGGCATAGGAGTTCGCTAGGCCCGCATTTCTGCTCTGGATACAATCTTGGTATGAATCCAGTTAGGCTGACTTTTGCCCTTGCACTCTACAGCGGATTCCTGACCCGCTTGAGTCAACCATTGGGCCCTGCTGATACATTTTCAGCAGGGTGCCACCCCAGCCAAACTGTCCACCAAATGGTGTTCCCTTTTCAGGGTTAGCAACGTAAATTCCGACAAGTGGTGTTTCATTGGTGTCTACACTCAACCCGAAAGTCAAGCTTTGGCAACTCCCACCTACGCTACGTATCAAAGCTTACATTGCAGCATCAGGCTACAGTAAAGTTTCACGGGGTCTTCGCTTCCCACTGGAAATCACTGGTTTTTGCACCAGTACAAAGTATTCGGAGGCTTCTAATTGGGGACAGTGTGAATCTCGTTACGCCATTCATGCAAGTCGTCAATCAAACGACAAGGTATTACGCTACCTTAAGAGAGTTATAGTTACCCCCGCCGTTTACGCGCTCTTAGCTCCCTTGGAAAGGAGTTTAAAGTACGCGCACTGGGCAGACGTCACTGACTATACACACCTTTACAGGCTTGCAGTCAGTTAGGTTTTTGTTAAACAGTCGGACTCACTTAGTCATTGCACCCTGCAATCGCATCCTTAAGAACGATCGCAGGGACCCCTTATGCCGAAGGCACGGGGCCAATTTGCCGAGTTCCCTCAATTAGATTAGACCTTCTCACCTTAGGCTCCTCACCTAGGGGCACCAGTGCTGGTTCTTGGTACGAACATCCAGAATTTATTCCTGCTGCTTTTTCAGGGGCTCCAGGTATGAGCCAAATACTCCAAAGGAATACTTATCCCGGAATTAATCAAGTTCTCATCATTACGATACTCCCTTGACTTGTTCCGGTTGACATATCAGACAAGATATGTTGGCCTAACCCGAAACGTCAACAGCAAGACTTGCGTCGCCGCACATATCCGGATGGTAAAGGAATATTAACCTTTTTCCCATTCCTATATAGCTCATGTTATGAGCTAAGTTAGGATCGACTAACCCTTGGCTAACCTATATTGCCAAGGAACCCTAGCCCTTCCGGTGGTACTGATTCTCACAGTACTCAGATCCTACTACCGCCAGGATTCTCATTTCTACAAGGTCCATACCCTCTTGCGAGGATACTTCTACCCTAGCAGAACGCCTACCTACTACTATGCTTTTAGCATGTCTGCAGTATCGGTAATCGGCTTAGCCCCGTCCATCTTTAAGGCCTATCATCTTGACAAGTAAGCTGTTACGCACTTTTTAAAGGGTGGCTGCTTCTAAGCCAACCTCCTCGCTGTCTTTGACAATAGACACTCTTTACCCTTTCACACTTAGCCGATATTTAGGGACCTTAACTGCAGTCTGGGTTGTTCCCCTCTCGGAGTACAAGTTTACCCCAGGTACTCCCGTCTCTTGGAATCTATGCAGCCATAATATTCGGAGTTGGACAGAAAGCCGATCCCTTTCGAGACCTAAGCTCTCAATCCGTATCTCTACAGTCATGGCCTGCTCCTCCAAGGCTTGACTGCGGCCAACTTCGGTAGGAACCAGCTATCACCAGGCTCGATTGGCTTTTCACCCCTAGCCCCAGGTCAGAAGAACACTTGCACGTAGAACCTCTGCAGGCCTCCATGCGGTTTTACCCGCATTTCACCTTGCCAAGGGCTAGATCGCCCGGCTTCGGGTCGAATCCGAGTGACTCCAGGCACTTTCATACCTCGCCTCTCACAAGTTGCAGGCAAGTTGCTTTCGCTGTGGATACCCAATAAGGTTATCCTTGCCACTCGAATATACTCCCTGGCCCGTTATTCAAAACGGACGGCACAACTCCTTAGAGCAGTGCCTCGCGATAGCTGTCAGGTTTCAGGCTCTTTTAACTTCCGGTTGAGGGTTCTTTTCAACGTTCCCTCATGGTACTACTTTGCTATCGGACTTGGGACGTATTTAAGGTTGGAAGTTGATGCCTCCCGCATTCCCGTTTAATATCCAATAAACGGTACTCAAGGTACTGTTCAAATCCCTCTAAGTTTCTCCTACGAGGCTATCACTCTTTGCAGCCCCTCTTTCCAGAGGAGTTCGGATTCCCTAGAAAGGATTCATGCGAACAGCCTATAACACCACATCTCTCTTCCCTTGCGGAAAGAGATTCAGTTTGCCTTGTGCTGTGTTCAGTCGCCCTTACTAGCAGCATCTCAATTGATTTCTTTTCTTGCAGGTACTAAGACGTTTCAATTCCCTGCATTTCCTATCCTTTCGGATTGTATGCGAAGTCGCATTCAGGTATTCCCGGTTCAAAGGCTACATGCGCCTCGCCGGGACATATCGTAGCTGGTCACGCCCTTCTTCAGCGCCCAAGCCAAGTCATCCACCTGACAGCATTATTAACAAAAGTCTATGCATGGTCTCATGAATTTCAACCTACCCAAAACAAATCAGATTTGCTCTGGGCATACATTCGTGATGAATGAATATGATTTTTTGTGAATTTAATTATAATGGACCCACGGAAAATCCCTATTTTCCTATGTCCATTTATGATTAAATGGACCCGTCGGGACTTTCCCACGAGCCCAGTAAACCCGTGATTTGAACCCGAAGCCTCCGCCTTTCTATCTTCGAGATGCAAGGGCGGCGCTCTGCCGTTGAGCTACGGGCCCATTTGTGATTATGAATATAAAAAATAAAAAAAAGGAGGTGATCCAACCGCAGGTTCCCCTACGGTTACCTTGTGACGACTTAACCCTCCTCGCTGAGCTTAGATTTGACCCCATTGAAAATGAAGCCTCATCTAAACCCTGCTCGGGTGGTTTGACGGGCGGTGTGTGCAAGGAGCAGGGACATATTCACCGGACTATGATAAAATCCGATTACTAGGGATTCCAACGTCACGTGGGCGAGTTACAGCCCACGATCTGGACTAGGACAGAGTTTCGAGGATTGGCTTCTCCTTTCGGAGTCGCATCCCATTGTCTCTGCCATTGTTGCGCGCGTGTAGCCCAGAAGATTCGGAGCATACAGACCTACCGTAGCCTGCACCTTCCTCCTTCTTTCGAAGGCAGTTCCCACAATGTGCTCAGTCATTCGATGAACCTGTTAGCAATTGTGAGTACAGGTCTCGCTCGTTGCCTGACTTAACAGGACACCTTACGGCACGAGCTGACGGCGGCCATGCACTACCTCTCGGCTCGTCAGGTAAGCCCTTTAGACTGACCTTCATCCTGCCG
>JAGVYR010000076.1 GCA_018303185.1 Candidatus Woesearchaeota archaeon | reverse complement strand
CCATATCTACGGGAATCTCAAGAGTGGCATTTATGTCAGGAACCTCCACAGCCCCTCCCTGTATAGCAGGCTGCTTGACATAAAGAGTATTATATACATCGCATGCACTAATAAGAAACATAGAAATAACCATCAATATGACAATCAGTCCTTTTTTCATAATCAGACCCCTTTTGAATTAGTAATTATTATAGAATAGCAACTTATATTTAAACTTTTTGGGTAGTGAAAAACATAAAGGACTATACTCAAAAGCTGGTGATAAAAACAGAAGAATGAATGTGATGGGCCTGCTCAGATTTGAACTGAGGACCACTCGATTTCTACATGAAGTATCAGTCGAGCATTCTAACCAGGCTGAACTACAGGCCCTTGACATTTAACATGAAAAAACGCCCTCGACCAGACTCGAACTGGTGACCTTGCGGTTACTCACCAAACTGTGTTTTGGGAAGTCCCGAACGGCAGTGAGGATAACAGCCGCACGCTCTACCTGCTAAGCTACGAGGGCATTTAGGCATCTTTAGGTTTTAATGCGGTTTTAAATATGTTTCGGCATTATTCTTTACAGCCATATAATCTAAAAAAGTTTAAAAATAGATTAAATAACCGGGATTTAGAATGATGCCGTTAAAGATAAAACCCCCTTTTATCGCCTTGTTTTATTTATTATTGTCCATTGCTCTGGGTTTAGTTTTACTGGGGACAAAAGTGATATTTTTTCCATACAACCTCATTGGTATTTTAGTGGCAATCCTGGGTTTTTTCCTGATTTTCTGGGCCGGCTTCTACTTTAAGAAAAAAGGCACTCCTAGAAACCCATTCGAAAAACCAATAGCTTTAGTTGCTGAAGGCCCTTTTCGCTTTACACGAAACCCTATGTATGCTGGATTGACCTTGATTTTGCTTGGAATTGCCGTTTCCGTTGGAACTATACCTATGTTTCTGGCCCCAATTGCCTTTTTCTTTACAATAAGCATCTTGTTCGTTCCTTATGAGGAAAAGAGGATGACAAGGCTTTTCGGGAAAGAATACCTACAATATAAAAAAAGAGTAAGGCGCTGGATTTAGTTTCATTCTTAATGAAAAAGTCCGTATAACCCAATTAAGCAGGCTTTTCCGCTATTATTCCAACGAATTTCCGACAATTTTAAATATTCTAAAGAAAGAATAGCGTGTTTAGGGTGGTTTTATGGCTGAAGAGCAAAAAGCTGAGGCAAAAGGAAAGGTAGTAGGCAAGGTGAGCCATTATTTTACGAATATTGGCGTGGCCGTGGTTAAGCTGAGCGACACTCTGAAATCAGGGGACAAGATAAGGATCAAGGGGGCTACAAGCGACTTTACTCAGGCAGTCGATAGCATGCAGATAGAGGAAGACAAGATACAGGAAGCAAAGAAAGGCCAGAGCATCGGCCTGAAGGTAAAAGAGCATGCCAGGGAGCACGATACCGTCTACAAGCTGTAATCTTGCCTAAAATCCGATTAAATCAAAAATAAATCCTTCTAAACAAATCTCTTTATAGCCAAAACGCAAAACCTAAATATTTTTATATGAATCCCCAATATTTCCTGTTATGAAATCTGATAAGGAAATAAAAAAAGAGTTTAAGCAATTAGCGTCAAAAAGTCCCGATAAGTACTATGCAACTTCTATATTGAAAGAAGACGGCTTTAAGAGGAAAAAATGCTCTAAATGCGGGACTTTCTTTTGGGCTGTAACAGAAGATGATGTCTGCGGGGATCCTTCCTGCTCCGGGGGCTTCAGGTTTATTGGAAACACTCCGGCAGCAAAAAAACTTGACTATATCGGCGTCTGGAATGAATTCTCAAAACTATTCAAAAAATGGGGGTATACTCCAATTAACAGATATCCGGTTACTGCCAGATGGCGCCAGGATGCTGATTTTGTGCAGGCATCCATTTATGATTTTCAGCCTTATGTTGTATCCGGGGAAGTGGAGCCTCCGGCTAACCCGCTGGTTGTGCCTCAGTTATGCTTAAGATTCAACGATATAGACAACATTGGAATTACTGGCGCGCATTATTCTTGTTTTGACATGATAGGCCAGCATGCTTTCATGAAACCGGATAAATGGGATCAGGCAAGGCACTTTAAAGATATTCATAACTGGCTCAAGCAAGGTCTTGGCTTAAAAAATGAGGAAATAAAGTTCCATGAGGATGCATGGGCCGGAGGAGGAAATTTCGGGCCGTGCATGGAATACTTCTCCAGAGGCTTAGAGCTGGGAAACCAGGTTTACATGCTTTATGAGGTAACTCCTTCCGGTAATAAGGAATTAAGCTTAAAAGTGCTTGATATGGGCATGGGCCATGAAAGGAACGCATGGTTTACACAGGGGCTTTCAACAAGCTATGAGACAACCTTTCCTACAGTCGTTGAAAAATTGAAGCAGCAAACAGGGATAAAAATAGACCAGGAAATGATGCAAAAATTCCTGCCTTATTCTTCTTACTTAAATGTGGATGAAGTGGAGGATATAGAAAAGACATGGAACTTGGTGGCAAAAAAAACAGGCTATGGCGTCAAGGAATTGAAAAAACAGATCTCTGAAAGTGCGGCTTTGTATTCCATAGCAGAGCATTCAAGGGCACTTTTAGTTGCTCTCTCAGACGGGGCTTTGCCCTCCAATGTCGGCGGCGGCTATAACCTGAGGGTTTTGTTCAGGAGAGCAATGTCGCTAATGGACAAATACAACTGGAAAATTGAATTTAATGAATTGTGCAAACTGCACGCATTATACCTGAAGCCGTTATACCCGGAATTAAGCGAAAATCTTAACGAAGTAAATGAAATATTGGATGTTGAAAAAAAGAAATATGCGGCAACTAAGGAAAAAACAAAATCAATCATAAGCAAGTTAATGCAGGAAAAAATTGATGAAAAAAAATTATTGATGCTATATGACAGCCAGGGAATTGCCCCTGAATTGGTTAAGGAAGAGGCCGAAAAACTTGGCAGGGAAGTGAAAATTCCGGATAATTTCTATGCCCTTGTCTCTGAGATGCATGAAAAGCATGGGCAGGAGCACGAGACGAAAAGGGAGGAAAAGCTGGATTTGGAAAATCTGCAGGAGACAGAAGCACTTTACTATGATGATCCTTTCAAAACAGAAAGCAAGGGAAAAGTGCTGAAAATAATCGGCAGCAACATAATTTTGGACAAAACCGTTGCCTACCCGACTTCAGGAGGGCAGCTCCATGACATCGGAAAGATAAATGATGATGAATTGATTGATGTTTTCAAGCAGGGAAATATTATTGTTCATGTCCTGAAAGAAAAGCCAAAATTCAAAATTGGGGATGCAGTAACTGTCAAGATTGATAAGGAAAGGAGGGAGCAGCTCGCGCAGCACCATACAGCAACCCATATTGTAGGCACCGCGGCAAGAAAAGTTCTTGGAAATCATATAAACCAGGCAGGGGCAAAAAAAACAAAAGAGAAAGCGACATTGGACATAACCCACTACCAATCCCTTTCAGACGAGGAAATAAAAAAGATAGAAAACGAATCTAACAAAATCGTAAACTCCAAAACAGAGATAATAAAGAAGTTCTATCCAAGGACGGAAGCGGAGAAGAAATTTGGCATGAATATCTACCAGGGAGGCGCAGTACCTGGAAAAAAGCTGCGCATAGTGCAGATCAAAGGCCTTGATGTGCAGGCATGCGGGGGCACCCATCTTAACAACACCTCTGAGGCAGGAAAAATAAAGATCCTCAAGTCAACAAAAATATCCGACAGCATCGTAAGGATAGAATTTACTGCGGGCAAGGCAGCAGAAAAGGAGCTGGAAGGAAAAAACAGGATTTTGGAGGAAGCGGCAAAACTATTGGGTGTTGAAATAAATGAACTGCCATCCAGGGTCCAGGAATTATTTGACAGATGGAAAAAAGCTAAAAAAGCAGCCAAGAAAGCCTTTAAGGGAGACGTTCTGGCAGAAATCTCAAAAATACTGCAGACACAGCATGAGCACATTGTCAAGACTATAAAGAGGTTTCTGGAAGAGATTGAAAAATCCGGGAAAAATTAATTATGTTTGTTTATGCTCCAGCATTTTGTTTATAGCAGCCGCATAAGCGAATACTATTGAATCCGGCCCTTTATCAGGAAGCGTGGCCTGAAATTCATGAGACCCGTTTGCCAGCTTTACCGTAATATCGCCTTTACCGGGGTCATATTTTTCTGAAAAGTCGGCTTCTGCATTCCATTCCGGTTTTTTAACATCAATTCCAAACTGCGTCAAAACCGCATCCCTTACCGCAAAAATAGCAGCATTTCCCTTGTATTTTCCAACCATACCCCTATACTCAGGATGCAGGTACAAATAATTTTGGGAGCTTCCTATTACTTCCCTTC
Organism: Candidatus Woesearchaeota archaeon; assembly: GCA_018303185.1. GTDB lineage: Archaea > Nanobdellota > Nanobdellia > Woesearchaeales > GW2011-AR4 > JAGVYR01. The sequence goes on along the minus strand of JAGVYR010000076.1, from coordinate 2,295 downwards.
CATCAATTTTAGCAGTCACCCTAGCACCAGCCCCGTCTGGGTCATATACTATCCTTTCCAATTCAAAAACCGGATTACCCATTTCAATTCCTCCAAAATTTTTATTTGACATATCCTATAGAATCTGTAAACAAAAGATGTGAGGCCCATCATAGAATATGTTAATAATCGGGCCTTATATCAGCAGCAGAATCAATAAAAGACTTAAGGCTAACAAAATCCTTGCAGAATTTAATGTTTTATTTGAATTAGCCATTATTTTTATTGTATTTGGTATTTATTATTTAAACTTTTTTGTTTTTAACTGTACTTTTATTTATTACCTTGGTTTTATCATTGGAAATTTTCTTTATTTCGCTTTATTATTGTTTTTCTACTATTGTTTTAGTTATATGTATTGCGCTAATTTTGACTGGCCTTTGATGCTCTTCAAAATATTGCTTTGCTTAAGGTAAATATCAGCATCGCAATTAAACTTCCTCCTGATTAATTTTCTTGCATACTCAAGCATTAGTTCCTTGGAGGAAAACTCTATTCTTTTTGAGGACATGGCATTCCTTGCCGCTTCCCTTGTGACCCACACTCCTAAAGGCAGGGTGTAATCAGAAGTAATGAATCTCAAAGCTAAAACAGAGCCCTGCCTTTTCATTTCATTCAATTTTTCCAGGACAGCAAGCCTTACGGTGTAATATCCGCCTGCCGTGTTATCTGCATAATGCTTCCTTCCGCCATAGCCTTCATAATCCGTCATGTAATATGCAGGATTTGCAGCTGTTGTCTCAAAAAGCTCATAGCTCCACACCTCCGGAAAGCAAAGTATCAGATAATTATTCCCAAGGTAGCTGCCGAAAAAGGCAGAATAATTGCATTGATTATATTTTTTTATTCTAGAAACTAGGTAATTGCCAATTTGGCTATCGACGCTCGTTATCGACCATCTTGTAGGAACCAGTTTGCGGTTCTTGCCAATGCCCAAAGTTCCAACGCTCAAAATTCTTGATAAAAAATTCTCATCAAAATTATTTTTGTATAAATAGACTAAAGCCTCATTTGCCTTTAAGTCGGTGTCGTAATGCGCTTTCTGGACTTTAGTATGGATTTTAGGGTTCTCGGTCAATTTGGCGTTTTTTAGCTCTGCATAAGGGCCTGTAGGTGCCATTAAATTGTCGTAATTTATCCTGAAACGGGGCTTATTTTTAAGGTTGATATCAATGTCTGTCGGCTTTGAAGCCATGCTTACTTCCTGGTTTAGCTCCAAAAAGCCGTTCCTCTTCCTGATATTGAACTTATTCCTGGAATTTATCAATGAAGACCTGAAGTCAACTATTCTTGGTATCTGGAAATTGTTTGCAGCCCAGTATTTTGGAGCATCATAAAGCCATGACTCTTCTTCCTCTTCTGGTGGAGCCAGTATTCCCACATTCACGGTGGGGTACCCATACCTCCCAATAAAAGGGGCAACAGCATCAGTGGAGAAATTCTCCTTGACAATCCTCTTCTTGATCCTTATCTGGGAATAGGCCTTGGCGCAAATAGGGCAGTTTATATTGCCGCAATTAAAAAGAGGATGCTTTTTTGCAGAATATTTGGGAAAGTGCATGACTTTAATTAAGGAAACAAATATTATAAATCTTTTGCGCCATATTTAAATATAAGTAAAAAATCTGATAAAACATGGCACTTACGCAGAAACAATACGACCACATAAGGAGCGAACTGGACAACTGCCAGAACCCTTTGTATTTCTTTGATGATGATCCTGATGGCTTGTCTTCTTTTCTGCTGCTTTACCGCTACAAGAGGGAAGGCCATGGCATTGTAGTCAAGACCCATCCTACGCTTGATGCCAGGCTGGCGCCCAGCTTGGATGACTATAAGCCGGACAAGGTTTTTATCCTTGATGTTGCCCTGTTGGAGCAGAGCTTTGTCGATATATGCCCCGTGCCAATAATATGGATAGACCACCATGGACCGCATGAAGTTAAAGGGGTGCTGTACTTCAATCCCAGAATAAGGAAAAAAGATTCAAACACCCCTACAACCTACATGTGCTGCAACGCTGTCAAGCAGGACTTGTGGATAGCAGCCCTAGGAAGCATAGCAGACTATTATATTCCTGATTTTTTGGACGATTTCAAGGCGCAGTACCCGGATTTAATTGGCAGCGAAAAAACAATAGGCGACATATACTTTACAACAAAGCTTGGAATCCTGATTAAGATATTTTCATTCTGCCTCAAGGGAAAAACCCAGGAAGTGATGAAGAACATCAAGATACTTACAAGGATAAAGACG
>JAGVYR010000006.1 GCA_018303185.1 Candidatus Woesearchaeota archaeon | reverse complement strand
CGTAAGAAAGAGTTTCGGCGGCGAAAAAAGCGGCTATGAAAACAAAGACGGAAAAGGCGCAACTGGCTTTAAGAGGACTGAGGTGTTTGACACAATATACGTGGATAAGGACGGCAATAAATACACTGAAGCGCAGATAAACAGCATGGACAAGAAGCAGCAGGAGGAATTGAAGCCAAAATTGGAAAAAGTCAGAATACACATTAAGGATGTCTCAGATATAACGGATAAGGACGCACTGACCGGGCAGGTTATTGTAGACTATAATGACCGCGACCTGAAATCAGGAAGGGTTGGGGCTGACGTTGAAGTAAAGAGAATTGTCAGCGGGAATGAGGTTGCGGAATATTATTATATTGAAGGCAGCAAGGGCGACCCTGAAATAAGCGGCTTCACTAAAGAAGGGATGCCGATGAAAAAAGACGGCACATCAAATGTCGCCTTGTTTAAGGATGGCGTTGCCCAGTGCGCTTCTGGAATCTCATGCCCTCTAGAATTCCTTGCACGCGCAGACACCGCCCAAAACCAATATGCAAGCAGGCAGTTCTTCTCCGCTATAAGCTATGCCTTCACTGAATTTAGGGGCTTCGGCTTCCTTGGGACATTATTCATTGACGACAAAACCCTTGATGACTTGCGCGAGTCAGTTGACAAGTCATTTGCAACCCTCTATCTTGGAACCGAATACTGGACATCAGAATTGTGCTCTGCAAACATTGACAGGGAAGGGCAGGGCGTCGCCTATATTGACACCAAAATGGGATTGGCAGGCGTCGCAGCCCACATCGAGGCATCAAAGAGCGATCCTGCTGTAGATGAGCAGGGCAATAAGGAAATTGTCTACAAGATCACATTTAACGTGAAAAACGGCGACTGGGAAGAAGACCCTGCGGCTCTTGAGGAAATGAAATTCAACGTTGAGCTTTCCGGGGAAAGGGCAGTAAGCTTATTCAAGCAGGATGTGAAATTGTCAAGAGGCGACCAGTTCGGCAAAATCGGGCAGAGCGCAGTGGTGCAGGCAAGCAGGTTTGATTATAATCAGGTTTGCCTTGTATTTGACGAAGTTCCTTTCAGATGGCGCCTTTCAGGAAATAAAGTGTGCAATACAATCTCCCTGCCAACAGGGCCGACATCATTGAAAAAGGATGCAGAAGCCCCTTCTTCAGGCTCTTCATCATCAGGCTCGGGAAAACAGGCGCCCGATTCACCGTACAACCAGATTTAAGATGGCAAAAAAAGCTTCAATAAAACGGAAAACCGCCAATGTGGAACCAGAAAAGAAAAGCACTCAAAATAATCAAACCTATTTTCAAAAAAACATTTCAGTAATAAAAAGCGCTTTCAAAAGCCCGGGAAAAAGCATTGCCATGATGTCCCTAATGGACATTTTGCTTTATGCTTCAGCATATGCCATATTTCAGATTGCATTGCTGCTGTTGTTGAGCCTTGATTCCGGCTCAGGCAGTGTAGTGGGGCTGCTGAGTAAAATCCTTTCACTCACTCAGCAGCAGGCAGAAAATCTGGTAAGCCAGCTTATCTGGATACTTGTCAGGCTTCTTTCCATAATCATAGGGGCATACATAGCGCTTATACTTGCATGGAGCCTCTTCAAGGGGATTTCATGGAACATAGCCGCAAATAAGAGGTTTGACGTGGCATTTTTCAGAAAATTCTTCCTGCTTAACCTCTTCTGGGCAGCTATCCTGCTGGCTTTATTTCTCATAATCTCTCTCGGATTCCAGCAGAGTTCTGTTCCGATGTCCCTGCTTGCTGTTTCCTTTATCTTCCTGTATTTTACCCCGATTATCTATGCAATAAACACGGAAAAAAGAAGATTTGGCTCAATAGCTTCAGGACTGAAGATGGGAATATTAAAAATCCATTATTTTGTGCTGCCTTTCGCATTGTCCCTGCTGCTTTACTACCTTTCATTCAACATCCCTGTCCTGTTAAGGCTGCAGGGCAATGCAGCAACAGCAGCCTTTTTGCTCCTGCTCAGCATTTCAGCCGCAGTTTCAAGATTATATTATGTTCAGATGACCAAGGAATTGCAGATTTAAGATAATAGTGGCAGCCGCCATTTGGGATGGCAGCAAATAAAAAAAAGAAAATGGCCGCATAAAATATAGGGAAACATTATTAAATGAAACACGCAGGGGAGCACTCAAGTGAATTTTTTTCCAAAAAAGAGGTGGATGATGGGAAAAGCCCAGATTACTCTGTTCTTTATACTTGCAATAATAATCGTAATAGCGGGCTCAGTGTACTTCTATTATCAAAGCCTTATTGTGGATGAGGGCGAGACAGTGGAGCCTGACCTTGTTCCTGTCAAGAGTTTTATTGAGGCCTGTATAGACCAGACAGCTTCCCAGGGAATCAGCCTGCTCGGGCTCAACGGCGGCTATATATACTTCCCCCTCATCATAGAAACAAACCCGCGCTCATATCTTCAGGAAGGCCCTCTTGATGAAGTAAAGAATCCATACTGGCGGTATCAAGGCCGCGAATCCATCCCGACAGAAGAGTACATGGTAAGCCAGATAGAAAGGTACACTGCAGAAAACCTAAGAAACTGCATTAACAGCTTCCAGGATTTTGGAAACTCATTTCAGGTTGAGGAGCTCAGCCCAATAAACCCGAAAGTAACATTGAACGATGACAAGGTCATAATCGAGATAGAGTACCTTATAGACATACTGAGGAGGAACAATAAAACAAGGACAAGGTTTGATAAATTCTCAGTCACGCTTCCTGTAAGGCTGAAAAAAACGTATGAGCTGGCAAAAGAGGTAATGGCGGCTGAAAACAGGGATAATTTTATAGAAAGGAAAGCCATAGACCTCATAGTGCTTGATCCTGACATCCCCACAACAGATTATGAGGCGACATGCCGGCAGAAGAGATGGTCATTCTCAGCAGTCCAGAATAAATTCAAGAGGCTTCTCGCAGTGAACCTTCCCTATATCAAAGTCGTAGGCACTGAATTTTCAGAATCCACTTACGTTCCCAATCCCTTTGGAGGTGACACTTACAGCGACTCCTATTACAGCAGCAAGTACAGGTGGCAGGTGTCTGACAATAAATATCCCGGGCTTGCTGCATCTTTCTCATATGATGAAAGCTGGCCTATGCTTTTTGAAACTAGGCCGAGAAACGGCGATGTGATGAGGTCAAATGCAAGAGGCAGCCAGGACATACTGTCTTTTTTCTGCTTCAACATATGGCACTTCACCTATGATGCGCAGTTCCCGGTAAAAGTTTCAATAGCAGAGACAAGCCAGGCTTACAGGCCTTTTGTGTTCAGGTTTGCGCTCATGACAGCCATTGACCATAATTACCCCAAGCGCGATATAATCACTTCAGATGTTTTTGAAGTGCCGGAAAGGCCTACAGGCGAAGAATTCTGCAATGACATTGGAAGCCAGATTGCAATCTACACGCTAAGCAACACTACTTTTGGGGAGGAAGATATCGCCGGTGCTGACTTATTCTATACCTGCGGCTCGTACACATGCCCTCTTGGGCAGTCAGAATGGCTCAGCCTCGGGGCCGCGGCAGGGCTTGTAAAAAAGCTGCCGTCGTGCACACTCGGAGTGCTGAGGGCGAAAAAGCCGGGTTATGAAGAATCCCAGCAGTTCATTTCATCAGATGAGCCCGGCGCTTTCAGCATATACCTGAAGCCCCTTAAGGAATTTACAAGGGTTAAGGCAGTAAAAAACCCACTAGGCGGAGGCCCTGAGAAAGAGCTTGCCGGCAGGGAGCAGGCAACCATCTCAATAAAGAGAAGAGGCTCAGATGAGCAGTTCGTAACATATCCTGCAGAAGGGATAAGCGTGCAGCTGCTGGAGGATAATGCAGATTATGATGTTTCAATATACCTGTTTGACGGCGACACTCTTCTGGGAGCCTATAAGGGAGCATGGCATGTTTCGCAGCAGCAGGTAAAAGATGCCTCAGAGATAATATTCCATGTAGTGGAGCAGGGCCTTGCCTCGGATGAGGATTCGGCCCTTTTCATAGCGGGGCTTGAAAGCTATTCGCAGCAGGTTCCGCAGCCGGAATTGAGGTAAAAGGAAAAGATAAACGGAGAATAAGCAAAATAGAAAATATCGAAAAGGCGGTTAAAAAAGCAAAACCCCTGGGAATTTAGGCGCGCCCAATGCGGCGCGCATTGATGCGGCCCAGCAATGGGGCCGCCTAAACAGCCAAGGATTGATGTTTCGAGACTAAATTTCAATAAAGAAGCAAAACAACAAGAACAAAACACAATAAAATAAAAAAGCAAAAATAATTCAGCAAAAAACAGCTCGCCCACAAAGCCAACAAACAAAACAAACAACAAACAACAAACAACAAACAACAAACAACAAACAACAAACAACAAACAACAAACGACAAAATAAAAACAAGAAAAAATAAAAAAACTAAAAATAAAACTAAAAAGCAAAAAATGAAAACATTCCGCCTGATAGGGAAAAAAGAAATAATTGCATTATTCTGCTTAGCCCTCATGCTGGCTCTTCCAGTACAATCAGCACTTGCACTCTCGATAACCAATGTTAAAGCCTTGCAGGTTACTGAAAGCTCAGCATTAGTATCATGGGATACTGACCAGTATTCATCCAGCAGGGTAAGATACGGAGCAGCCGCTTCTCTGGGCCAGGAAAAGTCATCATCAAGCTTCTTCAAAAATCACCAAATCTCCCTAACAGGGCTGTCCGATGGAAAAAAATACTTCTTTGAAGTTGAGTCTGTTGAGGTCAACGGCACTTTGCAAAAGGATGACAATAGCGGGCAGCTCTACAACTTCACCACAAAAGATGCGACGCCTCCTGAGGCTGTAACCGGCCTGAAGGCAGACAATGTGGATACAGCCTCAGCCCTGGTATCATGGAATGCAGTTTCCGCCCCTGACTTAATGCACTACAGGATTTACAGGGACATTGTCCCGATAGCGAACACAACCTCCCTTTCATTCCAGGATTCCGGCCTTTCGCACTCATCTTTCTACGGCTACAAGGTTTCTGCAGTTGACAAGTCCGGAAATGAAGGAACAAAGTCCAATTCGCTGGTTATACAGACAAAAACCCCGGACATCAGCGCCCCGGTAATATCCTCTGTATCAGTGGCAGATACAGCGGAGACTTCAGCGAAAATAATCTGGGTAACTGACGAGGACTCAACCTCTTCATTATACTACGGCCCGAACAGCACCATTAACCAGATAAAAGAATCCAAGACACTGTCAAAAAACCATTCAATCCTGCTTCAAAACCTTTTCAAGAACTGGGACTACAGCTTTAAAGTGGGAAGCTGCGACAGCAAAAACAACTGCGCAAACTCTTCCATCCAGAAATTCAAGACAGGCAAGGATGTGAAAAATACGCTTATTCCTATCTTTAATGTTTCAATTCCTAGATATGCAAACTCAAAAAACATCGATATATTGGGAACTGTGGAGCCATCTTCAGAAGTAAGGGTTTATGTCAACAATTTCGCATCTCCTGTAAGATTCCTTGACTCCGGTAAGACCGCAAACGGAAAATTCTCATTTTTTTCTGTGGCGCTTGAAAAAGAAAACAAGGTCAGGGTGGAGGCAAAAGACAAGTCAGGAAGCAAAAAGCAGCTTACATTTGATGTTTCTGTGGATACGGAAAAGCCCAATGTTGTGCTTGGCGACATTCCTTCCACAACTTCAAAAAAGAACATAAGCATTGTGGGGAATGCGGATGAGCAGGTGCAGATTGACATCTACCTCACTGCAGCCGAATCAACAAGCGCTCCTCCACAGATTAAAAATCTCAGGGCTGAAGTTGGAAATAATTCAGTTGATTTGGGCTGGGATGTGTCCAACATATCAAATTTTAATTATTACATCATATACAGGAAGGATGTAGGCCCTATCGCGACAAACCCCTCAAAGAGCTACAATTCGCTCAAGGATATATTGGTAAACAGCGGTGAAAGCTACACATACCAGGTGTCAGCAGTCAATCTTATAGGAAAGGAAGGAGAAAAATCAGACCCGATAGCTGTAAACATTCCCTCCGGAGGGCGCACCAATCTTGAAAAGCCTCCGGTAAAGGGCATTTCTAAAGACGCGAGGCAGCTCAAAAAATCGCTGAATGCCACCGGCACATTTTCCATGTCAGTCGTTCTGGCGGATGACGGCAGGTACAGCCTAAGAATTGAGATAACAGACAGGGCAGGAAACAAGGAAACCATAGAGAAAGAGATAATCCTTGACACTCTGCCCCCTAAGATAGAGATTGTGAACCCAAAAAACGGAGCCTCAATCTATGAGAATTATGCCGACGAAGTCAGCATAGAGGGCAAGACAGACCCTTTTGCAGAAGTGCATATTTTCGTGCAGCGGGTTCCTCTCCCGAACGGAATTTCCCTGCAGAACCTGACAGCCTCTGGATCTTTTGATGTTTCCGGCCTTGCTGAAAGGCTGAGTGATGTTTCGGAAGACAAGCTCCGTGCCAACTGCGACCTTGCCGCAGGAGGGAGGCAGTTCTGCTCTTTGGGGGCAGATTTCACTACCACTGCGGATGAGCAGGGCCGCTTTGTTTTTGACAAGGTTGACCTGACAAAAGATTTCATTTCAGGCTCATTGAGCGCAGGCCAGGTCTCATTCTCGCAACTCTCCAATCTGAGAGAGTTCAAGCCTGATAAGACAAAGCCTATAATAATAATTGTGGCAACTGACCAGAGCGGCATAAGAAGCGCCATACAGGCAAACTACAATGTAATAACGTGCTGGAGCGGCAACCAGACGTGGAGCATCTATCCTATTGCAAAATACCCTTCCCTGATAAGCGTGGAAAGGCTTGCAGAAAACAGGCAGGACATTGAGATATACTTCAACCTGTCCTATCACGGTTTTGGGGGCAACGGCCGCGTGACAGATGTGTCACTCACAAGAGCCTGCGAAGGCACTGACCTGCTTAAAGAAGACAGGTTTAACATGAGCTGCCGCATTCTCCCTGCAGGCGCGCTTGCCAACAGGGTAAATCCAAGCGGCACGATAAGCTATTCCGCATTCAGGCTCAACCGCATAGGGGGAATGGACCGCTGGCTGGAAGATGACTGGAAGGATTTCACAAAACAGCTTGGGACAGAAGTGACATTCCCTTTCAAGTTCAGGATAACTTACAGGCACACTGTGGATGGAGTGGAAAAGACAGAGACGCAGACAACGTGCCAGGAAATCTCTTATCTTGTGGACAACAGCAAAATAGACCCCAGAAAAGTTCTTCCTGACTGGATGCTTTACGACCTTGTCGATATCCTTGATGAGTCTGTCAAGACGCTGACAGAAGTGCAGCAGCAGATAAACAAGGTAGCGCAGTATGTCGCGATAGGCTGCGGAGCATCATTCCTGCTGAGATTTGGCGTCCAGGCATGGAGGCGCCTTGCAACATTCACAGAGGAGAAGAAATTTTTGGTCAGGTCTATAACTGGAGGAGAGATTACATTCCAGACTAATGGAGAAGTTGACAGCAAATACTGCGAGGATGTCTCAAAAAACATTCTCAAAGAGGTTTTAGGCAAGGAAAACCAGGGAATAAACAGGTTTTTCGGCCTTCAGCTCAAGCATTTCAGCGATAAAGACCTAAAAAAGTGCTTCCCTCACATCGCAGCATTATGGGAGCAGGAATCCTTCCTTTACCAGTCATATAGGTACACATGCGACCGCATCTTCGGCCATAAGTCCCCTTCAGCATGGACAGAAACTCTCCCTGACCAAAGGCTGAAAGAGAAAGTTGAGACAGGAAACGTATGCAGGGTTGATGAGTCTGTTTCGGCGCAGGTCATTCCGGCGCAAAAATGCCGAGATGTGGCAAGGAAATATGACAAGAGTTCGGAAAGCTTTGAGCTTGATGAAATCTGCTTTGAGATAACAGAAGAGGTTGGCAGAAGAACGGGGCTGTACAAGCGCATAAAGCCCATCTCATCTGAGCTGAGAAATGAGATTTGGGAAATATCTAAAGTGCCTGGCACTGGCTCAAATGTAAGGGAAATAAATTATGTTATCAAAAAGACAGATACCACTTATTACACATATAAGCCGCAGACATGCGCACAGGTGTGCGGAATACCTGAAACTTCATCAGGCGGGCAAAGCAAGCGGCTGAAAGATAATCAAGTCAAAGCCCAGACAGAAACCGCCAGGCTATGGGAATGCATGTCCACAAATGCATGCTTGACCCTAAAGGACAATAAAGAAGAGCAGGGCAAATACAATCTTCAGGGCGCAAAGATTGAGAGCACAAGGGCTGCAGGATACACAAGCAATTGCTTCTACAATCCCGGCGCCACAGATCCTCAGGAGCTGTCCCAGCCCGCTTCCGTCTCAAACAATCCTGCCCATAGATTTGAGTGCTGCTGCGTCGGCGGCAAGAAGGAAACCGACCAGGGATACTACCAATGGGATGACCTTAACCTGTATTCAATCCCACAGGGCCCCGGGACCTATGACAGCGCTTTTGAATCCAAGACGGAGAAAGGAAAGGCTCCTCAGGCGAAAGAAATTGAAACGACCCAGGGCAAGATAAACACGGGCTATGTAGACATGCAGTGGAGCTACCGCTATTGGAAAGAAGCCTATCAGACAAGAGCCAATCTCAATAACCCATTCTATCAGGAACTATACCAGCAGCAGGGCACTGACAGGGCCACAAAGCATTTCAGCTATAATCCTGAGCGCTATATGTCCGGAAGGGATTTTCCTGCGTGCTTCGGATTCAATCACATACTGTACGATACAAGTGTGCAGCCCGGAGAGACGGGCAGCCTGCTCACTATTGACTCAAGGACTGATTTAGTCTCAACAATACAATGCGCAAACATTGTGGGAATAAGCAACAGAATAACTTTCCTTAACAATGTGCAGAGGCTTCTGGCAAATTGCTTCCGGGATATAAGGGAAACAGGAACATCCGATTCCGCAGTATGCAAGGAAGTCTTTACAAGATATGTCTGCTCAAGTTTCTGGGATGTTATAAATTATTTCCAGAACTCATGCAGCCCTGCAAGCCAGGCGCTGGACGAAGGCCCAGAAGATGCCTATTTCCAGGATGTGAAGAACACATTCAAGAGCATAACTGACACTGCAACAAGCACGCAGGCAGAAGTTGCGGAGGAATACGGCAACGCAAAGCTTAATGAATTCCTTGGGACAGGTGAAAGCTCTATAGCAAGGCAGGTCTGCATGGCTGCTTTTGGCTATGACTGGGATTTCGGGATTGATAAGCTAATGGATGTGGCTTATGCGCAGCCTTCGGAATCTTTTGTGCAGGCAGTTCCCACTGCAAATACCCGCGAACTGCTTTCGCCTGATCCGAAGACAGGGACTGTAAATTATGAGTACCGGTCAGCATGGATTGTCAATCCGGGATGCGATTTGAGCAGTTATAATGTCGAGTTAGCATGCGTTTCTTCTGCAGAGCTGAACAAGCCGGGAGTTGACTGCAGCAGCCAGAATGACCCATTCGGCAAGAATTGCGACTGCCTGAATTCAAATAAGGAAGTTGTAAAGCAGTTTTATTCTTCCACGGGAAGATTATCGCAGAACAAGCTTGTAGAAGCAGTCGAGGTCAAGCAGATAAGCGACCCGGTAAGGTACGACCATCTTAAGTTTTCCTTAAGGCCGGATGCCCGCATTGCCGGAGAGAATGCAAAGATTTGCTTTGGAAATAAGCATTACCAGGGCGGCCAGGGAATTTACTATGCTTCCCTTAGGGACAAGACAAAGAAAGACGTGCTTAACTGCTTTGCAGATGCAATTACAGGAACATTGAAATGCGACAGCATCCCTGATTTTTGGAATGAAAGGGGCACTGCATCATTGTTGGGCGCAAAGCTTAACGGCCAGGAACTGACCAAGGCTCAAAAGATATATGTGAAAGAAGCTGATCCGCTGGATTTGGAAGTTACGGTGTTCAAAGCTCCGGGACAGGGCCAGTGCCTGGAAGTCGAGCTTGTCGGCGGCCCGAGAACAGTTACTAAGGTGATTGACATAAATATAGATGGGAGATATGATTACCCTGTCAGGATTGCCGATAATGCGCAGATTACAACGGGGATATCGACAACCGCGCGGTTTGTTGACTGCGCTTTTGACCAGAATAAGCTGCCCCTGCAGCCACAAAGCTGCAGCCAGGCAATGAGGGACAGGCGCCTTACAGTCAGAACCTTGAGGGAGCCTACAAGCCCCGGGGATATCGTGCTTGAATTCAGGGATGTGCCTTCTAATTTTGGCCAGGCAGGGCGCATAGACCTGACTGAAAGGAGCGAAGACATTCTTAAAGTCGATAATGATGCCGAAAAAGTTCTCGGAAGGGGCATTGAGAACAATCCGGGTTCGGGCTGGTGGGATCCGGGCATGAAAGCTGTTGTGATTGACCTGAATGAGCGGGGAAAATACATGATATCTGCTGTCGGCTACGACGCTAATGTTGAATGGGTGCAGTATGCGATAAACCCGCCAAATGCGAATAACAAGCAGGCAGAGCAGTCCTTTACATTACGTTACGGCCTTTACCATCTGAAACTGAACGGGACGTTCTGCGGCTCATCAAATTATGACAGGAGCCAGCCTATTGCCTATGCAAACAACCCGCAGACAGCAGGGCCGTTTTCAATAGCAGTTTCCACCAGCGCTTTTTCAACGGCAAGCGTGGCCATGGAAATCGACCCTTCATATCAGTACCCTGCGGGGAAAGACCAAGACATAAAGCTCAGCATCAAAATAGAGAATGAAGTTGAATTCAACGAGGATATCTCGGTTGCTATTATTGCGCCGGACCAGAGGCAGCTGCCAGCCATGACAGCCAGGTGCAATCCAGTCACCGCCTCTTTCGCTTCAAAGATATCGAAGCAGTGCGAGCTTTTAGTAAATCTTGGAACCGACCTCAAGGGCATGGCAGGCACATATCAGGCTAGGATTTCAATTACTGATGCTAATAACAGGAAGCAGCAGGTGACAAAGAATTTTGAAGTTCCCTGCATGAATGATTATTCTGCATACGGGATATGCAGGAGAAGCACTGATACATGCCCGAGAGAGTACACTGATGCGGGAGGCGTTAAGAAAACCAGTATAGATGCAAATGATGCAAATGATCCAAACGCACTCAGGTGCATTGGCGGCTCTAATCCGTTCAAGTGCTGCTATCAGATCGGCTTTGCCACTGGCGGAGGGCAGGCATCACCAGCTTCCAATACTGCTTCACAGCAAAATACAGCCGCAACTCAGCAGGCGGGGATTTTTCCAGAATGACGCTTAAGTCTTCATTAAAAAACTCAGCGGTCTTGATAAAAAAAAGCAAGAAGCCGTTCTTTGCTATTTTCACCCTCCAGCTTCTCTTCATGGTTCTTTTTTTTGCAGTTCACCTTCATTACCAGCCCAAAATGCTCCAAAATACAAAGGCAATACTGGATTACATGGAAAATGTCCAGATCGACGGGCAGAAAGCCGCGCAGGAAATGCTTGCCGGAAAATTCTCCCTCGGTCCAGATCCTTTGATGATAAGCCGCAACTATAGGGAGTTCAGGAGCAGCTTTGTGGCATTATCATTGATATCATTATTACTCTTCATAGCTTTCTGTGGAACCATATGGTACTTTACATCAGTAATTTCAAGCAATAAAAAATTCAATGTAAAATCCTATCTCAATTTTATTCTCAAATTTTCCGTTGTATCCGTTATTTTTGCAGCCTTTTCCTTCGGAGCAGTGTTTCTGGCATTGAATTCATTCTTCAATCCCTTTTCGCAGGCTTCACTGCCTATGCTCATTTTTTCAATTATAGCCACTTTGATTCTGGCGTATTTCACCTATGTCTCATTTCCCCTTTTGGGCAGGCATTCCCTTAAGGAGCTCGCGAAAAGAATTTTTTCCATCGGGATAAACCATCTTTTCAGGATTATATTCTGCATTTTTATAGTCCTTTCACTGATTGCGTCGGGCTTGATTCTGGTATTTTACCTTATAGAGAACGGGAACATACTTGCAATGTCCGCTTCAATTGCGGGAGTGCTGCTGCTGATGGGATTCTTAAGAATATTTTTCTGCATATATGTAAACGGGCTGGATTAGCCTTCTGCCGGAGCTTCTGAGGTTGCGGCTTCAGCCGCCTCTCCGCCTGAAGAATCTTCAGAAGGAGCTTCACTGTGCTCATCATATTCCATATCTCCTCTATATTCCCCTTCAGCCTTCTCACTGTCATAATCCGCGTGCTCTCCGCCTTTATATCCCTTGTTTTCTGATTTGTCATGCCTTCTTGTGCTTTCTCCTTCCGCTTCATCAAGCATATCTTCAAGGTTTCTGTCCATTTCTTTGTCTGCATTCTCTCTGGATATCTCTTCCCGGGCTTTCTTCGTTGCATAAGCCTTTGCCTGACTGTGGCTCATCCCCATGGAATATCCTTTAGCCATGTACACTGCAACCTTAGCCTCAAGGCTATCATGGCTATGCCCTCCCCTGCTGGATGAATTATGGTGGCTCCTGTAGAATTCAGCATAATCCCTGGATTCACGCGCAATAGCCCTGTAAACTTCTGCAAGCTTGCTGTCTAAAGTCTGTTCCGCCAATTCATCAAAGAACTTGCTTAAATTCTCTCCGACATACATCTCCTTCGCCCATGATGCGCTGCGGCTTCTGTCAAATACATGCTCAAATTCATGGAGTATGACGCTTTTGTAAGCTTCCTTTACATCTTTATCGGAAGGCTCCCTGACATAGCCGGCAATTTTCCTTCTGGACATCCTGTAAAGATTTTTATTTGCTGCAAGGATTGCATAATCTCCCTTTGTTATTGCCGCTGCTAATTTTCCGGGCATGTTCATTGCCATTGTAGCAATGATCTCTCTGGGATTGTCCATTCCATGCTCGTTGAGATGCTTTATGTACCCAAGGGCGGCACCGCTGAGAAATCCGGTTTCATCATACATCAGCTCCCTTGCCATCTGCTTAAGGTTGTAATTGTAAGACATATACTGGCCGACCTTATTTAGCGGCACATGGACAAATTTGTCAGTAACATACAGGTTCAGCCTCGTTTCTGTGGGATGGGCCTGCCCTGCCCTTCTTTCACGGCCCTCGAGATAGCCCACTTCAGAGGCAACTGGAACATAGCTCTGGAAACCATGTGTGTTGGCATCCCTCCATCCGAGAAATTCCCTGTCAGCTTCTTCCCAGTGCGCAACTATGGCGCCGTCTCCAATAGGCACGCCGAAAGAAGTATTTGATGTCTTGAAGATCTTTTGGTTGCCGGATATTGTAGGGACATGCACGACACTGTACTTGTCTAATCTTCCATGCCCTGCATATTCAGATGTATAGATAGAATGCCCCACCTCTGAATAGTTCTTGAAGCCGTGCTTGCTTCTTGCGCAGAAAAGGTGCAATGTTCCGTCATAATGCTCAGAAAGTATTCGGTTATTGGCAGTTGTCGGGACACGCGCTAACGGCATAGTGCTTCCGCTATGGATAGCTATAGGCTGCCCTAGTATTTTGAAGTCTGCCACATTTCCCCCTATATTGTTACTATCAAAAAGTGGTAAAACTAGTATTTAAAGGTTTCGGTTTTTTGGCAGAGACATAGCTAAAGCACGCTATCCATAAAATTAAAAAAATAATGCTGAACATCAATGTGAACAACTATAGTAAGAATGGTATCTATGGATTATGTTAATGTCCGCAGCCGCCGCTATGCCCCGCATTCCCTCCGTCGCCTAGCTTGAGGCCATAGCTGCCGGGATTTTTAGCCTGCTTAGATTTAGGATCAGTTCCCCATTTGCCTTCATTTATGCCTCTGGAAGCTTGGTATAAATCAACAGGGCTGAGTGTAAAGAGTTTTGCTTTGTCATCGATTGTTATGCCCTTTTCACGGGCTAGCTCTTCAATGTACTCCGCCAGATGACCAAGCTTGAAATGGGTCAGGTGGTGGGTAACATATTTGCCTGTAAGGTTATTAAGGATAGCTGCCTTATAGTCCTCCTCTCTCTCTTTCAACCCTCTTCTCACATGCCCCACTGTTGCATCCTTATTGCCGGCATATGCCTCAACAATTCCCTTCATTTCATTATTGTCATGCCCGACAAGTTCGCCATAATGATGGACCAGCACATTATATGTGTCCTCATCATCCATGCCTTCGACCGCTTTTGCAACTGATGGCATCGCTTTTTCAAAAAAGGATTTAAGGGCAGCCGTGAGCACCCTTTTCAGCTCTGCGTTTTTGTTTGTTACCTTAGTAGTATCATCGCCAAACTCTTCACCCAGCTTCTTGTTTAGGGTCTTATACATTTCTTCGAAAGCGGGAGTAAGAAGGTTGTTGTAGAGATGATTAATATTAGCATCAGCCTGAAATTTGGTAATTGCTTCAAATGCTTCTTTTACTTTGGTATGCTTATGCTCCTCTTTTAGCTTTTCATGCCATTCGTCAAGATGTGAAACCAACTCATCAATAGCCATTAAATCACCTGTGCATTATGTAAATGCCCATAATTTAAACCTTTCGCTTTTTGCCATTCAGAAATTAAGACAAAATAATTAAAGGCTAATCAAAACGTTTATAAAATACTCATTCATTCACCCAATAAGGTGCAGTAATGGCAAAAAACAAACCAACAAAGGTTGAAATGGAAGCTGAAAAGCAGCCTTCCCAGGACCCTATGGATAAGCTGCCGAAGGATGTCCAGGAGAAGCTTAAGGCAATCAAGGCAAAGCTTGACTCTTTCCAGAAAAAAGTCCTTGAGAAATTTGACAATTACATAATGGGCATTGCCCTCCTGCCCCCGCCTCAGGAAGGCCAGCCGAATCCCCAGTTCCAGGATCCGGGCGCCCCTCAAAATCCCCAGCAGCCCGTAAACAAGGACGCAATCAATGTTCTCGTGCTCGTAGATGACTCCGACAGCAGGAAGATGTCCAAATTTGAGCTGAAGGACAAGCTCACAGCGATAAACCAGAGCATTGCGCAGGAAATCGACAAAAATATCGTAGTGCAGACAGTAATCCTGTCTGAATTGTGGCAGAATGTTTATGATGCAAAATATGAGATTCTCCAGCTTATAGCCATGTCCGCCCCGGTCTATGACAAGGGCATGCTTCAGGCGATCAAGATAGCGGAAGTCCACAAGACAATGGTTCTCAAGAAATTTGAAAAATACATTGTGAGCTATGTCCTTGCGGGCTCGCTGACTCAAGGTCGCGCTACAAAGACTTCTGATATTGACGTCTGGATTGTCATAGACGACACTGATGTCAAGAAGATGACACGCGCTGAATTGAAAGACAAGCTGCGCGCAATCATTATAGGTATGGGAATTGAGGCAGGCGACCTTACCGGCGTCCAGAACAAGCTCAACATACAGGTCTACATTCTTACAGACTTCTGGGACAGCCTGAGGGAGGCAAACCCTGTTATTTTCACGTTATTAAGAGACGGCGTGCCCTTCTACGACAGGGGCATTTTCATGCCATGGAAGCAGCTTCTCAAGATGGGCAAGATAAAGCCGTCTGCAGAAGCGATAGACATGTTCATGGGCTCGGGAGAGCAGATGCTTAAGAGAGCGGAGCTGAAGCTGAGAGAATTGGGAATGGAAGACACTTATTATGCGATCCTCACGCCTTCACAGGCGGCCCTGATGCTTTACGGCGTGCCTCCCCCGACTCCGAAGGAGACCGCGGAAGTCATGAGGGAAATCTTCGTCAAGAAAGAAGGGCTTTTAGAGGATAAATTTGTAAAGATTCTTGAGAAAAACGTCCAGACAAGGAAAGAGCTTGAGCACGGCACCAAGAAGGAGCTTTCAGGAAAGGAGCTTGACGAGCTTCTTACAAACGCAGGGAAATACCTCAGCCGCATCAAGAGGCTTTTCTCCCAGATAGAGAAAATAAGGGAAGAAAAGGACATGATGCACACTTACGACAGCATTATCACAATAATCAGGGATGTCCTGAGGATGGAAGGCGTTGAGAAAGTCGAAGATGCGGAAGTCCTCAAGGTCTTCGAAGACAAGATGATAGCCTCTGGAAAAATACCCGCAAAATTCCTCCGCACTCTCAATGACCTGATAAAGGCAAAGAGGGATTACGATGAAAAGAGGCTCAGCAAGGTTGAGGTAGAAAAAGTCAGGCGCGAGACTTCCGACCTTCTGAAATTCCTTGTCGAATACATGCAGAGAAAAAGGGGAAGAGAGCTCGAAAGGGCCAAGGTAAGGGTGAAGCACGGCGAAAGGCACGGAGAAGTGATACTGCTGGACGACACCGCTTTTATCATACATGACATTGACCATGAGGACAAGGAAGTCTCAAAAGCAGCTATCACAAAGGAAGGCGGCCTTGCAACAATAACCCCTTCCTCTTTAGAGGAGCTTGAGAAGGCAATCGCAAGCAAGAAAATCCCGCCGAAAGTCTTCATAAAGGAGAAAATCTTTGAGGATCTTAAGAGAGTATTCGGGAAGGATGTAGAAGTTCTGGTCAATTTGTGATTCTGTTTTTTTATGTTCTTTGAAATATAAATTATTCTCTTGACCGGTTTTTGCGATTGATTTTTAAATCTGCGCCGCAATGTTTGTCGCAAGGCTCGCTTTTACGCATTGCGCTCGCCTTGCGTTTTCATTGAAAAAACAAGGCACTGCTATTTTTGCAGCAATCCAATCAATAACTTTATAAATTTCAAAATCAAATCAGTCCCTAGGATGAAAACCGGATATTCTGTTGGGGATGCAATGACAACAAAGCCAGTCTCCGTCACATCCGGCACGACTCTTCTCGGCTGCGCTGCAGTCAT
Source organism: Candidatus Woesearchaeota archaeon (assembly GCA_018303185.1). Classification (GTDB taxonomy): domain Archaea; phylum Nanobdellota; class Nanobdellia; order Woesearchaeales; family GW2011-AR4; genus JAGVYR01. The sequence goes on along the minus strand of JAGVYR010000006.1, from coordinate 4,278 downwards.
GGATGAAAAGCATGTAGGCGCGGTAGTTGTAAAGGATGACGGCAAGTCAATCGGGATAATAACCGAGCAGGACATTGTCAGGAAAGTGGTTGCAAAAGGAATCAATCCCCTTACGGAAAAAGTGAAAGACTACATGGAGAAAAACCTGATAACAATAGCCCCGGACAAGGATATCTATGATGCCCTTGTTTTAATGCGAGACAACAACATAAGGCACCTTCCTGTCGTGCAAAATGGGGAGATGATAGGACTTCTTACAATAAAGGACATTCTCAAGATACAGCCGCAGCTCTTTGAAATAATAGTCGAGAAGTTCGAGATAAGGGAAGCAGCAAGGAAGCCGGTGCATAAGCCAATAAAAGGAGAGGCAATCTGCCAGATTTGCGGCAATTACACCGAAAGGTCGGTTGAAAAGGATTCCGTGCTTATGTGCGCCAAATGCGCCAAAGAGAGCGGATAAAATTTTATTTCTATAGAAACATTTATAAACAAATTTTCCAAGTTGAGGCACCATGGCAGATGTACCCATACCTGAAGGAATGGCTCACATGCAGCATTACACCAATTACCTTAAGTACAAGGGCGTCTGGGACATGCAGGACCTTTACGAATCAATGGCAGATTTTCTCAGGCAGCAGAAATTCAGGCTCAGGGAAGTTGTTTACAAGCACAAGCGCCCTTCACCTTTCGGGGTAGACAGGCAGTATGTCTGGGAAGCAACAAAAGAAGTGGAAGACTATTACCGCTTCCATCTGGACATATTCTTCCATACATATGATGCAAGGGACATTGAGGTTACCATGCGCGACGGGGCCAAAAAGCTGTACACAAAAGGCCGCTTCTGGGTGCAGATAAGGGGCGCGATAGTCAGCGATCCTGACAAGAGGTGGGAGGACAGGCTTTTTTTTGCGAAGCTCAGGAATTACTATCACAAGTACGTCATCCAGAAAAAGATGGAAGGCGTATGGGGCGATGACCTGCATTATAACATACTTGAGCCTCTGCACCATCTTATCCAGGAAAGGCTCAAGATGGAATCTGAAGAGTATGAGCATCGTGAATTTACGGGTGCGCACTGATGGGAGTAAAAAGGCTGCTTGTAGACCATCAGAAGCTTGAATATGAAGGGCCGTTTGAACTTAAGGCATTTCTCACATTCATAGACAGGTGGGCTTTTGAAAGGGGCTTTGACAGGAAGCTCGACAAGGACTTTGAGCTGGACACAAAGGAAGGAAGGCATTTGGAGTGGGAGACAAGCCACTGGAAAAAGATGAGCGATTATGCCAAGTTCATCCTAAGGCTGAGAATACTCGTATACAATTACAGGAAAGTGGATGCTGTCCAGGAAGACAAAAAGGTAAGGATCGGAAGCGGATATATCCTTATCTATGTTGACGGCTATCTCGAGACAGATTATTTCCACAAGTGGGACTTCCATCCTGTTTTTATCTTTATAAGAAGCCTTATGGAAAAGTTTGTATACCGGGCATATACAGAAAGGTTTGAGCAGCGCCTTACATATGACATGACCCATCTTTATTCCCAGATGGAGAGGTTTTTGAACGTTTACAGGCATTACCGCGTTGTTAAGATAGTCCCCCATTACGCTTACTAGGATGGTAGAAAAAAAATTTGTTGTATACGGCCTGAGGCTCAGCTATAACGGCCCTGTGGGAATAGAGGAGTTCTATAAGGAGGTTGAAGACTGGATAAGAGCAAAAGGAATGCAGAAGGAGCTCAAGAAAAAATCAGAGCGCCTCATTCCAAAAGGCAAAAACATTGAATGGGCTATCGAGATATGGAGAAGGCCCATGGAGAATGTCAAAGGGATGGTGAGGCTGCGCGCCATCTTCCATAATGTAAGGGAAATTGAGCTGCAGAGGCGCGGAAAGACAATAAGGACGCAGCATGCAGATGCCCTGTTTATTATTGACGGCATACTCGAGACTCACCTCTGGCGCAAATGGGAGATGAACCCATGGTTCTTCTTTGTAAGGGCGATGGTGGACAAGTACATCTGGCCTTTCCATTCAGAAAAGTATGACGGCCCTGTTGCAGCTGACACGCATGAGCTGCACAAGCACATACAGGCTTTTCTCAATATCCAGAAGAAAAAGTATATGTAACGGACTTTGCCACAAGAGAAGGTTAGCATCTCCTTTGCGAGGCTACTTAATTGACATGGCAAAAGAGATGCTAACCTGAGCGCAGCGAGTCTTGTGACAAAGCCAATAAAAGCAATATTTTTAAACTGACTTCTTTCCTTTAAAACCATGCGAGGGTAGCGAAGTCTGGTCAAACGCGCAGGACTTAAGCCATGATGGAGCACTTCCATGCAAGGAAGATATCCTGTTCCTTAGTGGATCCGAGGGTTCGAATCCCTTCCCTCGCATTCTTATTTTTTAGAACCGGCTTTCTTCTTCTTTTCAGGAACCTTATTTTCCCCTGTCAGGTCCTTGTAGGGCTTCCTTTTGTTATAGCAGGCGCTGCACAGCTCGTATTCGCTTTTCTTGTACTTGCCGCATTCACAATTGTTAACATAGCCCTCTTCCAGCAGCATATTGCAGTCTGCGCAAAGCCTTTCATTTGCTTCTATTCCGCAGCATTCGCACCTGCTCATGTTCATCCCTCTTCAGTAATCTAGTCACCCCTATTTATTAATTTTTGTTTTTTGGAGATGGGCTTTTGGGCCAATGCTGCCCGGCTAATGGAAAATATTAAATACTTGATTTGTCATTCTCTCTGCAGCTTGAGGCTTTCTTTGGTCTTGCCGCAGTTAACCAGCAGTATTAAGGTGGGCTGTATGGCAAACACAATTTATTGCACGCTCTGCGAGTACGCGCTTGAAGACTCTGACCTGAAGAACGGCTATTGCCCGGAATGCGGCGAAGAGATCCAGGCGGAAGAGATGGTTAAACAATAGGGGGGATAGCATGCAGGTAGATTACTTCCCCGGATCGTCTGACGATGACGATTTTGAGGACAACACCGGCTGGGATGATGACGGCTAGGATTTGCGCGATTTATGGCATTTTTTGATTCAATCTATCTTTCTTTTTAGCAATTTTTATAAACCGATGTGAAAAACAAAATACCTCTATGCCCCCGTAGCATAGTAGCTATTGCGTTAGATTGGAAGTTTATTTTTAATCCGCAAAACCTTGGTACTATGCAGACAAGCAGGTAAAGGTCGCGAGTGCAACTCTCGCCGGGGGCTTTTACCAAAAGGTTCGGGAGTATCAAAAGATTTAAATAGGTAGATTTCTCCAGCTTTGTAGTCGGGGTTTTTGAAATATGCCTATCTTGGACTATCACAAATCACAGAAAAGATACCTTCAAAATATTTATGGCAGCCCCAATATCGGCGATGCAAATAAAGAGGCTGTCAGGGATTTTGAGCGCATATACAAAGTCAAGGATGCAACAAGGGCAATCATGTTTCAAAGGCTTTACGAGTTTCTACCACACTTCAAAAATTTCAGGAAGGAGATGTTTGATTATGATAAGGTTATGTCCGTATTGGCTAAGCTGTCAGGAACAGGGACATTTGAGACATACAGGGGGAGGATGAAGAGGTTTGCCGCACTTCTAAACCAAGGAGAAATACCCAAGCCGCTTAAGCAGGCATGGAAGCAGTTTAAGAAAACAAAGAATGGTAGGGGGCTCAAAGGCGATGACCACGTAACTTGGGCTGAAGGGCTGGATTTAATCAAAAAAACAACAAGCGTGCAAGTCAAGGCCATGTTTATGGTCCAACTGGATGCAGGTTTCAGGCCCGGCGAATTCATCGACCTTGATTACGGGGATTGTAAGGTCAAGGGCGATTTCATCATTGTATCAATCGACAACACTAAAACCGGAGAGCCAAGGGAGGTTGAATTATGGCGAAGCGTTCCCTTCCTGCTAACCTGGCTTCAAGCTCATCCCACCAAAAGGAAAAAGGACCCATTATGGATCCAAGAGAATGAAACCAAGGGCGAAATTATACGATATAGATATTCTGCGGTCAGGAAAAGATTTTTGTCATTGAACGCTGTCACATGGAAGCGTGTCGCCACGGATAATTGCCATTATTTTACGCCTGATAAGGTAAAGCTGGACAAGCCCCTGGATCTATATGCATTGCGACATGCCTCCTGCTTTCTGGATAAGTCTGAAAATGTGCCTACAGACATCGCCGCATACAGGCACGGCCACTCTATCAAGTTCTTCACCGAAACATATGGCCAGGAGGACAGCAGGTCAAGGATGGGCAGGATTGACAAGTTCAGGGGCAAG